>JBJMPM010000286.1:0-9259 GCA_045803205.1 Longimicrobiaceae bacterium
CGGGTTGGCGACGAAGCGCGCGGCCGTCAGCTCCGCATCGTTCAGGTAGCCGCGCGAGAGATAGGGGGTGCGGACGGCGATCTCCCCCAGCTCGCCGATCCCCGCCAGCGTTCCCGACGGCGTGACGACCAGCAGGTCGACGCCCTCGATCCCGCGGCCGACGGGCACCACGTCGCCCCCTTCCGCGAGCTCCATGGGAACGCGGAAGGCAGCGATGGCCTGCGGCGTTTCGGTGGCGCCGTAGAAGTTGACGGCCTCCGCGTTCGGCGCGATCGCGCGCAGCCGCTCCACGTCTGTCGCGCGCAGCACGTCTGCGCCGAAGCACGCCAGGCGCAGCGCGGGCAGCGTGGAATCCCCCGTCCCCGTCGCCAGGATCTGCCCCATCGCGGGGGTGAGATGGGCCACAGTGACGCCGCTGTCGCGCATCCACCCCGCCAACCAGCCGGGCGTGCCGACCTGGTCGGGATCGGGGATGACGATGCGGCCGCCGGTGGTGAGCGGGGCGAAGACGTCGCGCAGCAGCGGGTCGTGCGCCAGCCCCGAGAGGAGGGAGACGCGGTCGCCCGCCGACAGCCCGAGCTCGCGCGCGTACCAGCCGAAGAAGTGCGCCAGCGGCCGGTGCGTGCCCGCGATCGCCTTCGGCGCGCCCGTGGTCCCCGAGGTGAAGGCGACGTACGCCAGGTCGTCCGGCCCCACGGAGACGGCCGGGGCGGTGGAGGGGAATCCATCCACCCCGTCCTTCCCGTCCGCCGTCAGAACGACGGTGGCGCGCGCGCTCTCCGCGAGCGCGGCGGCGGCCTCCTCCGGCACCTCGCCCGCGGCGGCGATGCGGAGCAGGGCAGAGGGCTTCGCGGCGCGCACCTGCGCGGCCAGACGCACCGGCGGGTACGCGGGGTCGAGGATGGCGAAGGCGGCCCCGGCCTTCCACGCGCCGAGCAGCGCGCGGACGAGCGCCGGCGAGCGGTGCGCCCAGACCGCGACCACGTCGCCGTGCTGGACGCCGCCCGCGGCCAGCGCGTGGGCGATGCGGTTGGCGGCCGCGTCGAGCTCGCCGTAGGTCCACATCTCCCCTGCGTCCGCGACGGCGGGCGCGTCGGGAGACGCGGCGGCGCGCGCGGCGAAGGTTTCGTGCACGGCGCCGCGCCAGGGCTCGGGCGCGAGCGGGAGGGACGCGTCTGGGAGGACGGAGGCCGCTTCGTCCGTCGCCAGCGAGAAGGCGGAGAGCGGGCGCGCGGGGTCGTCCGCCGCCTGGCCGAGGACGGCCTGGAGCTGCGCGAGGAGCGCGCGCATCCGCGGGGCGCCGTACAGCTCGGGGTCGTACATGAGCTGCAGGACGATCCCCTCCGGCCCCTCGTACGCGTACAGCGTGAAGTCGAACTTGCTGGTGGGCTCGCCGTTCTCGCCGAAGCCCTCCAGCGAGAGCGCGTCCAGCTCCACCTTCCCCATCTCGAAGTTCGCCAGGTTCAGCATCACCTGGAAAACCGGCGAGTGCGACAGGGTGCGCTCGGGGTGCACCTCCTCCAGCACCCGCTCGAAGGGCACGTCCTGGTGCGCGTAGGCGTCGAGCGTCGTCGCCCGCACCCGCCCCAGCAGCGCGGTGAAGGCCGGATCGCCGGAGAGGTCGGCCCGCAGCGCCAGGGTGTTGAGGAAGAGGCCGATCATCGCCTCCGTCTCGGAGCGCGTGCGGCCGGCGATGGGGGTGCCCACGACGACGTCGTCCTGCCCGGACCAGCGCTGCAGCACCACGTCCAGCGCCGCGAGCAGCACCATGAAGAGCGTGGAGCCCTCGCGCCGCCCCAGCGCCGCGACCGCGTCGGAGAGGGCGCGCGGGATGGTGAGCGCCTCCAGCGCGCCGAGGTGGCCCTTCACCGCGGGGCGCGGCCGGTCCGTGGGCAGCTCCAGCCGCGGCGGCGCACCGGCCAACGCCCGGCGCCAGTAGCCGAGCTGCGCCTCGAGCGCGTCGTCGTGCAGCCAGCCGCGCTGCCACGCCGCCCACTGCGGGTACTGCAGCGCCGGCTCCGGGAGCGGCGACGGCTCGCCGCGCGCGAAGGCGGAGTAGAGCGCGGTCCACTCGGTGAGCAGCACGCCCACGGACCATCCGTCGGAGACCGCGTGGTGCGCGCTCAGGAAGACGCCGTGCTCCTCGTCGCCCAGCCGCGCCAGCTCGGCGCGGAAGAGGGGGCCGCGCTCCAGGTCGAAGGGCTCGGCCATCACCCGCCGGGCGATTTGCCGCGCCGCCTCTTCGCGCTCGCCCTCGGGGAGCGCGCGCAGGTCGTGCACGGGGAAGGGGACCGGCCCCGGCGGCGACACGCGCTGCACCGGCACGCCGCCGCGCGCGGGGAAGGCGGTGCGGAGCGCCTGGTGGCGGCGCACCACCTCTTCCAGCGCGCGGTGCAGCGCCGCCGCGTCGAGCGGGCCGCGCAGCCGCGCCGAGAGGGGGACGTGGTAGGCGGGGTTCCCCGGCTCCAGCCGGTCCAGGAACCACATCCGCTCCTGCGCGAACGAGACCGGCGCCTCGCCGCCGTCGGGGACGGGCGGCGCGGCGACCGCCTCCTGCGCGGCGGCGGCGCCCGCGCCGCGCAGCCGGTCGACCTCGGCGGCCAGCGCCCGCACGGTGGGGTGCTCGAAGAGCGCGCGCAGCGGCACGTCCACGCCGAAGAGGGCGCGCAGGCGCGAGGCCGCGCGGGTGGCCAGCAGCGAGTGCCCGCCCAGGTGGAAGAAGTCGTCGTCCACCCCCACGCGCTCCACCCCCAGCAGGTCGGCCCAGGTGCCGGCGACGATCTCCTCGGTGGGCGTGCGGGGCGCCGTGAAGTCTTCCGCGCCGAACTCCGGGTCGGGGAGGGCGCGGCGGTCCACCTTCCCCCGGACGGTGAGCGGGAGCGCGTCCAGCACCACCACCGCGGCGGGGACCAGGTGGCCGGGGAGGCGCTGCGCCGCATGCGCCAGCAGCGCCGCCGGCGTGGGCCGCGCGCCGCCGGAGGGGACCACCCAGGCGACCAGGCGCTTCTTCTCGCCGCGGCCGTGCGCGTCCACCACCGCGTCGCTCACTGCCGGGTGCGCGCGGAGCACCGCCTCCACCTCCCCCGGCTCGATGCGGAAGCCGCGCAGCTTCACCTGCCGGTCCACCCGCCCCAGGAACTCCACCTCGCCGTCGCGGTTCCAGCGCCCGCGGTCGCCGGTGCGATAGAGGCGCGCGCCGGGCTCGCCGAACGGATCGGGAACGAAGCGCTCGGCGGTGAGCGCCGGCCGCCCCGCGAAGCCGCGGGCCACGCCGCTGCCGCCCACGTACAGCTCGCCGGGCACCCCCACGGGTACCGGGCGCAGGAAGGCGTCGAGCACGTAGACGTGCGCTCCTGCGATGGGCCGGCCGACGGGGAGTGGGCCCGGCTCGTCTCCGGCAAGCAGATGGGTGGTGGCGAAGACGGTGGTCTCGGTGGGGCCGTAGCCGTTCATCAGCCGCACGCCGGGAAGGAGCTCCGCGGCGCGCCGCACGTGCGCGGGGGAGAGCACGTCGCCGCCCGACATGATCTGGCGCATCCCGCCGTAGCCGGGGGCGCCGGCATCCACCACCTGGTGGAAGAGCCCGGCGGTGAGCCAGGCGATGGTCACCCCGTGCCGGTGGATGAACTCGCCCAGCCGCTCCGGCTCGGGGATCCCGGCGGGGTGAATCGCCACCGATCCCCCGTTCAGCAGCGCGCCCCAGAGCTCCAGCGTGGTGGCGTCGAAGGCGGCCGGCGCCACGTGCAGCGAGACCGTGTCCCCGTCGTATCGCGCGTACGCCTGCCCGGAGAAGAGCCCGTCCACGGCGCGGTGCGGGATCGCCACGCCCTTCGGCAGCCCCGTGGTTCCCGAGGTGTAGAGGATGTGCGCCAGCCCCTCCGGATCGACCTCGACCTCCGGGTCGTCCTCGGGGCGGGCGGCGATCTCCGCCTGCTCGCACGCCAGGCAGACGATGCGCGCACCGCCGCTCCAGGGGGCGACGAGGGCGGGATCGACCGTCACCACGGCCTCCACGCCCGCGTCGGCGGCCATGAAGCCCAGCCGCTCGGCGGGGTACGACGGGTCCAGCGGAACGTAGGCGCCGCCCGCCTTCAGGATGCCCAGGAACGCCGCCACCAGGTCCGCGGAACGCTCCATGGAGACGCCGACGCGCGACTCGGGGCCGACGCCGGCCGCGCGCAGGTGGTGCGCGATGCGGTTGGCGCGCGCGTTCAGCTCGGCGTAGGTGACGGTGCCGCCGTCCAGCCGCAGCGCGGGCGCGTCCGGGGTGCGCGCGGCCCACGCCGCGAAGCGCCGGTGCAGGGGGAGCCCGGTGGGCGACGCCGGCGGGCCGGCGGAGAGCGCCAGGACGCGCGCGGCCTCGTCGCCCTCCGCCGGCGCGGGCGCGGAGATCCGGGCGTCCGGGGCGGCGAGGAGCGCGGCGAGGAGCCGTCCGTACCCGGCCAGCAGGCGCGCGACCGTCTCGTCGTCGAAGATCTCGGTGCTGTAGTTGGCCGCGCCAATCAGCCCGCCGCCCCCGTCCTCCAGCAGCTCCACCGCCAGCTCGTACTCGGCGTCCGCGGGGAGGGGGCCTTCCGGGAGCGCGGGCGCGCCGCCGTCCACGCCCCGCGGCGCGGCGGGGGACGCGTTGTGCTCCGCCTGCAGGATGAAGGAGACGTTGTAGACGGGCGGATGGCTGAGCGTGCGCTCCACCCCCAGCGCGTCCACCAGCCGCTGGAAGGGGACGTCCGAGTGCGCGTACGCGTCGAGCGTGGTCCGCCGCACGCGCGCGACCGCCTCGCGGAACGACGGGTCGCCGGAAAGGTCGGTGCGCAGCGCCAGGCCGTTGACGAAGATGCCGATGAGCCCCTCGACCTCCTCGGCGGTGCGCCCGGCGACCTGCGTGCCGACCACCACGTCGTCCGAGCCCGAGAGGCGCGCCATCAGCACGTCGAAGGCGGCCAGGAGCACCATGTACAGGGTGGCGCCCTCGCGCCGGGCGAGCGCGCGCGCCTGCTCCGCCACTTCGGTCGGGAGATGGAACCAGCGTCGGGCGCCCGCGTGGGTGCGGATGGCGGGGCGCGGCCGGTCGAGGGGGAGGTCGAGCGCGTCGGGGGCGCCGGCGAGCGTGTGCCGCCAGAACTCCACCTGTGGGCCGAGCACGCCGCTCTCCAGCCAGCGCCGCTGCCAGACCGCGAAGTCCGCGTACTGCACCGGCAGCGGCGCCAGCGGCGACGGCTCGCCGCGCGCGAAGGCGCCCGCCAGCGCGCGCACCTCGCGCTCCAGCACCTGCCCCGACCACCCGTCGAAGACGATGTGGTGGATCGTCACCAGCAGCACCGACGCGTCGTCCAGCCGCAGCAGGCGCGCGCGCAGCAGCGGCCCGCGCTCCAGGTCGAACGGCTCCGCCTGCGCGCGCGACGCCGCGTCGGTCACGGCGTTCCTTGCGGGCGCCGCGCGCAGATCGTCGACGGGGAGGTCGACGGCGAAGGGCGGGAGCACCACCTGCTCGGGGTCGCGCTCGCCCTCGCCCGCGCGGAAGACGGTGCGGAGCGCCTCGTGGCGGCGGACCACCTCGGCCAGCGCGCGCGCCAGCACGTCGGCGTCGACGTCGGCCGGGAAGACGAGGGGTACGGAGACGCCGTAGGAGAGCGCGCCGGGGGCGAGCGTCTCCATCAGCCAGAGCCGCTCCTGCGAGTAGGAGAGCGGCAGCGGCGCGTCGCGCGGCGCGGGCTCCAGCGGGGGCGCGGCGGCGGCCGCGTCGCCGGCGCGGAGGGCGTCGATGCGGGCGGCCATCGCGCGCAGGGTCGACGCGTCGAAGACCGCGCGCACCGGCAGCTCGGCGCCGAACACCGCGCGCACCCGCGTGGCGATGCGCAGCGCCAGCAGCGAGTGGCCGCCCAGCTCGAAGAAGTCGTCGGCCGGGCCGGGGCGCACCGCGCCCAGCACGTCGCGCCAGACGCCGGCGAGCAGCTCCTGCGTGGGCGTCTCGGGGGTGCGCGCGTCCACCGTCTCCCACTCGTCCGCGGGGTCGGGGAGGGCGCGGCGGTCGACCTTGCCGTTGCGGGTGAGCGGCAGCGCGTCCATCGCCACGAAGGCCGCCGGCACCATGTACTCCGGGAGACGGGCGGCCAGGTGCGCCCGCAGCTCCGCCGCGCCGGCGCCGTCCGCCACCACCCAGGCGACGAGCCGCCGCGCCTCGTCCTCGCCGCGCGCCAGCACCACGGCCTCGCGGACGGAGGGATGGGCGAGCAGCGCGGACTCGATCTCCCCCAGCTCGATGCGGAAGCCGCGCACCTTCACCTGGAAGTCGAGCCGCCCCAGGTACTCGAGCGTCCCATCCACCCGCCAGCGCGCCCGGTCCCCGGTGCGGTACAGCCTGGCTCCGGGCTCTCCGCCGAAGGGGTCGGGAACGAAGCGCTCCGCCGTCAGATCCGGCTGCCCCAGGTAGCCGCGCGCCACCCCCGCCCCGCCGATCAGGAGCTCGCCCGGGCCGCCAATCGGCTGCGGGCTGCCGAGCGCGTCGCAGACGTACAGGCGCACGTTCCCCAGGGGACGGCCGATCGGGTGCCCCTCCACGATCCCGTTCTGCGAGACGGGGTGCGTGGAGGCCAGGACGGTCCCCTCGGTGGGGCCGTAGAGTACGTGCGTCTCCACCCTGGGGAACGCCTCCCGCATTTCCGCCAGCAGGTCGGCGGGGACCCGTTCGCCACCCACGAAGACGCGCCGCAGCCGGGCGAGCCGGGGCGTCTCACGCTCCGCCTGGACCAGCTGCCGCATCAGTGCGGGGACCGCGTGCACGAGCGTGGCGTCCGCGATCTCCTCCACCAGCGCGGGCACGTCCAGCACCCGGTCGCGCTCCACCAGGCGCACCGCCGCGCCGGAGGTGAGCGGCAGCAGCGCCTCGAAGAGCCAGATGTCGAAGGCGTACGAGGCCATCGCCGGCATCACGTCGCCCTCACCGACCCCGAACGCCTCGCGCGTGGCGGCCAGCAGGTTCGACAGGGAGCCGTGCTGCACCAGCACCCCCTTGGGCGTTCCCGTGCTCCCGGAGGTGTAGATCACGTAGGCCAGGTGGTCGGGCCGTGCGCCGCGCGCCGGGTTCTCCGCGGACTCCGCCGCGATCCGCTCCCCGTGCCCGTCCACGCTCACCACCGCGACGCCGTCGCCGGCGGAGAGCGCCGCACGCAGCGACTCCTGCGTCACCAGCACGGGCACGGCCGCGTCGGCCAGCACGAACGCCAGCCGCTCCGCGGGATAGGTCGGGTCCAGCGGGACGTACGCGCCGCCCGCCTTCAACACGGCCAGGACGGCGACGACCATCTCCGGCCCCCGCTCCAGGCAGAGCGCCACCCGCGTCTCCGGCCGGACACCGAGGCCGGCGAGGGAGTGCGCCAGCCGGTTGGCGCGCTCGTTCAGCTCTGCATAGGTGAGCGATTCCTCCTCGAAGCGCACGGCCACCGCCCCCGGCGTGCGCGCCGCCTGGGCTTCGAACAGCTCGTGGATGCACCGGTCCGCAGGATACCCGGCCGCCGTCCGGTTCCAGGCATCCACCACCAGGGCGCGCTCTTCCGCCGAGAGCAGGTCCAGCTCCGAGAGCCGCGCCTCCGGCCGGGCCGCGGCCTGCTCCAGCACCCGCGCCAGGTGGCCGAGCATCCGCTCGATCGTGCCGCGCTCGAAGAGGTCGGTGCTGTAGTTCAGTCCGCCGCGCAGGCCCCGGGGGGTCGCCTCGAGCGTCAGGGACAGATCGAACTTGGCGATCGCGTACTCCGCTGCGACTCCGCTCACCTTCAGCCCCGGAAGAGCGCCTCCCCCGCCCCCGGCGTCCTGCAGCGTGAACATCACCTGGAAGAGGGGCGAGTGGCTCAAGCTGCGCTCCGGCTGCAGCTCGGCCACCAGCTTCTCGAAGGGCAGCTCCTGGTGCGCGTACGCGCCCAGCGTCGCCTCCCGCACCCGCCGCAGGGTCTCGCGGAAGCTCAGGTCTCCCGAGAGGTCGGTGCGCAGCACCAGGGTGTTGACGAAGAAACCGATCAGCTCCTCCACCTCCCCGCGCGTGCGTCCGGCGATCGGGCTCCCCACCACCACGTCCTCGCTGCCGGCGTACCTGCCCAGCAGCACCTGGAAGGCGCCCAGCAGCGTCATGTACAGCGTCGCGCCCTCGCTCCGCCCCAGCGCCTGCAAGCGCTCCAGCAGCTCGAGGGAGAGCTCCACCGGGACCACCGCACCCCGGAACGTCTGCACCGCCGGACGGGGATGGTCGGTGGGCAGCTCCAGCAGCTCCGGCGCACCCGCCAGCCGCTCCCGCCAGTACGAGAGCTGCCGCTCCAGGGCCTCGCCCTCCAACTGCTCGCGCTGCCACACCGCGTAGTCGGCGTACTGCACCGCCAGCTCCGGCAGCGGCGACTCCCCACCCTCGCGGTACGCCGCGTACAGCGCCGAGAACTCGCGGTAGAGCACGCCCATGCTCCACCCGTCGCTGACGATGTGGTGCATCGAGAGCAGCAGGACGCGGTCTTCCTCGCCCAGCCGCAGCAGCGCCGCACGGAAGAGCGGCCCCGCGGCGAGGTCGAACGGCTGCACCGCCTCCTCGCCGACGCGGCGCCTGAGCGCCGCCTCGCGATCCGCTTCGCTCAGCCCCGACAGGTCCTCGACCGGCACGGCGAAGCCGCCGAACGGCGCGATCACCTGCACCGGCGAGCCGTCCACCTCCGCGAAGGTGGTGCGCAGCGCCTCGTGACGCCGGACGATCTCACCCAGCGCGCGCTCCAGCACCGCCTCGTCCAGCACACCCCCCAGGCGCCATGCCACGGGGAGGTTGTAGGTGGCGCTCCCCGGCTCCAGCCGGTCGATGAACCAGAGCCGCTGCTGCGCGAAGGACAGCGGCAGCGGCGAGCCGTCGCGCGGCACCGGCACCAGCGGCGGGGCTCCGGCGTCGCCGGGCGTCTCTGCCCGGAGCGCCTCCACGCGGCCCGTCAGCTCCGCCAGCGTCGGCGCCTCGAACACCGCCCGCAGCGGCAGCTCGATCCGGAACGCCTCCCGCACCCGCGAAACGAGCTGCGTCGCCAGAAGGGAATGGCCCCCCAGCTCGAAGAAGTTGTCCTCCGCCCCCACCCGCTCCACTCCCAGCACCTCTGCCCAGATCGCCGCCATCCGCTCCTCGGCGGGGGTGCGCGGCGCCACGTACGTCCCGCGCGAGCCGGGCGTGTCGGGCGCGGGGAGCGCGGCGCGGTCGACCTTGCCGTTGGCGGTGACGGGGAATGCCTCCAGCACCACGAAGGCG
>JBJMPM010000326.1:0-10742 GCA_045803205.1 Longimicrobiaceae bacterium
GCGCGCGCGCGGGTACGGCGAGCGCGAGGCAGGCGATGGCCGCCGCCGGAAGGGTCGTGCGGACGTTCATCCGGACTCCGGATCGAGCGTTGACCGTGAGGAGCCGCGCAATGTAGGCACCGGGTGCCCCACCGCCAGCACGGACGCCCGGTTTGCAGGGCGGATGAATCCGCTGCAACAGGAACACGAAGTCCGCCTGCGCGGACTCCCGCCTGCGGTGCCGCCGCCACTCCGCGGCACGCGACCGGTCTCACCGCAGCCGAAGTAGCGAACTCCGGCTGCGGGGAGGTTCCGTCGCGCGCCACTCCATCTCGGCGGCGACGCGGCCGGTAGTCCGCGCAGGCGGACTTCGTGTGGTTGTTGCAGCGAATTCATTCGCCCTGCCACACCGCCCCGTCCCGTCACGCCGTCACTCGCAGTCCCTGGTGGCTGTGCGCGCATGCTCTTCCAGGCCACCGCGCTCGCGGATGCCCGAAAGCTGCTCCATGAACGGATCGGCGGCCTGCTCGCCCTGCCGTGCCTTCAGCGCGGTGTACGCGGCCAGCGCGCCTTCCAGTCCACCAGCGGTGACGCGGGCCACGTCGCCGGCCCTGTCCGGGTGCTCGATGACGTAGGCGCCGCTGGAGAGGACGAACTGCAGCAGCAGTTCCCCGTGGTAGCGACTGGTAGACTCGGAGAGCGACTTCAGCGCGCCGCCGCACATCGTGATGGTGACGTCTGGAGAGTCCGTGATCCACATGAGCAGCACGCGCCGGGCCTCCGCCGCGTCGCTGGCGAGCGGGTTCGCCTCCAGTGCGCGAATGTTCTTCGCGACCGCCTCCAGTTGCACGCGCGAGAGGGTTCCCCGCGGGGGAGCCTCGATGCCGAGGGGAGCCGTGGGGGCCGGAGCGGAGTGCTGCGCGTACGCGCTTTCCGCGCAGGCGAACAGCGCGGCGAGGGCAAGGCAGAGGCGGAGTCGGGTCATGGAAACTGTGCGTGTGAAGGGTGAGGGGCCGCAGAACGGAAACCCCGGATCGACGCGGCCTGGGCGAGCACGTATTCGGTGCGTTCGCGGCCGGTATGCAGCGCGCCCTGATCACAACGAACGATCGTGCGCATTGTATGACAACGAACGATCCCTTCGCAACCTTTTTTGACAGTGCCGACCGGGAAGGCGCGTGTCCCTGCAGGCAGACGCATCATTCCCGCGTCGAGATCGTGGAGCTCGCTCGCGAGCCTGTCCCCGAGTCGGGTTCGGGGGATTCCGCACTGAATCAAGCGATATCGATTACTCACAAAACAAAATAAAGTATATGGGTGGAAATGGTTGACATTCTTTGGGCGCTCATTTACTCTGCCTCATCCCGCCGGCACCTGCACTCTCCAGCCGAAGGAGCGCCATGATCGCTTTCGCATCCGTCCAGCAGGTGCCGATCGACGGAGCCGACACGGCGTGGGTGATGGCCTCCACGGCGCTGGTGCTGCTGATGACGCCGGCGCTCGGCTTCTTCTACGGCGGGCTGGTGCGCGGCAAGAACGTGCTCAACACGCTGATGATGAGCTTCGCCGCGCTGGGCGTGGTGGGGGTGCTCTGGGCGCTGCTCGGCTACTCGCTCGCCTTCGCGCCCGGCGGGCGGTGGGTGGGCGGGCTGGACTTCGCGCTGCTGCGCGGCGTGGGGCTGCAGGGCGGCCCCTGGGGCGCCCTGCCGCAGCTCCTCTTCATGGCCTACCAGGGCACGTTCGCCATCATCACCGCCGCGCTGATCTCCGGCGCGGTGGTGGAGCGGATGCGCTTCGGCGCGTACCTGGCCTTCATCTCCGCCTGGAGCCTGCTGGTGTACGCGCCGGTGGCGCACTGGGTGTGGGGCCGCGGCTGGCTGGCCGACCTGGGCGCGCTCGACTTCGCGGGGGGGACGGTGGTGCACGTGAACGCCGGCGCCGCGGCGGTGGTGGCGGCGCTGGTGGTGGGCACGCGCAAGGACTACGGCCGCCAGGCGCTCCTCCCCCACGACGCGACCTACGTGCTGCTGGGCGCGGGGCTCCTCTGGTTCGGCTGGTTCGGCTTCAATGCGGGGAGCGCGCTGGCGGCGAACGCCTCGGCCGCGCTGGCCTTCGTGAACACCCTCCTCGCCCCCGCCGCCACCCTGGTGGCGTGGATGGCGCTCGACGCCTTCCGGCTGCGCAAGGTGACGGCGGTGGGCGGCGCGACGGGGATCGTGCTGGGGCTGGTGGCGATCACCCCCGCCGCCGGCTTCGTGGGGCCGACTGCGGCGCTGGCGCTCGGCGCGCTGGCGGCCGTCCCCAGCTACTTCGCCATCGCCTACCGCTCGCGCACGCGGCTGGACGACTCGCTGGACGTGTTCTCCGCGCACGGGCTGGGCGGCATCGTGGGGGCGCTGCTCACCGGGGTGCTGGCGAGCGCGGCCTGGGGCGGCACCGACGGGCTCCTCGCCGGGCACGCGGCGCAGCTCGGCAAGCAGGCGGTGGCGGTGCTGGCGGCGGGGGGATACAGCGCGGTGGCCACGCTGGCCATCCTGCGCCTGATCGCGCTGGTGACGCCGCTGCGCCGCTCGCCGCGCGAGGAGGGGGTGGGGCTCGACGTGGTGCAGCACGGCGAGGAGGCCTACGCCCGCGGCGAGGGCGCCGTGCTGGTGCCGCCGGACGCGCTGCTGCCGCTGCGCGCGGTGGCCGCCGCGCCGCTCACCCTGGCCGTGGCGGAGGGCGCATGAAGCTCATCATCGCCATCATCCGCCCCGAGAAGCTGGGCGAGACGCTGGAGGCGCTCTACCGCGCCGAGGTGCGCGGGCTCACGGTGGCCCCGGTGCAGGGCCACGGCGGCGAGCTGGAGCGGGTGGAGACCTACCGCGGCACCACGGTGAAGATGGGGCTGCAGGAGAAGGTGCGGCTGGAGATCGGCGTCTCCGAGCCCTTCGTCGACGTGACGGTGCGCGCCATCCTCGACGCCGCCTGCACCGGCGAGGTGGGCGACGGGAAGATCTTCGTGCTCCCCGTCGAGCGCGTCTACCGCATCCGCACCGGCGAGTCTGACGAGGCCGCCGTCACGCCCCAGCCCGTGGAGCTCGACGACCTGCTGGGTTGATCTCACGCAGAGACGCAGAGGCACAGAGAGTCCGCATCCGTTCTCTCTGTGCCTCTGCGTCTCGCCTGAGGCGAAGCTCTCAGGCCCGGACCGCCTGGGCCTCGATGGAGATCTTGATCTCGTTGCCGACCAGCACCCCGCCCGTCTCCAGCGCGGTGTTCCAGGTGAGCCCGAAGTCGCGCCGGTCGATCTTGCCGGTGGCGCTGAAGCTCACGCGCTCGCCGCCCCACGGGTCGCGGCCGCGGCCGTCGTAGCCCACCTCCAGCTTCACCTCGCGCGTGGTCCCGCGGATGGTCAGGTCGCCCACCAGGGTGAAGGTCTCGCCCGGGCGGTCCACCGCGCCCTCGATCCGCTTCGAGGCGAAGGTGATGGCGCCGAAGTTCTCCGCGTCCAGGAAGTCGGCCGAGCGCAGGTGCGCGTCGCGCTGCTCCACGCCCGTGTTGATGCTCGCCACGCCCAGCTCCGCCCGCACCGACGACTGGTCCGGGTGGGTCTCGTCCATCCGGATCTCGCCCTTCACCTCGGTGAAGCGGCCCTTCACGGTGGTGATCATCATGTGCTTGGCGCTGAACTCCACCAGCGTGTGCGCCGGGTCGATCGCCCAGATGGTCGCCGTCGAGGTCGCGTCGATCGTCTCCGTCATCGTTCCGTCCTCCGTCCGAGTTGAGAGTTACAACAACTGCTTATTACTAAGGTAAAGTGGGAGACGGAAACTGTCAACTGCTGGCGCTGATACCAGATCCGGCTGGAGAGCTTCTGTATCCGCACACGCCCTACAATGTCATCCTGAGGCCGACGACGCTTCAATCAGCGGATCGTGAAACAACATGCAGGCCGAAGGATCTATAGCCGCGTCAGCACGTGAGCCGGCGTGGTGCACCAACTCTTCACCAGGATCTGGTATGAGATATCATCATACCCATTCCCTGTGCATTCGACTGGTAGATTCAAACTGCAATGGCTCTCACAAAGGTCACAGAGGGCGCAGAGGAACCGCGTGCTTTCCTCCGTGTCCTCTGTGTCCTCTGTGAGAGCCATGCAGTTTTGAGGAACGAGGAATGCAATCGAATGGAGAAAGCGGCATCAGGCGAAACCGAAGCGCGAAACACGGTGCCGCCGGCGCGCGTACGCCCTGAGAACTTCGATCCACCGCGACTGCGAGGGGCGATGCAGACAAGGCGAGAGCTGGCTCTGGGGCGAGTGCTCCTGATCTACCTCGCCGGGATCGTCGCGGGCGTGCAGGGCGCGTTGTACCTCTTCGACGTGTACGACGACGGCGTCGCCGACTGGCGCTCCGGCGCGATCGCGCTCGGCTTCGTCGCCGCCGGCCTCGCCGCCATCGTCCTCACCTTCCGGCGCCGCCCCTCTCCGCGCGACTGACCGAAGGGGAGATCCGCGCATCCGGAGTTCTCCGCTCCTTCGCGGTCGGAGAAGGGGGCCTGCTTGCGCGTGACGACAGGGGATGATCCGCTCCCCCGCAGCGTCGTGAACCGACCCTGCGGTCGGCTCCCCGCAGCGCTTGCGGCAGCGGTGCCCTCCCCCACACCTTCGATCCACCATCCCGCTCCACCCTCCCGACCGACCTCCTCGTCACCGCCTGGCCACGCCACTGCCCGATCCGCTCCGCGCCAGGAGCTCCGCCCCCGCCGGAGCCCGCGCGGGAACCGCGCTGCGGCGCGCCCTCGCCCCGCTCGCCTGCGCGGCGGCGCTCTCCTGCGCCCGCGGCGACGCGGCGGCGCCCGCGGACGGCGCGCTCGCCGCCCTCGCGGCGGCGCGGGTGCCCCGTCCCTTCGCGGCGCGTCTCTCGGTCGAGACCCGCTGGCGTCCCTGCACCGCCGCCCCCTCCGTCCCCGGGAGCGCCGTCCCCGCCGAGGCGTGCGGCCCCGCCGGGACCCCGTCCGCGCGGGTGCTCGCGGCGGCCGAGCGCGCCTCCGCCGCGGCGGGCGCCGGCGTGGACCCCGCCGCCCTGCACGCGGCGGGAGTGATCGACCTGCTCTGGCCGCGGGAGGGGGGAAATTCGCTGGGCGGGGCTCTCTCACTCCTGGAGCGGGCGGCGCGGCTCTCGGAACGCCCCGCCCCGGTGCTCGCCGACCTCGCCGCCGGGCGGCTGGCGCGGGCGGAGCGGACCGGCTCCGTCCGCGACCTGCTGAGGCGTACGAGGCCGCCGGTGCGCACGCTCTGACGGCGGCGGCCTCACGCAGAGACGCAGGGGCACGGAGAGAGCCGCGGCGGCTCTCTCCGTGCCTCTGCATCTCCGCCGGCCTCACCGCCTCGTCGGGATCCCTACGAGCGATACAGGTACCTGGGCAGCACACGAGCGATTATAATGCACGATCATGCTCCTCGGTGCCTCCCACGCGGGTTCTCCCCATGCAGATCGTTCTCCCCCCCACAGACCTGGCCGAGCTCGTCTTCTGGAGCGCCGCGCTCGCCACGTTCATCGGGTCGGTCATGGCCCAGGAGCAGTCCGAAAAGCTGCGCAACGGGACGTTCGGTGCCGTCGCGGGCGTATCGGTGGGCAGCTTCGCCGCGCTCATGAACAGAGGCGAAGCGCGCTTCGTTCTGGTGGGACTGTTCGGCTCGGCTGTCGGCGCGCTGGCCGGCTGGGTGTTCTACCTGGGCCTCACCGTCCTGGCGACGCGGCCGAGCGGGCGCCGCATGGTCGAGTACCTGTATGGCGGGGTCCCTGCGGTCCGGGCATCGCTCCAGCTCAGCGATCGCGAGCACCTGAGCGAGGGCCTCGCGGAGTGGTGCCAGAACTTCCGCCGCGTCATCGATCTCGAGATCGCGGCGATGTCGCCGGGAAGTCCCGCGAACCGCATCGAATCCGAGGTCCGGTCATGGCTGCACGCCGTGATCGACGTGGTGAACCTCGTCTACCTCGCGCTCGCCGCAAAACGCGAGTTCGGCGCGCGCATTACGCTGATCCGGTTCGAGCGGGGATCCGGCGAGGTACTGGGGCATCACTGGGTCTCGTATTCCGGAAAGCAGGCGCACCACAAGCCGAAGGAGTTCACGTCGGAGTCACTCGCCTACCAGGTGCTTTCGGGGAACCTCGAGTCACCCCACTTCGTCGACGTCAAGGACCTGACCAGGGGACAGGTGCGGTCCGAGTCGCGCACGGTCGAGTACCAGACGTTCGTGCTCTCGAGAGTGACGGACGACGTCGTTCTCTCGTTCGACTGGCCAGGCGAGTTCGGAAGGAATGAGCCGCACGTGGAAGTCATCACGCAGTTCCTGCATCTGGACCTCTGTCCGTCGATCGGCCGCCTGCTGAAGATGTCGGCCGCGCCTCCCCCGCCACCCCCACCGCCTGCCGGTGGCGGCACCAGCCCGGCGACTCCGACCGTGCAGCTCCCCGCGGGCACTCCCCTCATCCCGTAGGCTGGCCCGGGCTCTTCTCTCCGTGCCTCTGCGTCTCTGCGCGAGACCTGCAGTTCAGCGCTTGACGATCCGCATCCCGTTGGGCGCGACGCCGGGCTGCGTGGGCCTCGGCGGCTCCGGCGCGCGCTTCGACTCCGGCTTGCGCGCGGGTGATGGAGACGCCGCGGACGCGTCCTTCATCGACAGCGCGATCCGCTGCCGCGGTACGTCGACGGAGAGGACGCGGACGGTGACGCGGTCGCCGGGCTTCACCACCTCGTTGGGGTCCTTCACGAAGCGGTTCGAGAGATGGGAGACGTGCACCAGGCCGTCCTGGTGCACGCCCACGTCCACGAAGGCGCCGAAGGCCACCACGTTCGTCACCGTCCCCTGCAGCACCATCCCCTCCTTCAGGTCGGCGATGGTCTGCACGTCGTCGCGGAAGGCGGGCGCCTCGAAGGCCTCGCGCGGGTCGCGGCCGGGCTTGCGCAGCTCGTCCAGGATGTCGTGCAGCGTCGGCAGCCCCACCTCGCCGCCGACGTACTTGCGCGGCTCGATGCGGGTGATGGCGGTCTCGTTGCCGACCAGCGACCCCAGCGGCACCCCCACGTCGCCGGCGATGCGCTCCACCAGCGCGTACCGCTCCGGGTGCACCGCGCTCGCGTCCAGCGGGTGCTCGCCGCCGCGCACACGCAGGAAGCCCGCGGCCTGCACGAAGGTCTTCGGCCCCAGCCCCGCCACCTTCGTTACCGCCGCGCGGGAGCGGAAGGGGCCGTGCTCGTCGCGGTGGCGGACGATCTTCTGCGCCACCGTCGGCCCGATTCCGGCCACGTAGCCGAGGAGCGCGGGCGAGGCGGTGTTCAGCTCCACGCCCACGCGGTTCACGCAGCTCTCCACCGTCTCGTCGAGCCGGCGCCTGAGCTTCACCTGGCTGACGTCGTGCTGGTACTGGCCGACCCCGATGGACTTGGGGTCGATCTTCACCAGCTCCGCCAGCGGGTCCTGCAGCCGCCGGGCGATGGAGACCGCCGAGCGAAGGGTGAGGTCCAGCTCCGGCAGCTCCTCGCGCGCCAGGTCGCTCGCCGAGTAGACCGAGGCGCCGGCCTCGTTCACCATCGCCACCACGGGGCGGCGGTCCGCGGGGAGCTCGCGCACCACCTCCTTCACCAGCTTCTCCGTCTCGCGGCTGGCGGTGCCGTTGCCGATGGCGACCAGCTCCACCGGGTGCTGCTCCAGCAGCCGCGCCAGGTCGCGCTTCGCCCGGTCCTCCTGGTGCAGGTAGACGACGCCGGTGCCGACCAGCGCCCCGGTGCCGGAGACCACGGCCAGCTTGCACCCGGTGCGGTAGCCGGGGTCGACGCCGAGCACGGAGCGTCCCCCCGCGGGCGGCGCGAGCAGCAGCGCCTCCAGGTTCCGGCCGAAGATGGAGATGGCCTCCTCGTCCGCCTTCGTCTTCAGCTCCATCCGCACCTCCACCTCGACGGAGGGAGAGACGAGGCGGCGGTAGGCGTCCTCGACGGCGGCGCCCATCTGGTCCGGCGCGCGGTGCCCGGCCGTGTGCTTCCGGCGCAGCGCCGCCACGATCTCGTCGTCGGGCGCGATGATGCGGGCGGTGAGGAACTCCTCCGCCTCGCCGCGGCGGATGGCGAGCACGCGGTGGCCGGGGAGCGACTTCACCGGGCCGGAGAAGTCGTAGTAGTCCTGGAACTTGCTGACCTCCTTCTCCTTGCCGCGGGCGGCGCGGCTCTCCATCACCCCCTTCGCCCACAGCTGCTCGCGCACGTAGGCGCGGGTCTGCGCGTCGTCCGCCACGCGCTCGGCGACGATGTCGCGCGCCCCCGCCAGCGCCTCGTCGGCGGAGGCGACGCCCTTCTCCGCGTCGACGAAACCGGCGGCCGCCTCGCGCAGCTCCGCGTCGGAGGTGCGGCCCTCCTGGAGCAGCCCGGCGAGCGGGAGGAGCCCCTTCTCGGCGGCGATGGTGGCGCGCGTGCGGCGCTTCGGCTTGTACGGGAGATAGAGGTCCTCGAGCGCCTGCTTGGTCTCCGCCCGCTCGATGGACGCCTTCAGCTCCGGCGTGAGCTTCCCCTGCTCGTCGATGGACCTGAGGATGGCCGCGCGGCGCTCGTCCAGCTCCGCCAGGTACTCGTGCCGGTCGCGGACGTCGCGGAGCTGTACCTCGTCCAGCTCCCCCGTCGCCTCCTTGCGGTACCGGGCGACGAAGGGGATGGTGTTGCCCTCGCCGAGCAGCTCGATGGCAGCACGGACCTGCGCCGCGCGCAGCCCCAGCTCGGCGGCGATGATCTCTGCGTACTTCACGGATTCAGGTGCGGCTCTGTGGTTCAGCGGAACGGCGGAGGAACAAACGTAGACTCGCGGGCCGGCCCAGCCAAGTCACGCCCACGCGCATTGGCCATCCACATCACAACAGCGAAACGGATTCGTCATCCGGCCGGGTACTGGGCGATCGAAAGAAGATTCCCGTCGGGGTCCTTGAACCACGCCACGCGTGCGCCGCTCGGTGCCTCCCACACGCCGTTGGGGTCCTGCGTCAGCCACGG
Organism: Longimicrobiaceae bacterium; assembly: GCA_045803205.1. GTDB lineage: Bacteria > Gemmatimonadota > Gemmatimonadetes > Longimicrobiales > Longimicrobiaceae > Longimicrobium. The sequence continues at coordinate 9,001 of JBJMPM010000326.1, forward strand.
GTAGCGCTCCGTCTGCACACCTCGCCGCGAGAGCGCCTCCAGGACCGCCTGGAGATCGCGCACCTGCCACCCGAGCGTGGTGAAGCCGGGCGGGGTCAGCGACGCCACCTTCTGCAGGCGGAGCTCGACTCCGTTCGCGTCGAGCACGAGCGCGAAGTCGTCCTCCGAGCGGATCGCGAGGCCGAGCGTCTCACCGTAGAACCGCGCCGCGCGCGCCGCGTCGGTGGTCGCGCCGAACGCCACCAGCTTCGCTGCTCCCAGCATCGTGATCCGTGGGCTCTGGTGCTCGGCTCGGCTCGTCGTGGTCAGCCGATCGTCACGCCGACCGTGTCTCTCCACGCTGCGCGACTCCCGCGCCAGCAAGGTCAGCTTGAGTCGTTTGTCCAGCGCGTGAACCGGCTGCGGTCGATTACTTCGAGGGGCTCACTCCCCGCGCGCCGAAACAGCGCGCGAGTCCGGGGCGCGAGCAGCCAGGCGATGAGGAGCGCCCCGATCGGAACGCCGATCAGCGTCCTGCGATCCCCGAGCACCACCGCGTTCAACAGGTCGCTCAGCAGGTTCACGGAGAGCATGGAGATGGCCAGCGTGCGCCCCCACCGCCGCCGGGCCCAGACCCCGCGTGCCGTCGCGGCGCAGACCGCGCACACCCCGAGCATCAGCAGCACCGCCCAGCCTCCGGCGCGCTGCAGGGCGGCGTGCCCGTCGGGATTCACGCGCCACGTCACGTCGAGCGGTCCGCCCGGCCACAGGAGCGTGACGGCGGCGAGCCCGCTCGCGCCGGCCCCGAACGCGAAGAAGGCTCCCAGTGCGTCCAGGCCGAACGAACGCTGTCGGGGCATGGGTCTCCGGTAGGTCGCTCAGGCGATGGCCGCGCGTCCGGGCAGTGCGAGAACCGCGCGGACGCGAGCAGCTCACCGGCTGGCCTTCGTTCGGCGCGGCTCACGCGGGCACCGCTTCTACGTCCCGAGAAAATCTATTCGGTGCATCCCAAGCAGTAGTACCTGCCGCCCTTCATGGAGTACCCACCCTCTCCCAGGTCGAGCCTTTTCGAGCACTTCGCACAGAGCGTCGGCTCGAACGACGGCGGGTTCTCGAGCTTCACGAAGTTGAATTCGTTCGTCCCATAGTAGACGTACATCTCCGTCTCGAACGCGTCGCGACACTCCCGGCACTCGCGCCAGTCGCCGGCGTGTCCCTCGTTGAAGTGGTATCCGCACAGCGTGTAGCGCCGATGGTTGCGCGAGCAGCTGTTGCGCGCGTAGGAGAACATCACGTAGCTCCCCTCGTCGTCGCAGATCCACTGGTCACAGCATTCCGTCCTGGTCAGCTTCGACGTCTTGCCGCACAGGCCGCACCGTCGTGTCGCCGCCCGGGCAGCGGGCTTCGCGCGTGGCGCCCGTGCCTTCTTCTTCGCTGCAGACTTTTTCCCAGCCATCGCTTGTCGTCTCTCGATCCTGAGTTCACGCGGGGGCGCCTGGACGAAACAAGGGTCAGGGGTGCGGGGCCGGCGCGCAAGCCTGTCGCTCTCACCGGGTAGAAACGCGCAGGGCCCAGCTCGTTCGCGATGCGTTCAGCCTAGTTCACGTTCAGAGATGGGTTTCGCGGTAGAGTAGGAACCAGGGTCTCCCCTGGTCCCCCTCCTCGAACCGGACGTGCGGATTTCCCGCATCCGGCTCATCCCGACAGGTTCACCGGTCGGCTATCGCAGAGTTGCGCGGGACCTACAGCAGCCTCAGCCCCAA
>JBJMPM010000333.1:0-18831 GCA_045803205.1 Longimicrobiaceae bacterium
GCGGGTCGGGCATCGTCAACGGATTCGATCAGATGGAGCTCGCCTCGGCACCGCGACGCCACCGGGACAGGGTGCCTGGAAAAAAATTTCGAAAACTCATCACATTCCGAAGCTGCAGCCGTGTTCGGCGGCCATCGGGGCATTAGAAGGTCCGGTGCGTCCAGGTTGCAACCAAATCGACGAAGAGCCTTTATTCTTCGGTGCTTTAAGCACAGAAACGCCAGCGCGCGGACGAATCCGCTTCGCAATTTTCGCCCAGCAATGAAACGTGTTTCTATGGACGAGAAATGCATCCGCTCCGCACGCGCCACGGCGAAGTCACACGGAGTCCCAGAGAGGCGCAGAGAGAGGCTCCGCGACTCTCCTGCGGATCGCGCCGGAGCCAGCTCCCGCGCATCTTCGAGCCGCGCTTCTCCACGCGCACCGCGGCACGGGGCTGGGTCTGGCCATCGTGCGCCGCATGGTGGAGTCGTGGGGCGCCGAGATCACCGTCGACTCCACCCCCGGCGAGGGCGCCGTCGTGCACCTGCGGGTTGCGGGCGGCGAGCGGAGCCGGATGAACAGATTCGTCTCACGCACAGACGCAGAGTCACGGAGAGCGTTTCTCTCTGTGCCTCTGTGCCTCTGCGTCTCTGCGTGAGACGAATCCTTTGCCGGGCTGAACATCACCTGCAGAGACTTTGCACCAGATCGCCGGCTCCCCTTGCCGCGCATGCGGGAAGAGGATAAACCAGGAGAGTCCTTTCCCGACTAAAGACCAAGGAGACCGCATGACGACTCGGGCGGATTCCCCGAGCCACGAGCCCTGGGTGCTCGGAATCAGCGCCTCGCACAACGGGGGCGCCTGCATCCTCCATGGAGACCGCATCGTGGCGGCCATCCAGGAGGAGAGGCTCTCGCGCTTCAAGCGGGACCGCGTCTATGGCGCCAGGGAGAGCCTTGCCGTCGGCTACTGCCTGCAGGCGGCCGGCATCCGTCCCACCGACCTGGACCTCGTGGTCCTCTGCGCGCAGGACAGCGTGAGCTCGGACGACTACGACCTGGCGTTCAACCGCCAGCTCGCGCTGGTCCGCGGCAAGGTCCCGTGGCTGACCATCCCGCACCACCTCGGCCATGCCGTCCACGCCTTCGCGACCTCCGGGTTCGAGGACGCGGCGGTCCTGGTGGTGGATGGACTGGGCTCTCCGTTCGAGGATCTCACGCCCGGCGAGCAGGCCCTGGCCTCCGACGCCAGGGACGGGTGGGAGACGATCTCGCTCTACGAGGCGTCGGGCACGGCCATCACGCCGCTCGAGAAGCACATGAACGCCGATGGCAACTGGCTGCAGCCGCGGCGCGAGGGAATGCCCCGGTTCCGTTCCCTCGGGGGGATGTATTCCGCCGTGGCGAGCCAGCTCTTCGGCAATCCCATGGAGGCCGGGAAAGTCATGGGGCTCGCGCCCTACGGCTCGCCCGCGATCGCGCCCGGGGAGTTCTTCACGCTGACGGACGGACGGTTCCTCTTTCACGACGGGGTTCCCGCGCGCTTCGACCACCACCGGCGGTGGCCCGACTGCGAGCGCGAGTACCGGGATCTGGCCGCCTCCGTCCAGGGTGCCCTGGAGGTCGCCATCGAGCACCTCGTCGACCGGCTGTCGAGTCTCTCGGCGAGCCGCAGGCTCTGCTATTCCGGGGGCGTGGCGCTGAACTGCATCGCCAACGAGAAGCTCATCCGCGGCTCCCGCTTCCGCGACGTGTACATCCCCCCGGCCGCCGAAGACAGCGGCGTGGCGATGGGCGCGGCGTATTACGGGCTCTGGCACCTGACCAGCCGGAACACGCGCCGTGCGCTGCGGAAGGATGCGGTCGGGCGGACCTATTCCCGCGACGAGATCGACCACGCGATCCGGACGACGCCGGGGGTGAAAGTCACGCGATGCGGAGAGGAGGTGCTGGGTGCGACCGTCTCCCGTCTCTGCAGCGGCGAGTTCGGGGGATGGTTCCAGGGTGGATCGGAGCTGGGGCCGCGCGCGCTCGGCGGGCGGAGCATCGTCGCCGATCCGCGCAGGCCGGATGCGAAGGACCAGCTGAACGGGCGGGTGAAGCACCGCGAGGCGTTCCAGCCCTTCGCCCCCGCCATCCTGGAGGACCAGGCGGGCGACTGGTTCGAGCTCGACGGCACCAGCGTGTCCAGCCCGTTCATGCTGCGGGTCTGGCCCTTCAAGCCGGCGGCGCTCGACCGGGTGCCGGCGGTGGTGCACGTGGACGGGACCGGGCGGGTGGAGACGGTGGATCGGGAGGGGGACCATCCCTTCCATCCCCTGCTGGAGCGGTTCGAGCGCGCCACGGGAGTTCCGATTCTGCTCAACACCTCCTTCAACGGCCGCGGCGAGCCGATCGTGGAGACGCCCCAGGATGCGCTCTGGTGCATGCTGGAAACCGGCCTGGATTTCGTCGTCCTGGAAGACCGCCTGGTCGAGCGGGACGAATCGACCCGCTCGCTCCTGGACCTGGTGCCGGTCCTGCTCGCGAAGCAGTTCACCCTGGACGTCATTCGTCGCCCCGAGGGGCTCGCGGAAACCAGCCCGGCGGACACGGTCCTCACCGTGCGGGTGCGGACGCCGTGGGGGATTCGCGAGGAGAGGCTGCCGAGCACGATCCACCCGCTGATCGCCGCGATCGACGGCGTGACGGACGGATGGGCGCTGCGGGAGAGGATCGGCGCGAACACCGGACGCGCGCCGGAGCCACGCCAGCTTGCGGGGGCGCTCAGCCAGCTTCGCAGGTCGTCCGTCATCGACCTCCGCTCTCCTCCGTCCGCGGGCGGACCGGAGCTGGAGGAGGCAGCTACCTAGACATCTTGCGTCTCTGCGTGATACCACGTTGCAAAGCTTCGATCAGGATCACGTTCCCTGAACCGAAGGCCTCACACGGAGTCAACGGAGTCAGCGGAGTCGTTCTCCGTTGACTCCGTTGTCTCCGTTGACTCCGTGTGAGCTCTTCCGTCGAAGCTGGGAAACCAGAACGATCCTCGGCAATTTGGGATGAGGTGCCGTCAGCGAGGCATCGCCGCACGCAGCGCCTCGGCCAGCGCGGCGACGTCGTCCGGCGTGTTGTAGAGGTGCGCGGCGACGCGCAGGGCGTCGCCGCGCTGGGAGACGGAGACGCGGCGCTCGCGCAGCGCCGCCTGCAGGCGCGCCGGGTCGGCGCCGGCGGGGAGGCGGATGCCGAACAGGTGCGCGCCCCGCCACGCCTCGTCCTCGATCCAGTAGCCGAGCGCGCGCGCCTCGTCGATCAGCCCGCGCGCCAGCTCTCCGGCGTACGCCTGCACGTTCGCCGGACCCCACGCGAGGACCTGCTCCAGCGCCGCGATCAGCATCGGCATCAGCACGAAGCTGCTCCGCTGGGCCATGTCGAAGCGAGCGGCGCCGGGCTGGTATTCGTCATCGTACTCCACCAGCCGCGCGAAGTCCTCGCTGCCGCGGCGGCCGAGCCAGGTCTCCTCCAGCGGCTCGGCCCCGTCGAAGCGCTCGCCGTACCAGGCCAGGCTCAGCCCGTACGGCCCGAAGAGCCACTTGTACGAGGCGCACACCAGCGCGTCCGGCCGCACCCCTCGCAGGTCGAACGGCAGCGCGCCGATGGACTGCGATCCGTCGACCACCAGCATCGCCCCCACCTCCCGCGCGCGCTCGCCGATCGCCTCCAGGTCGAAGCGCGTCCCGTCCGCCCAGTACACGTGGCCGAGTGCGACCAGCGCGGTGCCGCCGTCGATCGCCTCCAGCAGGCGCGCGTTCCACTCCCTCCCCCGCCCCTCCGCCGTCTCCGGCGGCGCCACGGTCCGCAGCGTCGCGCCGGTCTCGTCGCAGCGGCGGCGCCATCCGTAGACGTTGCTGGGGAACTGCCCGTGCGCCACGACCACGTTCTGCCCCCCGCGCAGCCGCAGGTTCTTCGCGATGGTCGCCATGCCGTACGACACGCCGGGGATGACGGCCACGCGCGCCGCATCGCCCCCGACGAGCTCCGCGAAGAGCGCGCGGGCGCGGTCGGCCCCGGTGAAGAAGTCGGAGGCAGTGATGGAGGTCGGATCGCGCCGCCGTGCCAGCGCCGCGATCCCCGCCGCCTCGACGGATTTCAGCAGCGGCGCCATGTAGGCGCAGTTCAGGTAGTGCAGCCCGTCCGGCAGGTGTACGAGGTCGCGCTGGCAGCTAGGCATCGGGAGATTGGGGGCTCGGGGGATTCACGAATCTCCATCGCCCGATGCGCCGCTGCAATCCCGCGCTGGCGGCGGCGGCGGTCGGATGCCATCGTGACGGCCCGATTCCTCCCACTGCTTCCGTAGATGATCGACGTCACCATCGACCCGCAGATCCTCGCCGCGGCGCCCGGGCTGGTGCTGGGGTGCGTGCGCGCCGCCGTGCGAACGGAGCCCGGCAGCGACGCGCTCTGGGCGGAGATGCGGCGCGCCGCCGAGGAGGCCGTGGCCGACCCCGCGGAGCCCTCCGCCCGCCCGCCGATCGCGGCCACGCGCGAGCTCTACCGCCGGCTGGGAAAGGACCCGTCGCGCTACCGCGGCTCCCCCGAGGCGCTGCTGCGGCGTGCGCGCTCGGGGAAGGAGTTGTACCGCATCCACAACGTGGTCGACGTGATCAACCTCGTCTCGCTGCGGACGCTCCTCCCCATCGGCCTGTACGACGCCGCGAAGCTGCGGCCGCCGCTCGTCCTGCGCCGCGGCGCGCCCGGCGAGGCGTACGACGGGATCGGCAAGGAGCAGCTCAACCTCGACGGCCTCCCTGTGCTGGCGGACGCCGAGGGTCCGTTCGGCAGCCCCACCAGCGACTCGCGCCGCACCATGGTCACGGAGGCGACATCGGAGGTGTTCGCCGTCGTCTTCGGCGTCACCGGCCGCGCCGGGCTGGAGCCGGCGATGGAGATGCTCTCCGGCCTCCTGCGCCGCCACTGCGCGGGCGAGGCGAGCGCCGCGAAGTTCATCGGCGCCGACCCGGCGGCGGCTGGTACCACCTCTGAAAAATAAATGTGCATTTGTAGAGACCAGCACAGATGGGTCTCACACGGAGTCAACGGAGTCAACAGAGGACTGCCTGGCTTTCTCCGCTGACTCCGTTGACTCCGTGTGAGTCCATTCTGTTGGTCGAATGCACATTATCCCTGCAGTCATCGCCAGGTTGGGAGCTCGAGATAGCTCCCGGCGAGCCAGCGGATCTCCAGCGGGTCGCCGGCGTCGACGATGGTTTCGTCGCTGACGTCCTTTCCGGATCCGTAGTTGATCTGCTGGCCCGGCCATTTGATCGGGCCGATGACGGCGACGATCCGGCTCCCCCGCGCCAGCTTTCGGCTCACCAGCCGGATCGACCTGAAGTCGAGCGTCTGCCGCTCCCCGGGAGCCAGCAGCCGCCGCACGGCCGGGTCGCGGGCGTGGCTCGCGCGAACCTGGAACGGGGGGAGCTGGACGTACTCGCCCCGGGGCGTGAGCTCGAAGAGGGTGACCGAAAGGTCGAAGTCCTGCTTGTTCGTCACGAACTCGAGGTGGCCGGAGAAGAGGCCGCTGACCTCGACCTCCTCGAGCGGGTCGCTGACGAACACCACGGCCTCGTACGTGTTGATCGCCGTATCGCGCACGCCTCCGCCGGGGAAGCTGCTGTCGATGTCCGCCCGGTAGCGGAGGTCGACCCGCAGTTGCACGGCGGACCCCGGCTCGCCCGGCGACCGCGTCAGGCGGTGCCTCCCGCCCGATTGCTCGGCATTCAGGTACAGGCGCAGGCTGCCGTTCGACATCGCCGCGACGGACGGCGCGTGCTTCCACGCGTCGATCCCCATGACCTGGTAGTTCACGCGGTCCGCGAGCAGCGCCGGGCGCGGCCCGCCGCGGAGCACCCAGTCGAACCACGCGTAGCGCAGGTCGGCGACGATGTCGATGCGCGCGGCCGGATCGATCTCGTAGCCTGCCAGCATCCGCGCGGTGTCGCCGAGTGCGCTGACGACGCCGCGCTGCGCGGGAAAGTGGTCGTACGGCCCGATCAGCAGGTAATGCCGTGCGCCGGGGTTGTGCGTGGTATGCTGGTCGAGGTAGTGCATGGCCGCACCCGGGCCGCCGAAGTAGTAGCCGGCGGTCTGCAGCACCGGGACGTCGATGCGGGCGAAGTCGGGGCCGTCCGGACCCATCGAGCGCCAGTACGCGTCCAGGGTGGGATGGGCGAGCCATTCCAGGAACAGCGGGTTGGGGGTGCCGTCGATCGCCGGCAGCTCCCGGTATGCCCTGCCGCTCACGTACCACTCCCGGGACATCCTCCCCCACCGGGCGTTGTCGAAGTACGTCGCGCCGTCGAGGGTCTTGTTGTTCGTCGTGTAGAAGGTCCAGGGGTAGGGGAAGCTCCAGACGATGTTTCCCTCCATCGGAACGTCAATCCCCGGGGCCGCGGCTGCGCCGACCATGATCGCGCGCAGCGCCCGGGGCGCGTGCTTCGCCGCGGCCCACGCCGTGAACCCGCTGTAGCTGCCGCCGTACATCCCCACCCTGCCGTCGCTCCAGGGCTGCGCGGCGATCCAGTCGATGAGCGCCGCGGCGTCCGCGCCGTCGTGGCGGTACGGGACCGGCACGTCCGGGCTGCACGCCTTCCCCCGCGTGTAGCCGACCGCGCCCACGTACCCGTTCGCCGCCGCGCGCCGGGCGTCGGCCGTGTTCGCCGCGGAGTCGACGTAGATGGTGAAGGTGAGCAGCGCCGGCAGCCGGTGCGCACCTCCACGCGGACGCATCACCAGCGCGCACACCGTGGCGCCGTCCGGCGTCCGCACGCGGACGTTCCGCTCCGTGACGTAGCGGCGCGCATCCTCCTCGTCGAACAGGGGCTCGATGAAGGGCCGGAAGCCCTGGTGCGCCAGCGCACGCTGGTACGCCCGGAGGATGGCCACCGCGTCGGCGACGGATACCTCCGTGCCCGGCTGGTGGCGCCCGAGCTCCTGCCGCGCGGCCGCGCGGAGCTCTCGCGGCGCGACCGACATCGCACGCATGACGAGCGTCGCGGCGCGGTCGTCGAGCCGTGCGAAAGCGTCGCGGAACGCCGCGCCGAACGACCTTTCGAACGGTGCGCCAGCCGTCGCCGTCGCCGCCATCGCCCGCGCCCAGATCTCGTACTGAACGTCGGCCGCACGTGCCTGCGGGTCGCCGGGAGCGGCGCGGGCGCGAAGGGCGCGCAGCGCCGCGAGGCTCCGGGCCGCCTCGCCGTAGCGGCCGGCGACGAGCTCGAGCCGGAACCGGCCGTCCAACGCCCGGGCACGGTCCGCAGGCTGATGCCGGGAGTATTGCTCGAGCACCGCCTCCGCGAACTCGGGCATCGCGCGGGCGAGGGCAGCCGAGTCGGTGAGGTCGGATGGCAGCCGTACGCGCTGCGCGTCGGCCGGGACGGCCAGCGCACTCAGAAGACAGAGGGTGAAGCCGGTGATGGCGAACCGCACGCCGGCTGTCGTCGCCAGCCGGCAGCGTACGGTGCGGTTCGGAGGGATGCGGTGGTGTCGCATGGTCGAGGAGGTGAGGGCGGCAGGGTGCAAGTGCTACACCTGTAGCACTATGGGACCGGCTCGATTCGCGTACGGAACGAGTTCCGGGCTAGGGGTTGGCGGGAGGCTGAACGCGCGTCGCCTGCAGGAGCGCGGAGAGGGCCAGCTGCCGGTCATCCTCCGACGCCAGCGCATTCGCGGCTCGAAGGTAGAGCGCGCGCAGCGAATCGGAGGTGACCAGCCGGCGCTGCGCGACGTTGATCAGCACCATCGACGCCGCCTCTGGAGACCGCATCCTCGCGGCAGCACGCAGCACGCGTGCTGTCACCGCGGGAGACCCCCGGCCGTTCGCGGCGGCGTGTACGAGAACGAGGGTCCGGTCCTGGTCCGACGTGATCGACTCGAGGGCCGCGAAAAAGGCGTCCCGGAGCCCGACGTCGCCGCCCCCCAGCGCGGCGGGCGCCGCGTGCGCGAGCACGACGCTTTTCTGCCCGTCCTGGGAGAGCGACGGCACCGCGCGGATCGCGGCCGCGACGAGGGCATCGTCGCCCGACCTGGCATACTGCGCGAGGATGGCGGTCTTGGCACCGTCCGGCCGCATCGCCGCGAGAACGCTGTCGATGGACCCCCTTTTCTGCTCCAGTGGGCGGGTCTCGACCGGGCGTCGGGTCGTTGCCGTCTGAGCGGCGCCGACCGAGCGCGGCACTCGCTGGGGCGTCGCATCGGTGGCGCCGGCCCTGGCCGGCACTCGATGAGCCGTCGAATCACTGGCGCCGGCCGGGGTCGGCGCTCGCTGGGCCGTCGAAGCGAGCGGGGTGCCCGGGTGTGCCGCCAGCGGGTTGAATCCCGCGAGCGCGAGGCCGACGGCGGCCGCGGCGACGGCCCCGCCGGCGAGCCCGCCGCACGAGAGTGGCTTCCGGTTGGTCTCGTCGTCGAGGATGGACACCATCCGGCCCTCGAACTCGGAGCGGCGCGCCATCGCGAGCGCGGCGAACGCCGGCGCTGCCGACCGGCGCTCCGGCAGCCCGATGGAACGGATCATCGCGAGCAGGTCGCTCGCGTAGCGGGACGGCGTCGTCCCGGCCCGCAGCACGTAGTCGTCGCACGCGCGCTCACGCTCGGCACGCATCCGCGACACCGCGAGCCAGACGAGCGGGTTGAACCAGAAGATGGCCAGCGTCACCTGACCCACCAGGTGCGTGAGCGCGTCGAAGCGGCGGATGTGCGCCATCTCGTGCACCAGCACGTACCGCCGTTGCTCGTCGTCCCAGGACTCGGCGCCGGCGGGGAGGAGCAGCACGGGATAGATCACGCCCCAGGTGACCGGCACGCCCAACGAATCGCCGCGCAGGAGCGTCAGCGGCCGCGAGATTCCGATTCGCACCGCGAGCTCGTGCGCGAGCGAGAGCCATCCGGGATCGAGGATCCGGCTCCCTCGGACCGCAAGACGCCAGACCCCGAGGGTCCCGAGGGCGAGGTGGAGGAGGATGAGCCCCGCGCCGACGAGCCAGACCATCCTCAGCGTGCCGAGGCGGCCCACCACACGCTCTCCCGGGCCGACTGTGGGACGAACCCCCTTCCCCGCCCCTTGCCCAGATGCGGCCGCGGGCGCCGGAGGTGCGCCAGTGGACGCCGCACCCGACACCACGGTGCCCGCATCGGCCGGCGCCATCCTCGCCGATGAAGGGTGCGGTCCCAGGAGGTCGGCCGCCCACGCCGGCGGGGGGACGAGCGGAACGCGCCACGCGGGCGCGACCACCGCGAGCGCGGGGAGGGCGAGCTGCGCGCACACGGCAAAGCTCCACGCGGCGTGCCGCACGGCCGCTGACCGCCGCCGGAGAAGAGGCGTCGCGAGCGCCACGACCAGGAAGACGGCGGCGCCCTTGAGGGCCGCCTCCAGCAGCAGGGTGGGCAGCGCCGCGGCCATGGCTCAGCTCCCCCGCTCGCGCGTGTCCTCGATCAGCTTCGCCACCCGGTCCAGCTCCTGGGCGGAAGGTTTCCTCCCCCGCCGCGTGAGCAGCGCCGCGACGGCATTTTCGGTCGAGTTGTCGAAGAAGGTCTTGAGGAGATGCGTGAGCGCGTTCTCCCGGGCCTCGTCCTTCGCCACGACGGGCGCGTAGACGTAGGCGCGCTTCTCCTCGGTGTGCGTCACGAACCCTTTCTGCTCCAGGCGCGTCAGGAGAGTCCGGACGGCGCTGTAGCTCGGCGGGTCGCGCAGCTCGGCGAGCACCTGGGCCGCCGAGGCGTGCCCCTTCGCGAAGAGAATGTCGAGGATCTCGCGCTCGCGCTTCGTGAGCTCGGCCAGGTCGGCGTGCGGCATGCGCTCGTGCAGTGGGGTGTGGAACCGTGCATCAATGCCACAAGTGTAGCATATGCCACAGCTGTAGCGCAAGGATGTCGTTGAAGAACGGGCTCTCACAGAGGTCTCGGAGTCACAGTTTTCTCTGTTCCTCCGTGCCTCCGTGAGAGCCGCCGTTTGCAGCTTGAAAGCGGCCACCGCAGAGACGGCCAAATCACTAGAACGAGCGCATCGGCCCCACTAGTGTTCAGGGGTGTCCGGTGCGCTCGTTCACCTTCATCAGCCTGCGTTCTCCCCGTGCTCGCGAGAGTCACCGCCGGGGCCGTGCTCGGCATCGACGCCTACCTGGTGACGGTGGAGGCCGACGTCGCCAGCGGCCTCCCCGCCTTCTACATGGTTGGCCTCCCGCAGGGCGCGGTGAAGGAGGCGCGCGACCGCGTCCACGCCGCGCTGGCCAACAGCGGCCAGTACCTCCCGCCGCGCAAGTACACGCTCAACCTCGCCCCCGCGGACGTGCCGAAACAAGGGAGCGCCTTCGACCTGCCGATCGCGGTGGGGATGCTGGCCGGTGCGGGGCAGATGCAGTCGATCGAGCGGCTGGAGCGCTACCTGGTGGCGGGGGAGCTGGGGCTGGACGGTGCGCTGCGCCCCATCCGCGGCGCGCTTCCGCTCGCCGTCGCCGCGCGCGACGCGGGGTTCGCGGGCGTGGTGCTCCCCGAGCACAACGTGGGCGAGGCGGCCGTCGTGGGCGAGGTGGACGTGCGCGGGGCAAAGACGCTCAAGGAGGTGGTGGGCTTCCTGGAGGGCTCGGCCGAGCTCCCGCGGACGGTGCTGGACCGCGAGGCGCTCTTCCGCGCCGCGTCGGCGTGCGAGAACGACTTCGCCGACGTGAAGGGGCAGGAGCACGTGAAGCGCGCGCTGGAGGTCGCCGCCGCCGGCGCGCACAACATCCTCATGGTCGGCCCGCCGGGCTCGGGGAAGACGATGCTGGCGCAACGCCTCCCCGGCATCCTCCCGCCGCTCACCTTCGAGGAGGCGCTGGAGACCACCAAGATCCACTCCGTCGCCGGGCTGCTGGGCGGCGACCGGGCGCTCGTGGCCACGCGTCCCTTCCGCAACCCGCACACGACCATCTCCGACGCGGGGCTGATCGGCGGCGGCTCTACGCCCCGGCCCGGCGAGGTCTCCCTCGCGCACCACGGCGTGCTCTTCCTGGACGAGTTGGCCGAGTTCCGCCGCAACGTGCTGGAGGTGCTCCGACAGCCCATCGAAGACGCGCGGGTGACCCTGAGTCGCGCAGCGGTGTCGCTGACCTATCCGTCCAGATTCATGCTGGTCGCCGCGATGAACCCGTGCCCATGCGGCCACCACGGGGACAGCCAGCGTCGTTGCACGTGTGCGCCGCAGGCGGTGCAGCGCTACCTCGGCCGCGTCTCGGGGCCGCTGCTGGACCGCATTGACCTCCACGTGGAGGTGCCGGCGGTGCGCTACCGCGACCTCTCCGACCGGCGCGCGGCCGAGCCGAGCGAGGCGATCCGCGCCCGCGTGGCCCGCGCGCGCGAAGTGCAGCGCGCCCGCTTCGGCGCGCGCGCGGAGGTGCACGCCAACGCGCACATGACCGCGCGCGACCTGCGCGAGCACTGCGCCATCGGCGAGGGCGGCGACGCGCTGCTGCGCACGGCCATCACGCGCCTGGGCCTGAGCGCCCGCGCGTACCATCGCGTCCTCAAGATCGCCCGCACCATCGCCGACCTCGACGGCGGCGGCGACATCACCACCGCCCACGTGAGCGAGGCGATCCAGTACCGCTCCCTCGACCGCGCGGTGATGCCGGCTCACGCGTGAGGAGGCGGATCATGAATCTCTTGCCATCTTTCCGCGATCAGCAAAACTTCAAAGCCACAGGAACGTCGCAGGCGAGCGGGGTACGAAAGGTGCGGCGCTTCACGGCCCTACGAGACGAGGGAGGTTCGTATGCGGGTGATGGACGACACGATGAGCAAGGTCTACAGCCAACTGGTCGCGCTGGCTGGCAGTCCCGCGATCGTGGACAATGTCCTTTCCTATCTGACGAAGAAGAAAGGTACTGCACTTACGGTCGACGACGTCGTCACCGAGATTGTCGGCCGCCGTCAGCGGGCGGAGGAGCGGATCAAAGCACCCGCGGGATGAGCCGACGGTTTTGGGGTCGGTCAACCCGCAATCATGCTGATCGTCGTCGATAAACGCGCGTCACCCCACTACCAGAAGATTTTCCGCGGCTCGTCACCGCATTTCCAGAAGGGCCGAGATGACCCAACCGTTTCACGAACTCGACTCGGTCGTGCTGACGCGCGACCTGCCCGATGCCGGGCTACGTGTCGGCGATCTTGGCGCGGTGGTTCACGTCTACGCTCCGGACGCGTTTGAGGTGGAGTTCGTCGCCGCATCAGGGGAGACGGTCGCGGTATGCACGCTCTCGGCTGAAGACGTACGGATCGCGAGTGACGACGGGCTCGCTACGCGGCCGGCCGACGACGACTGACTCAGAAGCACCTCAGACAGAGACATGGAGCCGCAGAACGAGACGCCGAGTCTCTCTGCGGCTCGATGTCTTTGCGCGAGCATCGCCGTCGTCACGGACGCTGGTCGCCGGTGCTCCCCGGACCGACGTACTGGGATTGATCCGCCCGATGACCGGAGGGCGCGGCCACGGCCGTTGGGGACGCGGAGCAGGCAGCGAGCAGCGCGAGGGCGGCGATCGAGATGATCCGAAGACGCATGGGCTCTCCTCTGCAGAAGGTGAGTCGTGGAAGAGGGTTGTAGCTGACTGGAAAATTCATCGGCCCACGCGCGCGGCGGTAGCAATTGGGGGCGAGTGGCGGCTCGCGGGGATGTGCCGTTGCCATGCCGTGTCGAGTACCGCGCGCCTCCGATGCCGGCGCACGTTTGACTCACGCAGAGGTAAGTTTTTTATGGAGATCGAAGCCGCAACGCCGCAACTCCGCGAGAAGCTCGGCGGCAGCGACCTGCTGGTGGGGTGCGAGGACGCCGGTGTGCGGGATGCGGCCGGCGGCGAGCGCGCGGACGGCGAGTGCGGCGGGGATCACGGCCAGGCGATACGCATCCCGCGGCGCGGTGAGGACCAGGCGTACGGTGCGGCCGGCCGCGTCTTCCACCTCGCAGCCGAAGCCGCCGTGCGCGCCGGCCAGCCGCCGCGCCAGCGGGAGCGCGACGGGCATCGCGCGCCGCAGCGCCGCGCGGAGGGGAGCCGCCCGCGCCGCCAGGGCTAGCAACGCCGCCAGCCCGGGCACGTTCGGATCGACGTACGCCTCCACCGTGCGCAGGGTGGGGTGGGAGCGGGTGAGGAGCAGCGCGTCCGGTGTGTCGAAGAGCCAGCCGCGGCGTGAGCCGAGCGGGGTGCCGGCCTCCCAGCGGTAGGACGATCCGAAGCCGCGCTCCAGCCGCGGGGCGCCGTCGCGGAGCACCGTCAGCGGCGTGCCCACGGTGGCGAGGAGCGACGCCGCGGTTCCGGAGACGGCGGTGTGGCGTGGGGTGGGAACGAGGAAGGCGGTCAGCCGCACCGGCTCGGAGAGTCCACTCCACGCGATCATCGCGTGCGACACGGCGGACGCGGTGCTGCATGCAGGGAGGATGCGCACGCCGGCCGCCGCGGCACGCTCTGCCAGCGGCAGCAGCCGGCGCACGTAGTCCGACGCGTCGGCCAGGTCGACCAGGTCGAAGCCCACCTCCACCGCCGCCTCGGCGAGGGCGGTACCGCGCGCCTGGAAGGGGCCCGCGGCGTCGAGCACCACGTCGCCCGGCCGCAGGGCGCGGCACAGCGAGTCACCGGACTCGGCGTCCACCGCCAGGTCGGCGTTCCGCCGCGCGGCCGTGGTCACCGGCACGCCCGCCGCGCGCAACTCGGCCGCGGCGGCGGCACCGAAGAAGCCCGTGCCGCCCAGCACCACCACGCGCCTCATCGCAACGCGCGCGGGAGCATCAGCGCGAGGAGGACCAACGCGGGGAAGAGCACGCCGGACGCGGCCACCAGCCCCGCGGCCCACCCCACCGCGCCGCACACGCTCAGCGCGGCGCCCGCCACCCACACCACCCAGGCCAGCGCGCGCACCCGGCCCGGCAGGCCGGGCGTGCCCAGCGTCAGCACGATCCCCGCGGCAGTATAGAACCCATTCGCGAACACCGCCGTGAGCACCGTCCCCAGGCGCTGGACCTGGTCGAAGCGCGCCGCATCGTCCGTCAGTAGCGGGAGCCAGCCGACGTACAGCGCCTCGCCCGACAGGTCGCACGTCAGCCCCAATCCCGCCACCACGAGCACGGCCAGCGCGGCGCGGCGGCTGCGCACGGCGCGCGCCCACCAGGCGTAGAACGCCAGCACGCTTATCCCCGCCAGCATCCACACCGCGAAGCCGCCGCGCCAGGCGGCGGCGTGCGCGTGCACGTACGCCATGCGCGCGGCCAGCCGCGGCTCGGCCTCGGTGCCGCCGCGCAGCACCAGCAGCATCGCCAGGCCGGCCGCCGCGTGCAGCCCCGCGCACAGGTACGGCGCGAGGGCGAGACCGCGACGCGTGCGGAAGGTCATCGTGGCCGGGAGGGACGGAGGAAGCTCACACGGAGGCACGGAGCCGCAGAGAAGGCCGATGCGGCGCCACGGCAGGGAACATGGCTTGTTTGAACCTCGCCCGCCATTTACTCTCGTAATCCTCCAGGCCGTGCTACCGGATCGCGTGGCAGCACCCCTCCTCCCCCGCTCTCTCCATCGACCTCTCCATGACCGATTCCACCGCAGCCACGCTCCCGCTGGAGCCGTGGGAAAAGTGCATGAGGCTCGCCCGCGAGCTCCTGATGGTCGGCGACGACGGGAGCGACCTGACGCTCCAGTACCTGCGCATCCTCTTCGAGGGCGGGCTGCCGCGCACGGAGCGGCCGCGGAGCGTGCTGGTGGTCGGCGCGGGGATCGCCGGGCTGCTCGCGGCGCGGCTGCTCAAGGACGCGGGGCACCACGTCACCCTGATCGAGGCGAACGCCTCGCGCGTGGGCGGGCGCATCAAGACCTTCCGGAAGGAGTCCGACTCGTCGCCGCCTCCCTTCGCCGACCCGCTGCAGTACGGCGAGGCGGGGGCGATGCGCCTCCCCGACTTCCACCCGCTGGTGCTGGCGCTGGTGGACTCGCTGGGGCTCACGCGGCGCCTCTTCTTCAACGTCGACGTCGATCCCGCCACCGGCAACCAGGACGCGCCCGTCCCCGCCGTGGTGTACCGCGACGCCGATGGCACCGTGCTCTGGCGGCGCGGCCCCGACCACACCGACTTCAAGGCGCCGGACAAGCGCAACCGCACCTGGATCCGCGCCAACGGCATCCAGGTCCGCAAGGGCGAGTACGCCAAGGAGCCGGCGCCGATGAACGCCGGCTTCCAGGTGCCGCCCTCGCAGCGCGCGACGACCACCAACGACCTGATCAACGCCGCGCTGGAGCCCATCCGCGACTACTACTCGTACGTGGAGAACGGCGTGCGGAAGGCCAAGCCGCTCGCCCAGCGCATCGAGGGGTGGGCGCGGCTGATCTACGACCTCGACGGCTACTCCATGCGGCGCTTCCTCAAGGAGTACGCGCGCTTCTCCGACGAGACCATCGAGGCGATCGGCACCATCGAGAACCTGACCTCGCGCATGGCGCTCTCGTTCTTCCACTCCTTCCTGGGGCGCAGCGACATCAACCCCAACGCCACCTACTGGGAGATCGAGGGCGGCACCGCGCGCCTCACCGACGCGCTCCTCCCCTTCGTCGCCGACGAGATCCGGATGGACCGGCGGATGATCCGCCTGGAGTACTGGGACGCGTCGCGCGACTGCTCCGCCTGCCGCCACGTGTCGGCGCAGGGGCCGCACGTCTGGATCGAGACGGTGAGCGAGGACGGGCGCACCACCGAGGCGTTCACCGGCGACCGCGCCATCGTCACCATCCCCTTCTCGTCGCTGCGCCACGTGATCGTGGAGCCGCTCATGTCCTACCGGAAGCGCCGCGCGATCATCGAGCTGCACTACGACTCGGCGACCAAGGTGCTGCTGGAGTTCTCGCGCCGGTGGTGGGAGTTCAGCGAGGAGGAGTGGGCGCGCGAGGCCGTTCCCGCGCGGGCGGAGGGAGGCGGCGCGCTGCTCGGCGCGGACCCGGACACGGACGAGAGCGCCATCACCCCCGCCATGCGCGAGCACTACGACCGCTTCCGCCGGGTGCGCCCGCCGGAGCGGCCGGCGGACCACGTGTTCGGCGGCGGCTCCATCAGCGACGGGCCCAACCGCTTCATGTACTACCCCTCGCACCGGGTGGAGGGGAGCGACGGCGGCGTGGTGCTCGCCAGCTACTCATGGGCCGACGACGCCACGCGCTGGGACTCGATGGACGACGACCAGCGCTACGCCTACGCGCTGCGGGGGCTGACGTCGCTGCACGGCGAGCGCATCCTCCCCTACTTCACCGGCCGCGGGCAGACGCAGAGCTGGGTGCGCAACCCCTACGCCTTCGGCGAGGCGGCGGTCTTCTATCCCGGCCAGCTCACGCAGCTCCACCTGGACATCCCCACCCCCGAGGGGCCGCTGCACTTCGCCGGCGAGCACACCTCGCTCAAGCACGCCTGGATCGAGGGCGCCATCGAGTCCGCCGTGCGCACCGCGCTGGAGGTGAACGCCGCCGCGGGAGGCGACTCGTGAGCGGCCCGGGCGGGGAGTGGACCGTCGCGCGCTACCTGGCGGCGCGGCTGGAGCAGCTCGGCATCACCCACCTCTTCGGCGTTCCCGGCAACCACCTGGGGCCCTTCCTCTCCACCCTGCACGCCGACACCTCGGTGCGCTGGGTGGGGACGCCCACGGAGATGGGCGCCGGCTACGCCGCCGACGCCTTCGCGCGGGTGCACGGCGTGGGCGCGGTGGCGGTCACCTACGGCGTGGGCGCCTTCTCGCTGCTCAACACCATCGGCGGGGCGTACGTGGAGGAGATCCCGGTGATCGCCATCAACGCCTGCCCCACCTTCGAGCAGTGGCAGAACTTCCGCGCGGTGGGGCTGCTCACCTCGCACATGAGCCCGCGCTTCGAGAGCAACCTGGAGGTCTACCGGCAGGTGACGGTCGACGCGCAGGCCATCTCGAACGCCGCGCTGGCACCGCTGCAGATCGACGGCGCGATCACCGCCTGCCTGAGCGCGCGCCGGCCCGTGTACCTGGAGGTGATGGAAGACGTCTGGAGCACCCCCTGCCCCGCCCCCGAGGGAACGCTGGCGCCGCGCGAGCGCCCCGTCACCGCCGCGAACCGGAAGATGCTGGCGCGCGCCGTGGCCGACGCGGTGGAGCTGATCGCGTCGCGCATGCCGCCCATCCTCTGGGGCGGCGAGGAGATCGACCGGCTGGACCTGCACGCGCCCTTCGCCGCGCTGGTCGACGCGACGGGGATCCCCTTCTGCACCACCATCGGCGGCAAGTCGATCCTCTCCGAGAACCACCCGGGGTTCCACGGCGTGTACAACGGGAAGGCGAGCAACCCCGAGGTGCGGCGGATCTTCAAGGAGGTCGCGCACTGCCGCATCGGGCTGGGGGCATGGACCACGTCGAAGAACCTGGGCGGCGACATGGCGCTGGGCGAGGACTGGATCGTCGCCGCGCACCAGGGCGTGAGCGTGGGCTCGCGGTACTTCCCCGACGTGCGCCTGGGCGCCTACATCGACGCGCTGCGCGAGGCGCTGGTCGCCCGCTTCGGCCGGGACGGGCTGACGGCGGACTACTACGCCGCGGCGGTCCAGGCCGACGTGCCGCCCGCCGCGGCGGTGTCCGAGGGCGCGGGGGAAGTGGACGCCGAGCCGCAGCCGATGAGCCGCGCCGAGTTCCTCGACTCGCTGGAGGGAACGCAGCCGGCCGACGTGGCGCTCACCTACGACACCTTCTTCGAGCGCGTCGGCGCGTTCATCTGCGACGCCGAGCGGGGGACGGGGACGGAGGCGACCACGCCGTACGCCGTCGTCTCCGACGCGGGGTTCGCGCTGCTGGGGTCGCAGGACCTGCGGATGCCGGAGCGGCGCTCGTACTTCGCGCAGAACGCGTGGCTGGCGATCGGCTGGTCGATGGGCGCGGCGTCGGGGATCAAGTGCGCGCTCCCGGACCGGCGCCCGCTCGTGTTCGTGGGCGACGGCAGCTTCCAGGAGACGGTGCAGGAGCTCTCCACGCACGCGCGGCTGAAGCAGGACTGCGTGGTGTTCGTGCTGAACAACGAGGACTTCTACGGCATCGAGCAGATGCTGGTGCACCCCTGCTTCTACGCCGGCCGCGACGAGGACGAGGGCTTCTACAACATCCTCCACCCCTGGAGCTACGCGCGCCTGGCCGAGGTCTTCGCCACGCCGCAGACGCCCGTCACCGGGTACGCCGTATCCACGCACGGCGAGCTGGAGGCGGTGCTGCGGGTGATCGCGGACGGCGCGAACCCGGCGAACCGCGGCCCGATCCTGGTCCAGGTGCGCCTGCCGCGCAGGAGCTACCCGCGCGCCATCGGCTACGCGGTAAAGGACTGTGGATAAAAAGGGTGGGTTCGCATCGGCGACCCTGAAAAGACGTCATCCTGAGGGCGGCCACGCGACGCTTGAGCACACGACCAGGCCCGCAGCCCGAAGGATCTATCTATAGCCAGAGTCGCAATACAGCATCGGAACCGCCCTGGTCCCCATCGCACGGCGATCGGTATTGCAGCGGTTCCGCAGCCGGGTTCCGAGGGACTGGCTATCAGATCCTTCGGGCTGCCGGTGAGGGTGTAGACGCGACTCCAGCGTGGCCGCCCTCAGAGGGTGTTGGTAAACGCGCACATTCCGCGGCACCACAGGTGTCATCCTGAGGCCCGGCCACACGGGTCCTGGACTCAGCGCTGCAGACGGCAGGGCCGTGAGGATCTGGCCGAGGAATGCGCAGGAGCCCGCCGCGGAAGCCCGCACGATCGCCGCGTCCACGCCGGCACTCGTCGATGCCTGGCTTTTCCTGCGTGGCATCGACGAATGAACGTGAGG
>JBJMPM010000400.1:0-5196 GCA_045803205.1 Longimicrobiaceae bacterium
CCTTACCCTCTCTGGGGTACGCCCGTCACGTATCGCGATCCCACCGCCCCAGTCGCTGAACCCGACTGGGAGGCCGGCAGGTGATCGTCCTCGACACGCACATCTGGATCTGGTGGGTTCACTTTCATCCGGACCTCACCGAATCACACAAGCGGATCATCAGCGAGCATGAGACCGGCGGGTTGGGCATCAGCGCCATCTCCTGCTGGGAAGTGGCGAAGCTGGTGGAGTACAAACGACTGGACCTCCCCCACCCCACGCTGGCATGCTCAACGACGCGCTCTCATACCCAGGGGTGCGCCTGCTGGACCTTTCTCCCGAAATTGCCGCTGAATCGACGGCGCTCCCTGGTGACTTCCACAGAGATCCGGCCGATCAGATTATCGTCGCGACCGCGCGCGTTCATGGCTGCCCGTTGCTGACAGCAGATCGCAAGATCCTCGATTATCCCCATGTCAAGACGCTGTAACGACAGCGGCCGAAGACGGCCCCGTCAATCCACCCGCACGTTCCTCCTGATCCTTCTCTGGATATTCGCCGGTCCCTCTTCATTTTACACCCCCACGGCCGCGTCCTCGCGTTCCTCCGCGGGCTCCCAGCCGGGGAGCACCTCGAAGACCTTGAGCGCGAGCGGCACCTTGCCGAAGGGCGCGCTCACCTGCACCCCCTGGATCATCCCCAGCGCGTCGCGGAGCATCTCCTGGGCGACGCGGGTCCCCTCCGCCGTCCCCTGCTCCTTCCCCTCGGCGCTCGCGCGGCGCATCCGCTCCATCACCTCCTCCGGCACCACCACGCCCGGCACCTCGTTGGCCAGGAACTCGGCGTTGCGCGCCGAGACCAGCGGCCAGACCCCCGCGATCACCGGGATGTGGATCCCCTCGCGGCCGATGTGCGCCACGAAGCGCTCGAGCTGGCGCAGGTCGAACACCGGCTGGGTGATGCAGTACTCCGCGCCCGCGTCGACCTTCCAGTAGAAGCGCTTCATCTCGTTCTCGAAGTCCTCGGCGCCGGGGTTCACCCCCACCCCGATCACGAAGCTCGTCGGCTCGCCCAGCACGTTGCCGCCGGGGTCGAGCCCGCGGTTCAGCCGCGCCCCCAGGTTGGTGAGCCCGATCGAGTCGATGTCGAAGACCGCCGTCGCGTCCGGGTACGGGCCCATCTTGGGCGGGTCGCCGGTGACGAAGAGCATGTTGCGTAAGCCCAGCGCCTGCGCGCCCAGCAGGTCCGAGAGCATCCCCAGCAGGTTGCGGTCGCGGCAGCAGTAGTGGATCACCGGCTCGATCCCCACCCGCTGGTGGATGAGCAGCGCCGTGGCCAGCGCCCCCATCCGGCTCTGCGCGCGCGGCCCGTCGGGCACGTTCACCCCGTCGACGCCGGCGGCCTTCAGCAGCCGCACCCCCTGCAGCATGGCCTCGGGGTTGGTGCCGCGCGGGGGAACGATCTCGACGGTCGTGAGGAACTCGCCCGCGACCAGCTTGGCGCCCCAGCCGGAGCGCTCGGCCAGCGGCACCGGCTCGAACGGCTGCGCCTCCTGCTCCTGCGGCTGCGCCGACACCTGCGGCGCCTGCGCGGGCGAGAGCATGCGCAGCGCGCCGCGCATCTGCGAGACGTGCTCCGGCGTGGTCCCGCAGCACCCGCCCACGAAGCGCACCCCCAGGCGGATCATGCGCGCGGCGTAGGTGGCCATGTACTCGGGGCTCGCCATGTAGATGGTGCGCCCGTCCACGTCGCGCGGGAGGCCGGCGTTGGGCTGCATGGTGAGCGGGCGCGTGGTGGCCGCCAGCATGCGCTCCACGCAGGCGAGCATGGCGCTGGGGCCCACGGAGCAGTTGAGCCCGACCACGTCGGCGCCCCACTCGTCCAGCCGCTCCACCAGCACCCCCACCTCGGTGCCGAAGGGGGTGCGCCCGTCCTCGCGGATCACCATCTGCGCCACCACCGGGAGGTCCGCCACCTCGCGCACCGCCAGCAGCGCCTGCTCGATCTCGTCCAGGTCCGAGAAGGTCTCCAGGACGAAGAGGTCCACCCCGCCCGCGGCCAGCCCCTCCGCCTGCTCGCGGAAGAAGCCGCGCGCCTCCGACGTCGACGTGGGCCCGTACGGCTCGATGCGCATCCCCAGCGGCCCGATGGCGCCGGCCACGCAGACGCGCGGGCCGGCGGCGGAGCGGGCGACCTCGGCGGCGCGGCGGTTGATCTCCTCCAGCCGGTCTTCCAGGCCGTGGCGGGCCAGCTTGGGGCGGTTGGCGCCGTAGCTGTTGGTCTCGATGACCTCGGCGCCGGCCTTCACGTAGGCGCGGTGTACGTCGCGCACCAGCTCCGGCTGCACCACCGACAGCTCGTCGTAGCAGCGGTTGATGTACACGCCGCGGCTGTAGAGCATGGTGCCCATCGCACCGTCGAACAGGTGCGGGCGGCCGTCGGCGATCAGCTCGCGGAAGTCGGGCATGGGCGTGCCTGCTGGAGCGAAAAGGTTCAGTCTTCGGTGTAGACGAGCGGAACGCGCCCCGTCGCGGGGAGCACCCACAGCACCCGGCCGGCGGAGTCGATTCCCACCTCGGTCTCGTCCGGCGCCGGGCGGCACCCGCCGCGGCCGGGGTAGAGCCAGCGCGCCGCCGTCTCGCGGCGGAGGCGCAGGAGCGTGGCGTCTCGCGCGGCGCGCGGCACGTCGCGCGGGAACTCGCTGACCAGGTGGTCGATGCCCGCGCCCATGCACCGGCTCGGCGGCGCCCCGAGCGCCTGGATGACCGCCGTCGAGTCGTCCCCGGGCTCCAGGTGCGAAGCCGCGCGCGCGCGCCGCCGCTCGGGCCGGAGCATCACCGCCGCCACGGCGATCAGGCCGAGGAGGACGATGGCGGCGCTCACCATCCGCGACCGCCGCTTGTGCGTCTTCAGCGCGCGGTCGATCGTGTCCAGGTCACCCGCCACGTGCAGCTCCCGTCGATGGTGTGCGCGGTGCCCCAAATGCCGGCGCCGCCGCGGCTCCCCCCCTCCCGGCCCCTCCCCCACGAGGAGGAGGGGAGAACTGCAACTACACGGCGGTCTCGGATGCGGCGCGGTCTACCTCGGCCGCCGCTCACCCCATCGCGTGCCCCGGGACATCGGCGGCACTGCGGGCGGTAGTCCGCGCAGGCGGACTTCGTGTGGTTGTTGCCGCGAATTCATTCGCCCGACCCCACCGGGCCTCACCCCACCGAGAAGTACTTGGCGGCGGGGTGATGGACGACCAGCGCGGCGGTGCTCTGCTCGGGGTCGAGCTGCCAGGCGCTGGTGAGCCCCACGCCGATGGTCTCCTTCACCGGGAGGATGCCGAAGAGCACCTCGTGCTGCTCGATGTCCGGGCACGCGGGGTACCCCCACGAGTAGCGCAGCCCGCGCGGCTCGTCGATCCCCAGCTCGCTGCGCACGCGGCGGTTCACGTACTCCGCCGTCCCCTCCGCCGTCTGCACGCTGAAGCCGTGCAGGAAGTACCCCTCGGTGTAGTCGCCGCCGGCGTTGCGCTGGGCGATGAACTCGGCCGCGCGGTCGCCGCTGGTCACCACCTGCAGCGCGATCACGTCCTGGGGCCCCGCGCCGTTCAGCGGGCGGAAGTAGTCCGCCAGCGACAGCCGCTCCCGGTCCTCCTGCCGCGGGAAGGCGAAGCGTCCGATCTCCTTCGAGCGGTCCGCCGGGTCGAAGACCACCACCTCGTCGCCCTCGCGCCCCACGGGGAAGTAGCCGTAGATGGCCCGCGGCCGCAGCCACGCCTGCGTGCGCGCCTCCAGGGTGTAGCGCCGGAGCCGCGGCTCGAAGTCCTCGCGCACCAGGCGCTCCCACTCCTCGCCCTTCAGGTTGCGCGCGCCCCACTGCATCCGGTACAGCGTGTTGCGGTCGATGCACTCCACCACGTCGTCCACGGGAATCGCGTCGAGCACCTTCCACCCCCAGAAGGGCGGCGTGGGGACGTCGGCCTCGGGGACGGCGGCGCCGTCGCGCGAGGCGGGGCGCAGCTCGGCCGCGCGCGCCTTCGACCGCGCGTACTCCTCGCTCCGGCGCAGCATCTCCCGGTTGTGCTCGCGCACCCAGTCGTCCGCGCCCTCGCCCATGAGCTGGTCCATCACCGCCAGCCCCTCGAAGGCGTCCTTGCAGTAGAACATCCCCGGCGGGTACGGCGTCCCCTCGGAGACCACCGCCGCGGCGCGCACGAAGCTGGGGTTGATGGCCGCGCCGCCCACCAGCAGCGGGAAGCGCAGCTCGCGGCGGTAGAGCTCCTGCGCGCAGAGCGGCATCTGCTTCGACGTCGACACCAGCAGCGCGGAGAGGCCGATGGCGTCGGCGCCCACCTCCTCGGCCTTCTCGATGATGGTGTTCACCGGCACCTGCTTCCCCAGGTCGAACACCGTGTAGCCGTTGTTGGTGAGGATGGTGTTCACCAGGCTCTTGCCGATGTCGTGCACGTCGCCGTACACGGTGGCGAGCACCACCTTCCCCTTGGTCTGCCCCTCGGCCTTCTCCAGGTAGTTCTCCAGCCGCGCCACCGCCTTCTTCATCACCTCGGCGGATTGCAGCACGAAGGGGAGGATCAGCTCGCCCGCGCCGAACTTGTCCCCCACCTCCTTCATCGCCGGGAGGAGCACGTCGTTGAGGACGGGCACCGCGCCCAGCTTCTCCACCGCGCGGTCGATCCACTCCTCCACCCCGTCCTTCTTGCGGTGCAGGATCTTCCAGTGCAGCGCCTCCTCCGGCGTCATGTCCACCGTGGGGTCGCCCACCGCCTCCTGCTCCATCGTGGTGTTCTCGAAGCGGGCGATGAAGGCCGCCAGCGGGTCGTGCGCCTCGGTGCGCCGGTCGAAGATCAGGTCGTCGGCCAGCTTGCGCTCGTCCGCCTCCACCTCGAAGTACGGCTTCACGTGCGACGGGTTGATGATGCCCGTGTCGAGCCCCGCCTCCACGCAGTGGTGCAGGAACACCGAGTTCAGCACCGTGCGCGCGTGCGGGTGGAGGCCGAAGGAGACGTTGGAGACGCCCAGCGTGGTGAGCACGCCCGGCAGCTCGCGCTTGATGGCGCGGATCCCCTCGACGGTCTCCACCGCGCTGCGCCGGAACTCCTCGTCGCCGGTGGCCAGGGTGAAGGTGAGCGCGTCGAAGATCAGCGCGTCCGGCGCCAGCCCGTACTCCTCCGTGGCGATGCGGTGGATCTTCCGCGCCACCTCGAGCTTG
>JBJMPM010000435.1:0-23030 GCA_045803205.1 Longimicrobiaceae bacterium
CTCGTTCTCCATCTTCATCGCCTCGACGATCACCAGCCCCTGCCCCGCCTTCACGGCCTGGCCCACCTCGACCTCCACCTTCAGCACCAGCCCCGGCATCGGCGCGGCGACGACCTTGTCCGCCACGTCGTCGGCCGTGCCGGTCATCTCGCGGATGGCGCGGGTGCGCTCGTCCACCGCGTCGGCGGTGAAGCGGTCGCCGCCGAGCGCGATCTGCCACCGGCCACGGCGGTCGCCCGGCTGCGCCGCGAGCGTGTGCGAGCGGCCGTCCACCACCAGGGTGCGCACCGAGGTGCCGGGGAGGAGCACCATCTCCGCCTCCACCGGCGTGCCGTCCACCACGGGCGTGTGGCCGGTCAGGTCCACCTCGACGGTGCGGTCGCCCAGCGTAACGAAGTACTTCATGCGGATTCGATCGAGAGAAGACACGGGCAATCGTGCGACGGCGGAGCAACCTGCGCTCCGGCTGCACCCGGCGCAACCATCCGGCCGCCGTGGGAAAAGATTCGTCTGCGTGAGACGCTTTTATCCGGCGGCCCGCTTCGTCGTGCGGATCGGCTGCGCTACGACCGCGCCGCCGCGAGCAGCGCCACCGTCTCCACGTGCGCCGTCTGCGGGAAGAGGTCGAAGGCGCGGACGGACTCCAGGCGATACGTCACGCCCATCCGCTTCAGGTCGCGGGCGAGGGTGGCGGGGTTGCAGGAAATGTAGACCACCCGCTCCGCCGGCGAGGCGGCGAGCGCGTCGGCCACGTCGGCGTGCACGCCCGCGCGCGGCGGGTTGAGGACGACCAGGTCGGCCGGCAGCTCGGCGCGGATCAGCTCCTCCACCGGCCCCTGCACGAAGCGGGCGCCCTCCGGCGCGGCGCGGGCCGCCTCGTCCACCGCCAGCGGATCGAGCTCGATCCCCACCACCGCCGCGCCCGCGCGGGCGAAGCGGCGCGCGTGGAAGCCGACGCCGCAGTACGCATCCACCACCCGCAGCCCGGCAACATCGCCCGCGAGCTCCGCGACGTGCGCCTCCAGCAGCGCCGCCGCGCCGCGGTTCACCTGCAGGAAGGCCGCGCCGGAGAGCTCCACCGTCTCGTCGCCCCACGTCTCCGGAAGCCCCGGCGCGCCCGCGATCAGCTCGGCCGACGCGTCGCGCCGCTGGTGCCAGATGGAGACGAGCCCCGGGACCGCGGCGATCAGCTCCTCCGGCCGCCCGGGCGAGTAGCCGCCCTCCACCAGCAGCGACACCTCGCCCCGCGCGCTCGCCCGCAGCGTGAGCCGCAGCCGCTCGCCCGAGGGAAGGCGCCGCGCGTCCGGGCCCCAGGCGGCGCGCAGCGCGTCCCACACGCGCGCGACCGGCTCCTCGGGGAGAAGGCAGGCGCCGCCCAGGTCCACGATCTCGTCCGGCGCGCCCAGGGCGTGGAACCCCGCCTCCACCCGCCCGTGCTCCGCCCGCCGCAGCGCGAACGACACGCGGTTGCGGTAGCGGAACTCCGCGGGCGAGGGCACCACCTCCGGCGGGTCGGCCGCGATGCCGCCGATGCGCGTCAGCGCGTCCGCCACGATCCGCCCCTTGGCGCGGAGCTGCGCGCCGTACTCCAGGTGCTCCAGGGTGCAGCCGCCGCAGCGCGCGTAGAACGGGCACGGCGCCTCCCGCCGCTCCGGCGAGGGCTCCAGCACCCGCAGCAGCCGCCCGCGCGTCCAGCGCTCCTTCCGCTCGACCAGCGCGACCTCGGCCAGGTCCCCCGGCGCGGTGCGGTGCACGAAGGCCACGCGCCCGTCCGGCAGCCGCCCCACCCCCTCGCCCCCGGCGGCGATCGAGTCGATCCGCACCCGCACCGGCCGCGGAGGGTGCCCGCTCCGCCGCGGGCCGGGCGGGCCGCCGCGGCGCCGCTCCTTCACCGCGCTCTCCACCCCACCCGCCGCCACCCGCTCCCGCCCGCCGGCGCCGCCCCGGCGGTGGGGCGCGCGACGGAGCGCATCGTCCGCCGCTCCTCCTCCAGCAGCGCGGCCGCGAGCGCCGCGACCCGCACCGCCTCGTCGGCCGGCGGCGCGGCGAGCAGCTCCTCGTGCTCGTCCAGGTAGCGGATGGAGAGGCGGCCGGCGCGGAAGTCGGGCTCGTCCATCACCCGCAGGTGGAAGGGAACGCTGGTGTCGACGCCCTGGATGCGCAGCTCCAGCAGCGCGCGCCGCATCCGCTCCACCGCCTCGGGGCGCGAGGGCGCGTGCACGATGAGCTTGGCCAGCATGGGGTCGTACGAGAGCCCGACTTCGACGCCCACCGCGATCCCGCCGTCCCAGCGCACCCCGGGTCCGGTGGGCACCGTCAGCTCCCCGATCCGCCCCGTCGACGGCAGGAAGGAGTTGAAGGGATCCTCGGAGGTGATGCGGCACTCGATCGCGTGCCCCTCGAAGCGGACGTCGTCCTGGGTGAAGGGGAGCGCCTCGCCCGCCGCCACGCGGATCTGCCACTGCACCAGGTCGACGCCGGTCACCAGCTCGGTGACGGGGTGCTCCACCTGGATGCGGGTGTTCATCTCCAGGAAGTAGAACTGCCCGTGATGGTAGAGGAACTCCACCGTCCCCGCGCCCTCGTACCCCACCGCCTTCGCGGCGGCGACGGCGGTGGCGCCCATCGCCGCGCGCTCCTCGGGGGTGAGCACGGCCGAGGGCGCCTCCTCGATCAGCTTCTGGTGGCGGCGCTGGATGGAGCACTCGCGCTCGCCCAGGTGCAGCGTGTTGCCGTGCCGGTCGGCCAGGAGCTGGATCTCGATGTGGCGCGGCCCCTCCAGGAACTTCTCCACGTACACGGAGCCGTCGCCGAAGGCCGCCAGCGCCTCGTTCCCCGCCGCCTCGAAGGCGCGCTCGATCTCCGCCTCGCCGCGCACCACGCGCATCCCCTTCCCGCCCCCGCCGGCGGCCGCCTTGAGCAGCACCGGGTAGCCGACCTCGGCCGCCACGCGGCGCGCCTCGGCCGCGTCCGCCAGCGCCTCCTTGGTGCCGGGGACCACGGGCACGCCGGCGTCGATGGCGCGCTTGCGGGCCTCGGTCTTGTCGCCCATCGCCGTCACCGCCTCGGGGCTGGGGCCGATGAAGGTGAGCCCCGCGTCGCGCACCGCCCGGATGAAGGGCGCGCGCTCGCTCAGGAAGCCGTAGCCGGGGTGGATCGCCTCCGCGCCGCAGCGCTTCGCGACCTCGACCAGGTGGTCGCCGCGCAGGTAGCTCTGCGCGCTCGGCGCCGGCCCGATGCAGTACGCCTCGTCGGCCGCGAGCACGTGCGGCGAGAGGCGGTCGGGCTCGGAGTAGACGGCCACGGCCTCCACGCCCAGCTCGTGCGCCGCGCGGATCACGCGCAGCGCGATCTCGCCGCGGTTGGCCACCAGGATCTTCTTGAACACGCGCCCGGCCTCGGAATCAGCGGGTTGATCGAATGGATCTAGGGCGCGCAAATTACAAACGGCCCGCAGGTTTCGCGAGCCGGTACAGGATCCATCGTAAAAGCTAGGACAAACCGCCATCCTAGGATCGCGCTGTCAGCGATCCCATTCGTCGCGGTCGCGCTAGAGTTGTTCGGACGCGCCCTTCCACATCGGCCCGCTCAGCGCGCGCAGGCGAGCGAGCGCGGACGAAGACGCGCGGGTGATGACGATGCTGTCATCCCGTGCCTCGAGCATGAGCTCATCACCCGGCTCGATCGCGAGCTTGCGGCGGAGCTCGGATGGAATGACGATCTGCGACTTGCTGCTCAGTCTCGCGATGGGCATGTGTGGCTCCCGATTGCTTTACCGAAAGGTAAAGCAGATCGCCTGTTTGTTCAACCGCGCCCGCATCCAGTTCGGGAGAACCGGCTTCGCAGTGGCGCGAGGTGAGGACGCGCGACCGTCGATGCGGTGTCCCTGCCGGGGCCGGATTCCTACCGCGGAAGCTGAACCCGCCGCACCATGCCCCCGCGCAGCAGCACGGCGATGCCGCCGTCGGCGGTGGGGGCGGCGTCGCGAATCGAGCGCACGTCGCCCTCCCAGTCGCTCGCCTCGCGTCCGCCGGCGGCGAAGATCTCGCGCTCGGCGTGGTTCGCGATCCGGAACAGCCGGTGGCCCGTGGTGCCGACCCAGCCGCCGGACAGGGGGAATCCCCCCTGGTAGTGGTGGGAGCGTGATTCCTTCTGCAGCCAGGTGCGTCCGCCGTCCGAGGTGACGTAGCGCCGGTTCCCCAGGTGGTGGATCCACCCGTCGATCCACCCTTGCCTCCCGTCGAAGTACATCGCCCCGAGCTCCTGCACGTACGGAACCGAGTCGCGGTTGCGCGGGGTGGCGATCACCAGGTCCTCGGCGCGGTACCCGGCGCCTTCGGGGGTGAGCCGGCGGAGGGCGCCGAGGTAGGAGAGCAGGGTGATGGAGCCCTCGGGGTGCACGAATGCGCCCAGCACGCCGTGGCTGGGCCACTCCGCCGCGCGCGTCCAGGTGCGCCCGCGGTCGCGCGAGAGGTAGATGAAGCCGTTCGGGCCCGAGCCCGCGAACTCGCCCGGGTAGAAGGTGCGCGCCACGTCCACGCGCCCCGCCGACTCGAGCTGCCCGCCGCCGAACGCGACCCAGAGCGAATCGCCCGCCACCACGCCGACGACGTCCGCGCCGCCGAAGGCGCCGATCTCCTCCAGCGCGCCCGAGCCGGGGTCGAACGCGGCGTTGAAGCCGTGGCCGTTCCAGAGCATCAGGCGGCCGTCGTCCAGCGGAAGCACGTCCCTGATCGGGTGCGGCGCAGTGCCCGCGAGCCGCCATGTCCGTCCGGAGTCGGCGGTGGCGTACACCCCGAAGTCGCTGGCGGCGTACGTCATCCCCGCCGTGGCCGCCACGTGCCAGAGCTGGGGGCGGGCGGCGGCGCGCGTGAGCGGGCGCGAGTAGACCGTGCGGTCGCGGGAGATGCGGTACAGCCCTCCCTCCTCGTCCATCGTGTACACCACCCCGCCCCGCACCGAGAGCCGCCCCGCCTGCGCGTGCAGCGGGGCCCCGGCCAGGCGCCGCGGGGCGCCGCCGGGCGGGATCTCGTAGACGTGGCGCGACGCTCCCAGCGCGTACACGGTGCCCGAGGCGCGGTCCACCGTGAAGGTGCGCAGCGGATCTCCCGGCGAGACCTCCGTCCAGGCGACCGGCGCCATGGGCGAGGTGAAGGTGTGCCCCTCCTGCGCCACCCAGAGGGTGCCGTCGACCAGGGCCACCGCCTCGATCCGGTGGTCGTCGTCCTCCGCATCGGCGGGACGGTACTTCCGCTGGTCGAACGGCGTGGGCAGCGGCTCCCCGGTGCGTCCCGCGTCGCGGGTGATCGCGAGGGCGTTGCCCAGCGCGCCCACGACCCCGGTCCACCCGTCGTCGATCCAGATCGCATGCACCCGCGAGCCGTCGAACGGGCTCGCGACCTTTCGCCAGGTTCGGCCGCTGTCGGCCGAGAAGAGGAGCGTGCCCGTCGAGCCGCCGATCCACACGCCGCCGGCGCGGTCCACGAAGGCGTCGTACACCCACTGGTCCTCGCCGAACGAGACGGTGTCCCAGCGCACCCCGCCGTCGGTGGTCCGCAGCAGGTGGTCGTGGGTCTGGGACTGGCCCCGGCCCACGTTGCCGGAGGCGATCGCCGTCAGGGGACCGACCCAGGTCACGCGGTCGAAGTGAGGAAGGAAGATTCCCAGGTCGAAGCTGTCCTCCGGCAGCGGGGGCGGCCCCGCGACCATCCTCCAGTCCCCGTTCACGCTGTCCGCCGAAAAGATCTCGCCCTGCGCCGAGCCCATCCACAGCCGCCCGTCCGGCCCCACGTCGACCTCTCCGATGCGTCCGCGGTACGGCAGCTCCACCCAGCCGGTGTCGGCCCGCGGCCCCGCGGGGATGCCCACGTCGGGCCTGCCGGGCACGGCGGCCAGGCTCGCGGAAACCAGGGCCGCCGCGGCCGCCGCGGGAATCCGGATCGTCCGGGAAGCGAGGGAGATGTGCATGGGGAACGCACCTGGGTTCAGACGGGTCGGGGGGAGCACGTTCGAGAACGCGTGACCCGTCGCTGGAAGGACGCGCAAAGTACAGCCGGCCCGCGGATTCCGCGAGCCGGCAACGATGATCCCAGACCACGCGAAAGACGCGGAGAAGCCCCGGCGGCTCTCCGCGTCTTCGCGTCGGATCCATGTCCTCAGCCGTGCCCGATCTCGTCCGGCCGCCCGGCCTCGTGGCGCCGCGAGGTGACGGCCCAGGCGGCGTCGGGGTCGTCGACGTCGAGGTGGCGGATGCCGCCGGTGAAGCGGCTCTGCAGGCGCTCGTACTCGGCCTGGTACTGCGGGTCGGGGTGCACCCAGTCGTGCAGGTAGTAGACGGCGTCCACGCGGGCCTGCAGCAGCTCCTTGGTGCAGCCGAAGCAGGGGCGCATGGTGGTGTACATCGTGCTCCCCTCCACCGCAATGCCGAAGCGCGCTGCAGCCAAGAGCGCATTCTGCTCGGCGTGCACGCAGATGCAAAGGTCGTAGCCCATACCCGAGGAGTGCTGTTCCCGATGCGCGCAGCGGTGGCAGCCGCCCTCCGAGCAGTTGAGCATTCCATGGGGCGTTCCATTGTACCCGGTGGAAACAATCCTGCGGTCCTTCACGATCACGGCGCCCACGCGATTGCCGCTGCAGTCGGCGCGGGATCGCACCGCGATCGCGATGCCCATGAAGTATTCGTCCGGGCCGGGACGAAGTCCGTTGCCGACCATCACGCCCCGCTCCGGCGTCACTTTGTGAAGGAAGGCTTTGTCATGCGCGTCACCCTTCGGTCGAAGAGACGCTGTATCCACGCGGTAACCACTGCGAACACGGCCGCGAATGGCATGCAAATGATGAGCAGTTTCCACCACGGCACGATTGCGAGATTGCTCCCCACCTTCGTCGCTTCGGGGGACGCGAGGAAGGCGAAGGCGAGCGCGAGAATGACCCCCAAGAAGGTCGTGCAGAGGAGGAACACCCCGAACAGCACAATCTGGCTCGTGCCTTGGGAAACAACGGCCATCTCGGCGGTGAGCGCGTCGGCGCGCTGGCGAAGCTCCACGATCTCTTTGTCCTGCGCCTCAGAACGGGCGGCGAGGTCCGTCACTGCACTGCTGGTCTGGTCGTGCAGCTGTGCCATGATTTTGAAGAAGCCAAGCCCGAAATGGGCATCATCGTCGTCGAAATACTCGGCCGCCCAGTCCTTCTCCTCCTCCTGCTCCAGTGCCTCGTCCACCGCACCCGCTACCGGGAAGAACTGAATTGACGCGATCCGGCTTTCGCCAGGCTTGATCGAGAGGTTCCGCTGGCCGATGTTCGCCACCCAGAAGTGGAGCCGAGCATCTCCTCGGTTCAAGCCATAGCCGGGGTCTACGATCAAACCTCCCAAAATCAGAAGCCCCTGCTGCATGGACTCGAATCGGCCGCTCACCTGCCCGCACAGGTCGCGCGGCATCTTCATGCGCTCGTGGGTGGAGAGAAAGGCCACCTCGCCGGGCTTCAGTACCACCTCGTCGTCGGCGCATTCCTTACCGCGCCGGTACTTCCGGCCCCTCGGGTGATTCGCATCAGGAACGATCAGCAGGTCCTTCGCGACCAGCAGGTCGTACCCCGCATTCCGGATCCGCCGCTCGTCCCAGGTCCCCCCGTTGAAGATCTCGCCCTGGCTCAGCCGGCGGCGAATCTCACTCCCGCTGAGAATTGTAGGCAGAGCTCCGCCTGCGTCGCTGATGGTGGTCATGGGAATGCCTGGTGGAGATTGAATTAAACTGTTCAAGCAATACGACAGACTTGCGTACGAACAGCCCCTTCCATCTGCAGTGTCAGCAAAGGTAGCGCTCGCGCAGGATCTACGCGTGGTGGTCGAGGTGGCCGGCCATCGCTCAGGCGAGCGTGAGGACGCTGCTCTCCGTCGTTCGCCTTGCCGCACCGCAAGTACTTGTGAGCGCCAGGACGGTAGGGAGAGGTCATCGGCCGGAGAAGTTACCTGCAGGAGTAGTTGCTACCTGGATAGTACGGCTGAAACGTGCCCTCCGCGTCCACGGCCACGTAGATCACCGTCGCCGCGTCGGCATCGCTGGGCTCCACGTACACCGGCACGCCCTCGATCCACCCGATCCGCGTGACGTCGCCGTCGCCGAGCCGGCGCGGCAGGCCGTATTTCAGCCTCAGCCGTCCGTTGATCGAGATCGGCCCGTCGCTCACGAACCACGGTGCGGATGCGGCATAGCGACCGTCGGCGGGGAGCGGCAGCTTCAGCGGTGGGCCGACGGTCGGCGAGCGACGGACGGCCGGGTAGTCTGGCCGGGGCGGCGGCGGGGACCAGGTGTCCTCGTCTCCGAAGGCGGCGATCACCCACCGCCCGTCCTCCCGCATCCACTCGACGAAGGTGGGCGACGAAGCCGGCGAGCCGCGCGGAACGAAGCGGCGGCCGAACCGCCGCCACCCACGCCCCGTGTCGCTCAGCCAGCCGGCGATCGAAGTGGAGCTCGTCTCGACCTCGCCCCCGCCGCGGAAGAACGACGGGCAGAGCGGCCCCGAGTCGCTCAGCGCCTCCACGGTCTCCTCCGCCCGGAAGCGCCGGCTCTGCGCGCGATCGCCACCCGGCGCGCCACGCAGGTACCGGGTCCAGCTCCAGCTCCCCCGGCGCGGGAAGAACGCGGCGAAGGACTCGGAATCGCCGTACTCGCGCATCGAATCGGCCAGCGTCCGCATGCGCGCGTCGAGCGCACGCACCTCCGCCGGGGAGAGCGCGGGCTCCCGGGACTGCCCGCGCGCCGGCGCCGCAACGACAGCGGCGGCGAACACCAGCGCGATCGCGCGACGCGGGATCGCCCGGCCCTTCGTCACGACTGGCCGAGGTAGCGCTCGCGCAGGATCGACGCGTGGTGGTCGACGTGGCCGGCCATCACCCAGGCGAGCGCGCGGACGCTGATCTCCTGGTCGTTCGCCCTGCCGCGCCGCAGCGGCGCGTCGCCGCCCAGGCCGCGCAGCAGCGCGAGCGTCGCGAGCCGCACATGCACCCACTCGTCCACCAGCGAGTCCAGGTCGCGGGCATCGAAGTTCGCGGGGGGCACGTAGGCGTTCTCGTCGAACCCCGCCAGCGGCGTCTGGTCGGCGCGGGCAAAGCGGAGGGCGCGGTAGGCGAAGATCCGCTCGGTGTCGGCCATGTGCCCCACCATCTCCTTCACGCTCCACTTCCCCTCGGCGTAGCGGTGCCCGTGCAGCTCCCGGGGGATGGCGCGCAGGAACGCCGCGGTCCCTTCCATCTGCCGCTGCAGGTACTCCAGCAGGTCGGTGTCGGGGACGAGGTCGATGTAGCGCGAGTAGTAGGGCGCGTGCTCGTCCGCGGCGGGACGGTCGAAGGTCGGAGCGGCGGTGGTCGTCATCGGAGTCGGAGCCTGTCGCGGGCGGTGAAGATGGAGAAGCCGGGGCGCAGGAGTATATCCAACCCGGCGCCCACCCGCGACTCCGTCAGCGGCTCGCCCGGCTCAGGGCCGACGCTCGTCTCCCGCGCGTCAGGGCGCGCCTTCCCGCCGCGCCGCGACCGCGCGGCCGCCAGGCGGCGACGGCATGGCCGCGAGCGCGGCCTCGAGCGCCCAGCGCGCGGCGTGCTCGCGCAGGAGCGCGCGGATCTCGGCGGCGAGGTTCGCGTAGGCGACGTCCTCCTCGGTCGCGGTGGGCGCGCGCAGCTGCGGACACCGCCGCGCGTCCGCCACCACCGACCGCCACGCGCAGGTGTGGCCGAACCCCAGCGTGTGCATCAGCTCGTGCGCCACCAGCCCCGGCGCGCCCTCCTCGCTGCGCAGCGCGTGGCGGTTCAGCCGCAGGTCGCCGTAGCCGATGTCGTCCTCGCTCGACACGGCGGTGCCGATCCCGCCCAGGCCGTGCATGTCGGAGTCGAACCAGACCAGGATCACATCGTCGGGGCCTCCGTCCTCGCGCGGCAGCGCGTCGGCGTGGCTCGCCGGGCGGAAGACGTCGGCCCCGAAGGTCTCCTCCAGCTCGTCGGCCTCCCGCCAGAAGGCCACCGAGTCGCCCGCCGTCATCCGTTCGCGGCTCCACTCCCGGTCGAACGCCACCCGCAGCGGAAAGCGCTCGGCGGGCCATCCCTGCAGCCGGGTCCGCGCCGAGTCGCCGTATACCCTGAAGGCGCGGAAGAAGCCGGTGCATCCGGCGCACGGAGGGCTGAAGGCGCGCGCCAGCCGGATCTCCACCCGGCGCCCCGCGTAGCGCCCGGCGCGGATCGTCCACTGCAGCGGCACCAGCACGATCTCCTGCTCCAGCGTCAGGTCCGTCGGCCCCAGCCGCAGCCGCGCCGGATGGAAGGCGGCGGCCGCCGGGTCCGCCGCGTCGACGCGCAGCTCCAGCGAGTCCGCGATCGGCCGCTCCGGGAGCGGGATGAGGAAGCGCCCGGCGCTGTCCACCCCCGCCGAATCGGCCCACGCGCCCGCGCGCGCCGACACCCGCACCGCGCGCGCGTCCCCGCCGCCGGCCGGAATCACTCTCCCGCGCAGCACCGTCGCCACGCCGCCCTGCGCCGCCGCCCGCCGCGGAACCGAGCCGAGGAGCGCCAGCAGTGACAGGGCGAAGACGACCCGAAGCTTTGCTGCCATGGAGCTGAAGAGGTGCGGGGAGAAGCCGCCGACAGACGTTCCTGCTACCCCGCTGGCGTGCGGCGGATCGCCCCTGCTCCCTTCCTCCGTGCCGCTGCGAGAGATCCAGCTGATCAGGCGGGGAGAGCGGCGAAGGCGCGCACCGGGAAGGTGCCGAACGCCTTCACCTTCACGGGGACGGCGAAGAAGCGGAAGCCGCTGTCCGGCAGCAGCTCCAGCCCGCGCATGTGCTCGCAGATGGGGATGTCGGCGCGGAGGAGCGTGCTGTGCACCGGCCGGGCGCCATCCTCCATGTCGTCGATGTTGAGCGTATCGATGCCGACGAACACGGCGCCCGCGTCGCGCAGGTGCTCGGCGGCAGCGCGGGTGAGGAAGGGATGGCCCTCGAAGTACGCGTCCGTCCCCCACTTCGACGCGTGGCCGGTGTGCACCAGGACGGCGCGCCCGCGCACCTCGACGTCCGCGAAGGCGCCGGCGCCGATCGCGCGGCCGGCGCGCTCCGTCGCGCGCACCACCACGCCGTCGAGGTCGGCGAGCGACTCCAGCGGCAGCTCGGAGAGGTCCTTTCCGTCGGCGTAGCGGTGGAAGGGGCTGTCCACGTAGGTGCCGGTGTTCGCGATCATGTCGATCCGGCCGATGTGGAACTCCGTCCCCTCGGCGTAGGCCGCCCGCGACGCCTCCCGGCTCAGGAAGTCGCAGATCAGCGGCGCGGGAAAGCCCTTCAGCGTCACCATCCCGTGCTCGATGGCGTGGCTGAGGTCGACCAGGCGGCGGTCAGCCATCGAACGCCGCCTCGAACTCATCCGGGTACTCGGCCAGCGACTCGCGGGTATGGCAGACGTTGATGACGGTCACCTGCTCGTCGCCCACGAAGTAGATGAGACGGTAGGGCTCCACGAGCGTCTCGCGGGTGGCGAGCCGCGGCACCTCCTGCAGCGTGTGCCCGCGGTAGGGAAACAGTCCCAGCAGCTCCGCGGCCCCTTCCAGCCGCCGGATCCAGGCCTGGGCCGCCAGCGGGTGCTCCTCGGCCAGTCGCCCGCGCCTCGTCCGCCCAGACGACGGTCACGCCGGGAACATGGCACGGAGCTCCGCCATGAACTCCGCGTGCGGCATCACCCGCCCGGCCTTGAGGTCACGGAAGCCGTTGCGCAGCCCCTGCATGAGCTCCAGGTCGCAGCGGGCCTTCGCCCACGCGGCTTCGCTCTCCCCCAGAACCTCGTCTACGTCGGTGGAGAGCCCGTAGGCCGCCGCGGGCTCCCGGACCACGTGCACCCCCACGCCCGGGGGGAGCTGCTCGTAGCGGACCTCGCGCTGCACGGCGATCGCCGCGAAGCGGAGCGCCGCATTGAACCCTTCGCGCGTGAGCGAGGGGAAGATCTCAAGCACGCGCTCCACGCTCCCCGTGAGCGCCAGCCGCTCGAGCACCGCGTCGACGGGAATGTCAGCGCCCGAAATGATCGCCTTCCCCGTGTCGCCGTCGCGTACGATGTCCTGCTCCTCCATCCGCCCCTCCACCGTTCGGGGTTCACCGCAGCGTGTTCATTCTTGTCCACTGCGTGCGCTTCCATGCAAGATGAAGCCGAACCTCCCCCGAATCAAGTCCCTTCTTCACCCTCGTCTCACAGCGGGATGTTCCCGTGCTTCTTCGGGGGATTGGAGTCGCGCTTGTTGCGCAGCAGGTCGAGCGCGCTGATCACGCGCGCCCGCGTCTCGCGCGGGTCGATCACGTCGTCCACGTAGCCGCGGGCGGCGGCCACGAAGGGGTTGGCGAAGCGGTCCTCGTACTCCTGCTGCCGGCTGCCGGCCTCGGCGGCGGGGTCGGCGGCGCCGGAGATCTCGCGGCGGTAGAGGATCTCCACCGCGCCCTTCGCCCCCATCACCGCGATCTCGGCGGTGGGCCAGGCGTAGTTCACGTCGCCGCGGATGTGCTTGGAGCTCATCACGTCGTAGGCGCCGCCGTACGCCTTGCGGGTGATGACGGTGACCTTCGGCACCGTGGCCTCGCAGTAGGCGAAGAGCAGCTTGGCCCCGTGCCGGATGATGCCGCCGTGCTCCTGCGCCACCCCGGGAAGGAAGCCGGGAACGTCTTCGAAGGTCACCAGCGGGATGTTGAAGCAGTCGCAGAAGCGCACGAAGCGCGCGCCCTTCACGCTGGCGTCGATGTCGAGCACCCCCGCCAGCACCGCCGGCTGGTTGGCCACGATCCCCACCGAGTGCCCGCCCACGTGGGCGAAGCCGCAGAGGATGTTGCCGGCGTAGTCGGCGTGCACCTCGTAGAACTCGCCGTCGTCCACCACGCGGCGGATGACGTCGTGCATGTCGTACGGCTTGTTGGGATGGTCGGGAACGATGTCGAGCAGCTCCTCGTCGGCCCGGTCGAAGGGGTCGTCGGTGGGCTTGCAGGGCGGGTCCTCGGCGTTGTTCTGGGGGATGAACTCGAAGAGGTGGCGGATGCGGTGCAGGCACTCGACCTCGCTCTTCACCGCGAAGTGGGCCACCCCGCTCCGGGCCGCGTGCGCCGCGGCGCCGCCCAGGTCCTCCATGGTCACGTCCTCGTGCGTCACCGTCTTCACCACGTTGGGGCCGGTCACGAACATGTAGCTCGTGCCCTGCACCATGTAGATGAAGTCGGTGATGGCCGGGCTGTACACCGCACCCCCCGCGCACGGCCCCAGGATCGCGCTGATCTGGGGGACGACGCCCGAGGCCAGCGTGTTGCGCAGGAAGATGTCGGCGTAGCCGCCGAGCGAGGCGACGCCCTCCTGGATGCGCGCCCCGCCGGAGTCGTTGAGGCCGACCACGGGCGCCCCCGTCTTCAGCGCCATGTCCATCACCTTCACGATCTTCTCCGCGTGCGCCTCGCTCAGCGAGCCGCCGAAGACGGTGAAGTCCTGCGAGAAGACGCAGACCAGCCGCCCGTGGATGGTGCCGTAGCCGGTCACCACGCCGTCGCCCAGGTACTTCTCCTTCTCCAGCCCGAAGTCGGTGGCGCGGTGCACCACGAAGCGGTCGAGCTCCACGAACGAGCCCTCGTCCAGCAGCACGTCCAGCCGCTCGCGCGCGGTGAGCTTGCCGCGCTCGTGCTGCGCCGCGATCCGCTTCGCGCCGCCGCCCTGCTCGCTCTGGCGGCGCAGCTCCTCCAGCCGCTCCAGCTTCTCCCGCATCGACATCTCGTGCCGCCTGTGCTCTGCGTGTGTAGGTCTCCGGAAAGGGCGGCAATCTACCACGCCGGTGTCGGGCTCGCACCAGCCCGCGCGCCCGCTTCACCATCATCCACCTCCATGTTCAGTTGGGCACGGCCGTGAAGGCGCGACCTCGACACGTTGGTGGAAGCCGGGGCATCGTCCGGAGCCGCCTTGGCCGGCGAAAGTGCGAAAGTGCGGCGCACCTGAGGCGTCCTGAACGGCATCTCACGCAAAGACGCAGAGAGACATGGCAGCTCCTCCCTGCGACTTCGCGTCTCTGGGTGGAGACCCGAACTGTTCCGCGCGTACCGGCGTACGGCTGAACTCTACGGGGACGATCACTCGCACCCACACCTACCTGGGGCCTGGCTATCCGTTCTGGACGTACACCGTGCTGGTGCTGGGGACGCTGTTCCTAGGGGTGGGGGATCGAGTCCACGGCGCGGGCGCGCGAAGAAGTCGCCGTCGCGCCGGGATGACGTCGACAGGACCCGACGGACGGGGACCGTCTCCCCCGCCCGCCGCGTTGAACCCCTGCGCGGTGGGCGGCGCTCAGACGATGCGGGTTGACAGGGTGTTGTTCCCGGTGCTGCGCTCGGGGGTGCCGTCCTCGTTGGTGCCGAAGACGGTGCATGTGACGGTCTGGCCGGTGGCGGCGGTGAGGCCGATTTCGAACTCCCTCCCCTGCGCGGAGGGCACTAGGTCGTGACTGACCGACGCGATTGCGCCGCCGAAGCGGGAGCACTCAATGCGGGTGACGATGCCATGGAGGCCCCCGTTTCTCACGACCACCGTGATCCCGCGCGGCCCACGGCGGATAGACGAGACCACGAGATCCGTCGAGGTGGGGAAGTCCGTGGTGTAAAGGAAGAGCTCGGGGCTGTGGCGGCTGGAGCAGCGGCTGAGGAAGTCGCTCAGGCGCGGGTTCGCGGCCCGGCAGGTCGACCAGTCCGGGCGGAAAGTGTAGAGGAACCGCCCGTCCGGCCGCTGCATGCGGAGGCGCGCCACGGAGCCCGTGGTGCCCGGCATCCAGTGGGGGACTACCACTTCGGCGGACCACGGGAACAGCTCCGTTCCCTCGACGACGTATGCCGCGCTGATGCTGGTGGCGCTCGCGATGCCCGTGAACGCTCCCGTACCCGGGTTGAACGCCTGGATCTCGACGCGGGAGTTGGCATGCGGGTCGAACCCGCCGAAGCTCACCGCTCCCGTCGTCGAGGTCACCCGCATGCCGTCGGTGGGCCCGAGCGTGCAGGCCGAGCCTGAGAGCGCGACAAGCACGGAGATCCAAAGGTTGCTGCGCATTGTGTCCTCCTCCATGAATGGGAATGCCATACGCGGTGAGGGAAAGGTGCGTTCACCGCGCCCGTCGAAAGGGCAGGCGCCGTGCCGGCCATGGAGATGGAGACAGGTTGTTGCGAGATAATGATTTGCGCGCATGCGCGCGAGATCGGCGGCTCGCCGCCTGGGGAGTGAATGGGGCACAAAAGGGGACTATTTAGCCCCTCCCAGCCACCGATTGCTGCAGCGCTCGCATCCCTTGCCGCTACCACCCAGGTCCGGATCAAACCCATGCATCGTCTCCGGCTCCGCCGCTTGCCCCCGCGCCTCGCGCTGGTCCTCCCTGATCGCCCCGCGCGTGGCCCCCACGCGGGACCACGCGGGACCAGCCCACCGTCGTCATCGTCGTGCGGCACGCGGAGAAGCCGCGGAGCCGGCGGACGATCCCGGTCTCACGGAGGCCGGCTCCGCGCACCCGGGCGCTCGTCCGCGTGGCGCGCGACGCGGGGGTGACGGCGATCTACGCGTCGGACCGGCGGCGCACGCAGGGACACCACGCGCCCGCTGGCGGATTCCCTGGGCCTCACCGTCTCCGTCGTCCCCATCCGCGGCGGCGCCGACTACCCCGCCGACGTCGCCGCGGCGGTCTGGAGCACCGCGGCGAAACCGTGCTCGTGGTCAGCCACAGCAACACCGTTCCGCCAATCGCTCGCGCGCTCGGCGGCGCCGGGACACGTCGCGGCAGTCCCAGACCACCGTCGTGTCATGGAATCGAGCGTGGCGGCATGGAGGCGCGGGTTTGCCGGCCCGGTGCACGCGATGGCAAGTACCAGGACCCGGAGCCGCATGCGAAACGGGGTGGGGAGCAACGCTGCTCCCCACCCCTTTCCTCATCCTACGGCGGACTCGGCTCAGCCCTCTTCGGGCTCCGCCAGGGTCTCCTCGCCAGCGGCGGGGGCTTCCTCGGCGGAAGCCTCCTCCGCCGGTGCGGCCTCCGCGGCGGGAGCCTTGGGGGCCTTCGCCGGCTTGGCCGGAGCCTCAGCCGCGGGGGCCTCCTCGGCCGACGTGGCCGCGGGGGTCTCCTCGACCGCGTCCGTGACCTGGTCGTTCACGGCCGGCTCGGCCGCGTCCGTGATCTGGGAGTTCACGGCCGTGGGCTCCGCGTCGGCCTCGGGCGCCGCGGCCGGAGCCTCGGGCTCGGAGGCCTCGCCCTCCGCCTCGGCCGAAGCCTCGGCGGCGGGCTCCTCGGTGCGGGTGCGGAAGATCGGCTCGCCGCCCTCGAACTTGGGCACGCGCGTCACCTCCAGCACGATCCGCCGGTTGCCGGCGTCCACCTCGGTCACCCGCATCTCCAGCTCGTCGCCCTCCACGAAGACGTCGGCCGGGTTCTGCAGCCCGGTGACACCGAGCTGCGACACGGGGACGAAGCCCTCCACGTCGTCGCCCAGGTCCACCGCCACGCCCTTGTCCTGCAGGCGCGTGACCTTGCCGTTGATCTCCTGGCCGGCGTGGAACTGGTCGGCCAGGTGCTCCCACGGGTCGTCCTGGGTCTGCTTGAGCCCCAGCGAGATCCGCTTGTTCTCGGCGTCGACGCCCAGGATCACCACGTCCACGTCGTCGCCCTTCTTCACCACCTCGGACGGGTGCTGGATGCGCTTGGTCCAGCTCATGTCGGAGATGTGCACCAGGCCGTCGATGCCGGGCTCGATCTCCACGAAGGCGCCGAAGCTGGTGAGGTTGCGGACCTTGCCGGAGAGGCGCGTGCCCACCGGGTACTTCACCGGCAGCGCGTGCCAGGGGTCCTCCTCGATCTGCTTCATGCCGAGGGAGATCTTCTCGCCCTCGGGGTCCACCTTCAGGATCACGGCCTCGATCTCGTCGCCCAGCGAGACGATCTTCGAGGGGTGCCGCACGTTGCGCGTCCAGCTCATCTCGCTGATGTGCACCAGCCCCTCGACCCCCTTCTCCAGCTCCACGAAGGCGCCGTAGTTGGTGATCGAGACCACCTTGCCGCGCACGCGGGCGCCCACCGGGTACTTCTTCTCCACGTCCTTCCAGGGGTACTCCTGGAGCTGCTTGAGGCCGAGCGAGAGCCGCTCGCGCTCCCAGTCGATGTCGAGCACCTTGACCTCGAGCTCGGCGCCGATCTGCACCACCTCGCTGGGATGGCCCACGCGGCCCCAGCTCATGTCGGTGATGTGCAGCAGGCCGTCCATCCCGCCCAGGTCGATGAAGGCGCCGAAGTCGGTGATGTTCTTCACCACGCCGGTGCGCACCTGCCCGACCTCGAGCTCCTTCTTCAGCTTGTCGCGCTTGACCTCGCGGTCCGCCTCGAGCAGCACGCGGCGGCTCACCACGATGTTGCGGCGGCGCTTGTTCAGCTTGATGATCTTGAACTCGTAGGTCTCGCCCAGCAGGTCCTCGATGTTGGGGACGCGGCGGAGCGCGATCTGCGAGCCGGGGAGGAAGGCGTCCACCCCCATCAGGTCCACGGTCACGCCGCCCTTGATCTTGCGGGTGAGCGTGCCCTTCACCGGGGTGCCGCTCTCGTGGGCCTCCTTGATCTTCTCCCAGACGCGGAGGAAGTCGGCCTTCTTCTTGGAGAGGACGACCACGCCGTCCTCGTCCTCGAGGTTCTCGAGGAAGACCTCGACCTCGTCGCCCACCTGGAGCGAGTCGGGGTCCTTGAACTCGTCGCGGGTAACGGCACCCTCGCTCTTGAAGCCGAGGTCCAGGATCACGGCCTTGTCGGTCACGCGCAGCACGCGCGCCTTGACGATCTCGCCCTCCTCGATGTTCGAGAGGGTGTCGTCGTACATCTCGAGCATGGCCTCGTACTCCTCGGCGGAGTACTCGTCCTCGTCCCACAGGTCTGCCCGGATGTTCAGCGCGCGCGCACGCTCGGCGAACTCCGCGGTGGTCATCTCGCGGCGCTCGGCGACGGCAACGCTGCCCTGGTCCTCGCCGTCGGGCGAGAAGTCTTCGTTGTGCTCGGCCATGGGGGTGGGGATCTCCTGAAACTCCCGCCGGGGAAGCGCTGCCGCCGCGGCGGTTGGTTGAGGGTGGATGGCTGTCCGGAGGCGCGGTCGCGCGATTCCGGGAAAACATGAAAATCTACGGAATTCCTTCGCCCCGGTCAACCCCCGCGGGCCCGCGCGAGCCTCACGATCTCGGCCACCTGCGCGGCGAATTCGAGCCCCGTGGTGTCGACCTCCACCGCGTCGGCCGCGCGCGCCAGCGGGGCCACCGTGCGGGTGGTGTCCTCTTGGTCACGGGTCTCGAGCAGCACCGCTTCCTCCCCGACCTGCTGCGCCGAAGGGTCAACAATCCCGTGCTCGCGGAGTCGTCGGCGAGCGCGTTCAATTGGATCGGCGACCAAGAAGACCTTGAGCTCGGCATCGGGGAATACAACCGTCCCCATGTCGCGACCGTCCGTGACGAGCCCCCCGTCCGCGCCCGCTTCACGCAGGTGACGCAGCAGCCAGGTGCGGACTGCCGGAACGCGGGCCATTTGCGGAACGTGGGCGCTGACCTCGCGAGACCGTATGTGAATGGACACGGGCTCTTCCCCGATTGTCATTCGGTACCCATCTGCGTCCGGAACTGCGTCCACCGCCAGCCCCTCGAGATCGTCCACGGTCAAGTCCCGCCACCGGTCAGGCGCGATATGGGCTCGGAGGGCCGCAAGCGTGATCGCGCGGTAGAAGGCACCAGAGTCGAGGTGGCGGTACTTCAACTCAGCCGCCACTGCTTTCGCAGTGGAGCTTTTTCCCGACCCCGCAGGGCCGTCGATTGTGACAATGATTCCGTCAGGATGCCGTCTACTTCTCTGCATTTCTTCCACCGCCGTGTTCAATGCGTGTCCCAGGTGGCGGCCATGAGCGGCAGCTCGTCGGCCACGATGCGCGCCAGGTCCTCCACCATCGCGCCGAGGCCGCGGGTGAGCGCGCCGCGGGCGCTG
Source organism: Longimicrobiaceae bacterium (assembly GCA_045803205.1). GTDB lineage: Bacteria > Gemmatimonadota > Gemmatimonadetes > Longimicrobiales > Longimicrobiaceae > Longimicrobium. The sequence continues at coordinate 19,026 of JBJMPM010000435.1, forward strand.
GAGTTCACCTGCAGCGCCACGGAAAAGTCCTGACGCGGGTAGTAGCGCACGTCCGTCAGGTAGCCGGGGAAGTAGCCGCTGTGGCCGTAGCTCGTGCCCAGCGCCCCCTCGCGCACGATCACGCCCAGGCCGTAGCGCGCGCCGGGGCCCAGCCCCTGCGCCGGCACCGCGTCGACCACCTGCGCCAGCAGCGGGCGGGCGAAGGCGCGGCCGCTCCAGAGGAGCGCGGCCCAGCGGGCGAGGTCGGGCGCCGAGGTCGCGTAGCCGCCGCCGGCCCACTCGAACTGCGGATTGACGATGAAGCGGCCCTCACGGATCATCCGCGGCGCGTTCCCGAAGGGATTCTCCGGGCCCGCGTAGCCCTGCACCACGCCCGGAAGCACCACCGTGTCGGAAGGGATCACGTCGGCGAAGCGGTGCGGATCGAGCACGCGCCGGCGGATCTCCCGCTCCAGCGTGCTCCCGGTGATCCGCTCGATGATCGCGCCCAGCACGATGTAGTTCGTGTCCGAGTAGTCCCATCCCCGCCCCGCCTCGAAGGGCGGACGCGCGTCCAGGAGGTACGCGATCCGCTCCGCCGGCGTCCAGCGCTTCAGCGGGTTCGCGTTCAGGTCGCGGATGAAGGCGTCGTTGAACTCGTAGCGCACCAGGCCGCTGGTGTGGTTCATCAGCATCCGCACGGTCACCGCGCGCCCGTTCGGCAGGCGGCCGAACCAGGGCTCGGCGCCCAGCCAGGTGGAGATCGGCTGGTCCAGCCCCAGCTTCCCCTCCTGCACGAGCTGCAGCGCCACGGCGGCCACGAAGGTCTTCCCCACGCTCCCGGCCAGCATCCGGTCGCGCGGCCGCATCGCGATCCCGCTGCTGTCCGCGAGCCCCGTGCTCAGCCCGAGGGTGCGGCCGCCGGGGAGCGTCACGCCGACCGTGGCGCCGGGAAAGTGGCCCGCAGCATGGAGCGAATCGAGCTTCGCCTGGAGCCGCGCCGTCAGACGATCAGGTGCAGGCTGCGCGACGCGGGCGGGCGCGCACGCAGCCCCCAGCGCGATCGCAAGGACCAGCGCGACGCCGGCGCCTCGCGGGCGGCGGTCGATCATCCCGGGAAGATGCATGGGTGCGCGGCCTTCTCCCGGTCGATTCGGTTGGTGGGACGGGCGGATGAATCCGCAGCAACAGAGACACGAAGTCCGCCTGCGCGGACTACCACCTCCCGTGCCTCCGCCGCGGCGGGGCACGCGACGGGCGTCACTGCGACCGCGGCTTGCAACCTCGGCTGCCGAGGGGCTGTTAGCGCGCCACGGAGCCTCGGCGGCACCACAGGCAGTAGTCCGCGAAGGCGGACTTCGTGTAGTTGTTGCAGCGAATTCATTCGCCTTGCCCCACCCGAAGCCTTCCGAGCACGTCCCAGAAGCCGGGATAGCTCACCGCCGCGCACTCCCGGTCGTCGATCTCGATCTCGTTCCCCGGGAGCGTGGCGAGCACGCCGAAGGCCATGGCGATGCGATGGTCGCCATGCGTGACGACGCGGCCGCGGAGCGGATGGTCGGACCCGCGCACGATCAGCCCGTCCTCCAGCTCCTCCGCCTCGCCGCCGACGGCGCGCAGCGCTTGGACGAGGGCGGCGATGCGGTCGCTCTCCTTCACCCGCAGCTCCCCCGCGCCGGTGATGCGCGTCTCCCCTTCGGCGCGCGCGGCGAGGGCGGCGAGGACCGGCACCTCGTCGATCGCGGCGGGGACCTCGTGCGGTTCCACCACCACGCCGCGCAGCCGCGACGGACGCACGACCAGGTCCGAGACGGGCTCGCCGCCCTCGGAGCGGCCGCGCTCCCACCCCACCAGCCCCATCATCCGGCGGACGATGGCGAAGAAGCCGGTGCGCGTGGGGTTCGCGCAGACGCCGCGGATGCGGAGCTCGCCCGCGTCCGCGAGGAGCGCGAGGGCGGCGAGGAAGGCGGCGGAGGATGGATCTCCGGGGACGCGCAGCTCGAAGCCGCGCAGCCGCCCATCCCACGCGCCGAGGACCGCGCGGACTCCGTCCCCCGCCGGCTCGGAGCGCACGGGGGCGCCGAGCGAGGCGAGCATCCGCTCGGTGTGGTCGCGCGAGAGGACCGGCTCGGTGACGGAGACGGGGACACCGGCGCCGAACCCCGCCAGGAGCACGGCGGACTTGATCTGCGCGCTCGCCTTGGGCGACGCGTAGTCGATGGAGCGCAGGCCGCCGCCGGCCACCTCGATCGGCAGCCGGTCGGGCGCGCCGAGCTCGCGGAAGCGCGCGCCCATCTCCGCCAGCGGCGCGGTGATGCGGCGCATCGGCCGGCCGCGGAGCGACGCGTCGCCGGTGAGGACCGCGGAGAAGGGGCGCGATGCCAGGAGCCCCATCATCAGCCGCGCCGTGGTGCCGCTGTTGCCGCAGTCCAGCGGCGCGGACGGCGCGCTCCACCCGGCCAGCCCGCGGCCGCGGACGACGATCTCGGACGCGTCGTCCGGCGGCTCGGGGACGCCGCAGCCGAGCGCGCGCAGCACGGCGGCGGTGCTGCGGCAGTCCTCGCCGGGGAGGAGGCCGCTCAGCCGGCTCTCGCCCTCGGCCGCGGCGGCGAGCATCAGCGCGCGGTGGGTGATCGACTTGTCGCCGGGGACGCTCACGTCCCCCCGGATCTCGAAGCGCATCGGGGGCCAGGAACGGGTTCGGTGCGGAAAGCTACCCGGCGCCGCGTCCGTCGCAACCGCTCGCGGCCGCGGCCTTTCGATCGGCGGAGCCGGAAATCACACGTTTCGAGTGGCTCTCCGGTCCGGAGCTCGTCGTGCATCCGCACCCGCGGCGCCCTCTCCCTGCGCCTGAGAGCGCAATTCCTCTCCCGTACCGGGAGAGGCGGTGGCCGCGGGCGGAGGCGAGGCCTGCAACCGACCGCGTACGGGCAGACGCATCGTCGCCGGTCGGGGGACACACCAGGGCCGCGGCATAATCCGCGAAGGCGCCGCGAAGGCGGACTTCGTGCCGTTGCAGCGGCGGGTTTCCAACCCGTCGGGCTCTACAGCTTTCGCAACGTTCTCGACGCTGCCGTGCGGCGGCGGAAGTACCAGAACGTCGCATGGGGCCCGCGAGGCATTCCGGGGAACGTCTGTTGCGCCCCTCCATCCCGAGCACGGCACCCTCCTCCACTCCGCACCGGGACGCGAACATGATCCGAACTCATTGGCAGTCAATCGCTTGCGCGATCGCGGCACTCGCCGCGGCAACCCCCGCGGCGGCGCAGCGCGTCACCCTCAGTGGACAGGTGGTGGACGCGGCCAGTGGACAGCCCGTCTCCGCCGCGACGGTGGAGGTGAGGCCCCGGCGCGAGAAGGCGCTGACCGACGCGCAGGGCCGCTTCACGATCCGCACCACGCAGGGCGAGCACGTGATCGTGGCCGACGCGCTGGGCTACGGCACCGTGATGACGCCGGTGACGCTCAGCGACGCGGCGGTCGAGGTGGACGTGGCGCTGGAGAAGAACCCGGTGCTGCTGCAGGGGATCGTGGCCACGGCCAGCCGGCTGAAGTCGCGGCGCAACAGCTATCCCTACGCCGTGCGCTCGCTCGAGGCGAACCAGATCGCCTCGTCCGGCGCGCCGAACATGGAGCTGTTCGTACGGGAACGGATGGGCGTCTACTTCACCTCCTGCTCGAACTACACCGCAGGGCGGGCGTTCGCCACGCAGCGGACGCGGGTGCCCTTCGCCCTCCAGGGCTACCAGTCCTGCGTCTACTCGCGCGGCGGGTCCATCCCCTCCGCCGTGTACGTCGACGAGGTGCGGATGCCGGATCCGGGCGTCCTCTCGCTCTACTCCCCGAGCGAGGTGGCGGCGGTGGAGGTGTACCAGAACGGAGGGCAGATCCGCGTCTACACCCGCTGGTTCATGGAATGGGCGGCGCGGACCAACTACCGGCCCCTGCCGCTGCACGTCGCCTCGCTCTGACGGCGACCGGCCCGGAACCGAAAGCGCCCGCGGCGGAGCTACTCCGCCGCGGGCG
>JBJMPM010000088.1:0-27407 GCA_045803205.1 Longimicrobiaceae bacterium
GGGCTCCGCCCCGACTCCCACCGCGACCACCTCCACCCTCTGATTTTTGAGCGACGACTCGGGCTCGTCACCCACTCCCGGCTGTCAGATTTTCGACCGCCAGAAGTGTCAGACTTTCATCCGGCGTTGACAGATGTCTCAGCGTGGCCGGCCTCAGGATGACGTCACTGCGCATCTTCAGGACGGTCCCGCGGGAGGGGGAGTGGAGCGCTCTGCGGAAGAAGGATGCGGCGGAGATACGCGGAGAGCAAAGGGATTGTTCCCGGTTTCCTCTATGTTCCTCCGCACCTCCGTGAGAGATTCGCGGCTGCCGGTTTCGAGGGGTGTATCCGGGGTGGCGGGATCGGTGCGTCTCCTTCCCAAAAGGGTGCGGCGGGAGCATATTGAGGGCGTTCCAGCGCGACCCCGCACGGCGCCGTCAGTGGCGCCGAAATCGTTGCGCTGCACGCGCTTGCAAGCATCTCCCGCTCTTCCTGAAGGCACCTCGCCGCGATGTCGTTCGTCCATCTGCACTGCCACTCGGAATACTCCCTCCTCGACGGCGCCAACCGCCTGGAGGACCTGATCCGCCGCGCCAAGGAATTCGAGCAGCCGGCGCTCGCGCTCACCGACCACGGGTGCATGTTCGGCGCGTGGCTCTTCCAGGAGCAGGCGAAGAAGGCGGGGCTCAAGCCGATCGTGGGGATGGAGGCGTACGTCGCCCCCGGCTCGCGCTTGGAGAAGGTCAAGGCGAAGGGAGAGAAGGGGTACTACCACCTGGTGCTGCTGGCGCGCGACCTGGAGGGGTACCGCAACCTCTCGCGCCTCACCTCCATCGGCTATACCGAGGGCTTCTACGGCAAGCCGCGCATCGACCGCGAGGTGCTGGCGAAGTTCTCCGAGGGGATCATCGTGACCTCCGCCTGCCTGGCCGGCGAGGTGGCGCAGGCGCTGATGGAGGACCGCTGGGAGGCGGCGCGCGAGGCCGTGGCCTGGCACCAGGAGACCTTCGGCGACCGCTACTTCCTGGAGGTGCAGGCGCACGACTCCGAGGGGCAGGAGGAGCTGAACCGCCGCGTCTTCCGCCTGGCCGAGGAGACGGGGGTGAAGGTGGTCGCCACCAACGACACCCACTTCCTCCGCGCCGAGGACCACCAGGCGCACGACGTGCTCCTCTGCATCGGCCTGGGGAAGGACTTCAGCGACCCCGACCGGATGCGCTACGACGGCGGGCTCTACTTCAAGAACCACGAGGAGATGGCGGCCCGCTTCCCCGGCCGCCCCGAGGTGCTCGCCAACACCCTCGACATCGCGGAGATGGTGGACCTCGCGATGCCGAAGAAGTACTACGTCCCCACCTTCCCCACCGAGCCCGAGGGGTACGCCTCCGAGGACGAGATGCTGCGCGCCTGGGTCTGGTCCGGCGCGCTGAAGCACTACGGGCAGGGGACAGGAGACGGGGGACAGGGGACGGCGGGCGAGCTCGTCCAGCGGCCGGAGGAGGAGATCCGCGCGCTCCTGCCGCGGGAGATCGTCGAGCGCGTGGAGTACGAGCTCGACGTGATCACCCGGCTCGGCTACTCCGGGTACTTCCTGATCACCGCCGACTTCATCCGCTGGGCTCGCAAGCACGACATCCCCGTGGGCCCGGGCCGCGGCTCGGCGGCGGGGTCGATCGTGGCGTACTGCATGGGGATCACCGACTGCTGCCCCATCAGGTTCGACCTGCTCTTCGAGCGCTTCCTGAACCCCGAGCGCGTGTCGATGCCCGACATCGACGTGGACTTCTGCTTCGAGCGGCGCGGCGAGGTGATCGACTACGTGCGCAAGAAGTACGGTCATGATGCGGTGGGACAGATCATCACCTTCGGGACGATGAAGAGCCGCGCGGTGGTGAAGGACGTGGGCCGCACCCTGGGCTTCCTCCCCGCCGAGACCGACCGGCTCACCAAGCTCATCCCCAACTCGCCCGCCTTCTCCATGTCGGTGGCCGAGGCGCGGGAGAAGATCCCCGAGATCCGCGAGCTGTACGAGAACGAGGAGCGCTACCGCCAGCTCCTGGACTACTCGTCGACCCTCGAGGGGCTCAGCCGCCACAGCAGCGTGCACGCCGCCGGCGTGGTGATCGCGCCGGGGCCGCTGGACGAGTACGTCCCCGTCTGCACCCAGAGCAGCAAGGGCGCGGGCGGCAACGGCGAGTCCATCATGGTGACCCAGTACGACATGAACTGCCTGGAGAAGGCGGGCATGTTGAAGATGGACTTCCTGGGGCTGAAGACGCTCACGGTGATCTACGACGCCGTGGCGACCATCCGCGCCCGCCACGGCGCGCTCCGCCACCCGGAGACGGGAGAGGAGTACGCGCGCGCCGAGGACATCCCGCTCGACGACCCCGAGGTCTACGCCATGCTGGCGCGCGGCGGCACCAGCGGCGTCTTCCAGTTCGAATCGGCGCTGGCGACCGACAAGCTGCGGCTGATGAAGGCCGACCGCTTCGAGGACTTGGTGGCCGCGAACGCGCTGGTGCGCCCGGGGCCGCTGGACATGGGGATGGACATGGTGTACATCCGCCGCAAGCTGGGGCAGGAGCCGGTGAAGTACCCCTTCCCCGAGCTCACCGACGTGCTGGAGCCCACCTACGGCGTGATCGTGTACCAGGAGCAGGTGATGCGCATCGCGCAGATCCTGGCCGGCCTCTCGCTCGCCGAGGCCGACGTGCTGCGCAAGGCGGTAGGGAAGAAGGACGCCGACCTGATCAAGAAGGAGCTCGGCAAGTTCGTCGAGAAGGCCGTCGCCAGGGGCCATGACCAGCGGGCCATCCAGGATCTCTCCGACCAGATCGAGGCCTTCGGGCGTTACGGCTTCAATCGCAGCCATTCCGTGGCCTACGGCCTCGTCGCCTACCAGACGGCGTGGCTCAAGTGCCACTACCCGGCGGAGTACATGGCGGCGCTGATGTCGTCCGTCGTGGACAAGACCGACGACGTGGTGGCGTACATCGCCCACTGCCGCGAGCTGCACCGCTTCCTCCCGCGCATCCCGCGCGAGGGGATCGAGGTGCTGCCGCCGCACGTGAACGAGAGCAACTGGAAGTTCACCGTCGTCGGCGACGGCGTGGGGCAGATCCGCTTCGGGCTGGGCGCCATCCGCGGGGTGGGCGAGGGCGCGGTGCGGTCGATCCTGGCCGCGCGGCTGGCGGAGGGGAACTTCACCTCCCTCTTCGACCTGCTGGTGCGCATCGACCTGCGGCTCTGCAACAAGCGGGTGATCGAGGCGCTGACCTGCTCCGGCGCGCTCGACGGCTTCGACGCGGGCGGCGGGCGCAGCCAGCTCCTGGCCGGGCTCGATGCCGCCTTCAACGCCGCGCAGTCGGTGCAGAAGGAGCGCGACAGCGCGCAGGACTCGCTCTTCGGCGGCACGGAGGGCGGCGGGCTGGTGCAGGCGCCGGTGCTGCCGAAGGTGGAGAAGTGGAGCGAGAGCGAGCGGCTCACGCGGGAGAAGGAGATCCTGGGCTTCTTCATCTCCGGCCACCCGCTGAACCGCTTCCGGGAAGACATGGCGCTCTTCGAGGGGCGCACCAACACCGTGACCCTGAAGACGCAGCGCGACCAGAAGGTGGAGCTCGCCTGCGTGGTGACCGAGGCGGCGCGGCAGATCAGCAAGAAGGACGGCTCCGAGTGGGGGCGCATCACCGTGGAGGACTTCCACGGCACCGCCACCGTGCTCGCCTTCGGTGACAACTGGGCGAAGTACAAGGAGATCCTGAAGCAGGACGCGGCCGTCGTCATCCGCGGCGCGGTGAGCAACCGCGAGCGCGACGACGAGGACCCGCCGATGTTCCTGGACTCCGCCGTCCCGCTGGACCGGGTGCGCGAGGGCGGCGAGGTGGGCGTGGCGATCGAGCTGGGCTCCGCCGGCCCCGCAGCCGCCGCCGTCGAGGAGGCGAAGGCGCTCCTCGCCGCGCACCCCGGCGAGGGCCCGGTGCTGGTGCTCTGGCGCAACGGCGGCGCCGACGCCCAGCCCCCGCGGCTCCGGTCGAAGTCGCTCAAGGTGGCGCCGCGCGACGAGCTGCTGGTCGCGCTGCGCGAGTGCCTGGGCGACGACCGCGTGCGCCTGCACCGCGACCCGCCCGCCCTCGGCGCGCCTCCGCAGCGCGACGAGCCCTGGCGCAACCGCCGCCCCCGCGCGGGCGCGACGGCGGAGGAATAGCGGGCGCGCGCCCGCGGCGGCCCTCTCCCTGCGCCTGAGAGCGCAAACCCTCTCCCGTACCGGGGCCCGTACCGGGAGAGGGGGGAGGACGCAACGGAGGCGAAGCCTGCGAGGTTTTCAGCGAGTCCGCCTCCACGTGGCCGGTCGGGTCTGCGCAGGCGCCGGGGCATTCAACCTCTCCCGGAACGGGAGAGGTGGCGAGCCTAAGCGAGCCGGAGAGGGCGCTGAGCCGCGGCTGCACGCAAGGCAGGGCACGTGCCCGAGACGGCGGAGCCGCTTGAAGTCTTGCCCCAATGCCCCGATCCCGGTGTATCTTACCGGGATCGGGCGCGTTTCGGTTGCCCGGACCACTGCGGGAGGAAGCGGATTTGGCTACGGTCGCACACCTCGACTTCGAGCGCGCCATCGCCGAGGTCGAAGAGCAGATGCAGACGCTGCGCGGGCTGGCGCGCGAGCGCGGGCTCGACGTGAACGCGGAGCTGCGCTCGCTGGAGCGCAAGCTGAACGGGCTGAAGCAGGACACCTTCCGCAACCTGGCGCCCATCGAGCGGGTGCAGGTGGCCCGCCATCCGCGCCGCCCGTACACGCTCGACTACCTGGAGATGATCTTCACCGACTGGGTGGAGCTCCACGGCGACCGGATGTACCGCGACGACGCCTCCATCGTGGGCGGCTGGGCGCGCCTCGACGGCCAGACGGTGATGCTGATCGGGCACCAGAAGGGGCGCGACATGAAGGACAACCTCACGCGCAACTTCGGCATGCCGCACCCCGAGGGCTACCGTAAGGCGCTGAGATTGATGAAATTGGCGGAGAAGTTCCGCCGCCCGGTGGTCACCATGATCGACACCATGGGCGCCTACCCCGGCCTGGGCGCCGAGGAGCGCGGGCAGGCCGAGGCCATCGCCCGCAACCTGCGCGAGATGGCGGCGCTGAAGGTGCCGATCGTGGCGGTGGTGATCGGCGAGGGCGGCTCGGGCGGGGCGCTGGCCATCGGCGTGGCGGACCGGGTGGTGATGCTGGAGAACAGCATCTACGCGGTGATCAGCGCCGAGGGGTGCGCCGCCATCCTCTGGAAGGACGCCACCCACCGCGACAAGGCCGCGCGGGCCATGCGCATCACCGCCGAGGACCTGCTGGAGCTGAAGGTGATCGACGAGGTGGTGCCCGAGCCGGCCGGCGGCGCCCACTCCGACTGGGAGTCCACCGGCGCCGCGCTCAAGGCGACGCTGCTGAAGCACCTGGGCGAGCTGGGGGCGATGGAGGTCGACGCGCTCCGCCAGGCCCGGCTGGAGAAGTACCTGGGGATGGGGGAGTGGCGGGCGGGAAAATAACGGAAGTGCAAGAACAGAAGTGCCTAGTGCCTAGTGCCCAGTGCCTAGGACCGGTCACTCGGCTGCGGGGCACTTCGACATCTGGCAGGTGGACGTTGTTACTAGGGACTAGGCACTAGGCACTTTTTTACTGACCGTTCACGGGATGCGCCCCGGCGCCGCCCGAGAGCATAGATCGGAGGGACCGGTGAGTCTCGAGCTTCCGGTGATCCAGCCCCTGCCCTCTCCCGAGCAGGCCGGCTTCCTGGTGGAAGTCGCCTTCAAGGGGATGCGCAGGGGGTTCTTCACTTCGCCCGACGTGACGCTGCGCGCGGGAGAGTGGGTGCTGGTGGAGGTGGAGCGCGGCCGCGACGTGGGGCGGGTGCGCTCCGTGGGCGGGGTAGCGCGCAGCAAGTGCGGGAGCAGCGCCGCGCAGGTGCCGCCCATCCTGCGCCGCGCCGAGCCCGGCGAGGTGCACCAGCTCCATACGCTCCGCGCCGACGAGGAGCGCGTCCGCCGCCGCACCCGCGAACTGGTGGAGCAGCAGGGGCTGAAGATGAAGGTCAGCGACGCCGAGTGGCAGTGGGACCGGAACAAGCTGACCATCTACTTCACCGCCGAGCGCCGCGTCGACTTCCGCCAGCTCGTGCGCGACCTGGCGCGCACCTTCCGCACCCGCATCGAGCTCAAGCAGATCGGCGTGCGCGACGAGGCCGCGCAGCTCGGCGGCGTGGGGCGCTGCGGCCGCCAGCTCTGCTGCGCCACCTGGCTGCGCGAGATCAAGCCCATCTCCCTGCAGCTCGCCAAGGACCAGAACCTCTCCCTCAACCCGCAGCAGATCTCCGGCACCTGCGGCCGGCTGATGTGCTGCCTGACCTACGAGCACGACGCCTACCTGCAGGCGCGCAAGCGCTTCCCGCGCGAGGGGAAGACGGTGCGCACCGTGGTGGGCGCCGAGAAGGTCGTGCAGATCGACATCTGGCGGAACCTGGTGACGCTGCAGGACGAGAACCGCCAGCGCCGCACCATCGACCTGGAGCAGCTCAGGGCCGAGACGGTGGCCGCGCCCCCCGGCGAGCGCCCCGCGCAGCCGCAGGCACAGCCGCGCGCGCCGCTCCCCACCCCGCAGCAGCCGCAGCGCCCGCCGCGCCGCCCCCGCCGCCCGCCCGAGCGGAGGCCGGAGTGAGCGGAGGCCGGTTCTACCTGACGACGGCGATCGACTACGCGAACGGCGACCCGCACCAGGGGCACGCCTACGAGAAGATCGGCGCCGACGCCATCGCCCGGTACCAGCGGCTGCAGGGGCGCCGGGTGCGCTTCTGCATGGGGCTCGACGAGCACGGGCAGAAGGTGGCCCAGGCCGCGGCCGCCAACGGCATCACCCCGCAGGAGCAGGTCGACGACATCGCCGCGCGCTTCGAGGCGATGTGGGCGCGCCTCGGCATCTCCAACGACCGCTGGATCCGCACCACCCAGCCGCACCACAAGCGCGGGGTGAAGGCGCTGATCGAGCGCATCCACCAGCGCAATCCCGACGACTTCTACGAGAAGACGTACGAGGGGTGGTACTGCGTCGGCTGCGAGCTCTTCAAGCGCGAGGGGGAGATCGAGGACGGCCGCTGCGTGCTCCACCCCACGCGCGAGCTGCAGTGGACCGAGGAGCGCAACTGGTTCTTCCGCCTCTCGAAGTACCAGGACTTCCTGCGCGCCCACTTCGACGCGCACCCGGACTTCCTGCGCCCCGAAGCGCGCCGCAACGAGATGCTGGCGCTCCTCGACTCGGGGCTCGAAGACATCTCCATCACCCGCGCGCGCCTCACCTGGGCCATCCCCTTCCCCATCCCCTCGTCCGACGGGGAGACGCAGGGGACCTGGGTCTGGTTCGACGCCCTCCCCAACTACCTGACCGACACCGGCTACCCCGACGAGGGGTTCGAGGAATGGTGGCCGGCGGACCTGCACGTGGTGGGGAAGGACATCGTCCGCCTGCACGCCATTATCTGGCCGGCGATGCTGGAGGCGGCGGGGCTCCCGCTCCCGCGCCACGTGTGGGGGCACGGCTTCGTGCTGCTGGGCGGCGAGCGCTTCAGCAAGTCGAGCGGGATCGGCGCGGGGCTGGACCTGAACGAGGCCATCTCGCGCTACGGCCCCGACGCCTTCCGCTACTTCCTGCTGCGCGAGGTGCCGTGGGACGCGGACGGCAACTTCAGTTGGGAGCGCTTCGCCGAGCGCTACACCAGCGAGCTGGCGAACGGCCTCGGTAACCTGGCCAGCCGCACCCTCTCGATGGTGGCGCGGTACCGCGGCGGGGTGGCGCCCGCGCTCAGGCCGGAGCCCGACGCGGAGGTGGAGAAGGCGGTGGGCGGCTACGTGGCCGCGATGGACGCCAACCGGCTGCACGAGGGCGCGGCGGCGGCCTTCGGGCTGGTGTGGCACGCCAACGCCTACGTGGCCGAGGTGCAGCCGTGGACCATCGCCAAGGACGAGGCGCGCGGCGCGGAGCTCGACGCGGCGCTGTACGCGATGGTGCGCTACGTGGCCGTCGTCGCCGTCCTCTTCTTCCCCTTCATGCCGGAGAAGATGGGCGAGCTCTGGCGCCGCGTCGCCGGCGAGCGCCCCATGCCCTCCATCGCCGCCCTGCCCACGCTCGACGTGGCCGGGTGGACGATGGAGGCCGGCGACCCGCTCTTCCCGCGGCCCGGCTAGACGGCCCGTCGGGGACGCGAGGAGGCTTGCGGAGGGCTGCTCGCGGTCCTCCGTTTTTCTTTCCGTGGCCGAAACGCGATTGGCGGGGTATGAAGGAAAGCGCCACGCTCCCGGGGGCTCGTTCCCGTTCCGCTCACACTCGCGCGGATGGGGTCCCGCGGGGCGCGAACTCGCGCTCCGCGTGACGATGGAGGCAAGCATGGAGGGTCGCGAGCACCAGGACCGGAAGGTCGCCGAGGTGGCGAAGGAGATCGGCGCCGTGCTTCGGCGGCAGGCGCGCAAGCGCTGGGAGACGGTCCGCACGGCGGACCGCAACGAGGGGAACCGCCACGTGTGGCGCTTCCAGGCCGGCCCGGGGCACGCCGAGCGCTTCCTGCACGTGACGCACGAGGCGATGCTGGAGGCCGATGCCGCGCCGACGCTCATCGCGCAGCTCAAGACGGGACGGCTGTTCGAGCGCCTGCACCGCGGGCCCGAGACCTCGCTGCTGCTGTCGCGGAGCGGACGCCTGGAGGCCTACCCGGTGAACTGATCCGGCGGGATCCCTTGCACGCGCGGAGGCGCGGAGAGACCGTTCGAGTCTCTCCGCGCCTTCGCGTCTCTGCGTGAGGTGCCGTTTACGATGCCGCTGCTGGCGATGGTCGTGGCGCTGGCTGGATCTCGCCGGGTAGACGAACCCGCTCCTCTCGCCCCGAATCAGCGAATACTACGGCCTAAAAGGAAAGGGCGCCGACACCTGCCGGCACCGCTGGATTGGCCAGCGCGCTGCCTCACGTCAGGTTAACGAATTCTGACGCCTGGCAACTGGACGTCAGATGCCATGCCTTAGAACCCGCTGCCTATGAGACCGGACTCCGGCATCTTCACCCCTCCGAGAGATCTAGTGACCCTGCAGCAACTCGTGATTATAGCATGCACGCTTCAGCAGGTGCAAGACTACGAAATCCGTTCCACCGTGAACAGAAATTGGGTTCCCGGTGGTTGTTGCGACAGCTTTAACGTGTAGGGCCGGGTCACGTCGTACCACGCCTGACGCACATGGCCCGGAGGAGGAGGAAATTTCTCGATGATGTGAAATCGTGCGGCAGGCGAAGTCTCGAAAGCAATCGTCACCTCTACATCCTGCACAGGCTGGACCGCGTGGGGCGTGATTTGCATACCAATTTCATCCTCGCGGCCGGTCCATTCGAGATTTTGGACGCTGCGTGGCCATTCGACGCTCGTCCTCACTACGGGTGCCGGGTGTCCCGGTTTTACGGGCGGAATCGGGAACAACAAGAAACGCTTTGTCGTGACCGAATTTTCCGCTGGTAGTACAACGATCTCTCCGACTCCGTTGATGATCTTTGCTTCAAAACCAATATCCTCCAATCGCTCGACGGGGACGGTATCTCTGAATTCTTTTCCTCTGACCACGATGTCTTCAGATGCCGCTTCCCAGGTTGCTTCTTCGACAATCCTTACACCAAACGTCTTCGTGATGGTGATCTCTACCTTCAGCTCGGAAACGATCAACGGACGAGGGTTTCGCTGAAGCGAGGTATAGAGTTGTTGGAGAGCGCGCATGTGAAGGGATACCGGACGAGACGTGTGACCATTCATTTTCAAGCCATCTGATTCAGCAACCAGGGCAGTGTTCTGAATCTGGGTGCGCTGCTGATCGTGCTGAACCCGCACCAGGACCTCCAGATTGCCATCCTTCGATGAAAACGTTTGCTCGATCTGCTTCCGAAGATGTTTGAGCACCCCTTCATCTCCATTCGAGGCAAAAAAGCGTCCGCCACCCATTGTGCCAATACCGGTGAGGCCAAAAATGATGGTAAGCCGACGCTTCGGATTAAAGGGATTCGGTTTTACCGCTATGACTGCATAGTCGACCGTATCCGTCCATCGAAACGTGCGGTTGCGCCAATGGAACAGGCGAAATTCCCGGTCGTCGGAGTTAACATACTCAATATGGAGCATCGGATGATCTCCACACAGCTCCTGAGTAAGCGAGTTTAGAACCGGGCCGCCAAGAGTAATGAGGTTGTGACGACGAATTGGTTCGGAAAGATTCTCTCCCGGCGCCAGGGTGTGCACGAACCAATCCCGATCCTTCTGATAGCCTAGACTGACGAGCATCGAAGAAATCGCTTCATAGCATGCACCGTCATATTCCGAAACGCCGACAACTCCGCTCGCGTCGCGACGCTGGGGAAGTATGACATAGATCTTCCCGCTCGGGATTCCGAAGCAACCGGATCCACGATGTCGTCGGCTGTTGAGTTTACGTGCAAATGGAATCGCTCGTCGTAGACCGCGCCACACCGTTGCCGCCCCGCCTTCCTCCGCTACGCCTAACGCTACTGCCTCAATCAGAGCCATAGGGACACCGTTCGCGGGATTATGTGGTGTGGTGGCACCAACCGACGGAGTATGTCAGGAAAAGGAAAAGCCGTCAATGTATTTCTTTTGCGCCCGCCCGTTTGGATTATCTGTGGAATCTCGGCCCGCCGACGGAGACACGTCCGCGGTGACTGGTTTTCCTGTATCGCGGACCGCCCAGTTTTTCCGTGCAGCTTCATCAGGGCCATCGACGTCACAATTCAATCGAAGCTGAAACTGCGTGCGGATATTTACACACCTTTTCCCGTGCGCGCCCGGTGGTAGTGGCGCTTTGCCTTGGCGCGGTTGCCGCAGTCGCTCATCACGCACCAGCGCCGGCTGTGGTTGCGGCTGGTGTCGACGTACAGCCACTGGCACTCCTCTCCCGCGCACTGCCCGATCCGCCGCACGTCTTCCGAGGTGAGCGCCTCGGCGGCGGAGCGCGCCACGGGCCAGAGCACGCGGTCCAGCGCCCCCGTCTCCTCCCACGCCCAGTCGCAGCCGCATCCCCCCGGCACCACCGGCGCCACGCGCGCGTGCGGCATCGCCAGCGCCAGCTCGCGGTTCAGCACCTCCATGTCCGCAGGATCCGGGTCGCGCTTCTCCGCCGCGGCGGAGAAGATCCGGAAGACGGCCTCGCGCAGCGCGATGGCGCGGCGGAAGACCTCGGCCGCCTCGCCGGGGTTCGCCCGCGCGCGCTCGAACAGCGCCGGCGCCTCCGCCTGGGGGAGGATGTCCGCCCGGAGCGCCCACCACACCAGGTCGTCGTACGAGGCCAGCCACTCGCTCAGCGGCACCGGCTCGTGCTGCCCCAGCGTGTTGGCGAAGTCCAGGCAGATCCGTCCGCCGACCAGCTCCTTCTCCGCGAAGGGATTCTCGGTCTGCATCGCTTCGCCTCTCCGTGCCTCCGCGTCTCTGCGCGAGATGCTGCGGTGCCAGCGTCTCAGCTTCATCTAACCTCTAAAATGGCTCTTGACAGGTTAGATGTCCAGCCTTAGCGTACACCTAACCTCCAAAAACGGTTTTGGGGGTTGAACTCACGAAGGCGGGAGGCACCCCATGAGCACCGCGACTCCGCAGCACCTCTCCCCGGCCTCTGCCGCGCTTCCCCGCGCGACGCTCCTCTCCCGGCTGGCGACGCGCTACGTCGACGGCTGGACCTGGTACGCCCGCGCCGGCTACTCGCCGCCCGCGCCGGAGCCGGGATTCCCGGTCAGCCGCTCCACCGTCGAGAAGCCGTGCTGCATCGAGCTGCGCGGGACGCGTGAGCCGCGGTTCGCGCTGCTGTTCGGCGGGTGAGCGGGCGATGATCGCGCGGCGGGTGCGCGCCTTCGGGGCGAAGCGGCTGGCGGCGTACGCGGCCACCTGGATCATCTGGGGGTCGACGTACCTCGCCATCCGCCTGGCCGTCGCGGTGGTGCCGCCCTTCCTGCTGGCCGGGGTGCGCTCGGTGCTCGCGGGGTCGATCCTGGTCGGCTGGGCGCTGCTGCGGGGCGAGCCGCGCCCCCGCCGCGCGCAGGTGAAGGCGGCGCTGGCGGTGGGCGCGCTCTTCTTCCTGGTCGGCCATGGCGGGCTGTTCTGGGCCGAGCAGCGCGTCGCCAGCGGGCCGGCGGCGCTGATGATCGCCACCGAGCACTTCTGGATGCTGATCGCGGGGCTGGTCGTCGGCCAGGTGGCGGCGACGCGGCGGGCGTGGAGCGGCGTGGCCGTCGGGCTGGCGGGCGTGGCGCTGCTCACCCTGGGCGGGAGCGCGAACGGCGGCGTGGATCCCGTGGGCGCCGCGGTGCTGCTGGTCTCGTCGGCCGCGTGGGGGGTGGGGACGCTCTACTTCACCGGCGAGCGCAAGCCGCGGTCGCAGCCCTTCGCCGCGGGGATCCCGCTGCTGGGCGGCGGCGTGCTGCTGCTGGCGCTGTCGATGGTCGCGGGCGAGCCGTCGCGGTTCGCGCTCGGAGAGGTGACGCCGGTCGCGGCGGGGGCGCTGCTGTACCTGGTGGTGTTCGGCTCGGTGGTGGCGTTCACGGCCTATAGCTGGCTGGTGGAGCGCGAGGGGCCGAGCCGCGCGCTCAGCTTCACCTACGTCAACCCGCTCGTCGCCGTGCTCCTCGGCGCGGTGGTGGCGCATGAGCCGCTGACCCCGCGCATCGCCGCGGCCGCGGCGGCGATCGTGGCGGCGGTGGTGCTCATCGTCGGCGGCACCGCGACCCGGCCGACGGCGGCGCAGCCGCAGCCGGAGCTGCCTCACGCAGAGCCGCGGAGGCGCCGAGAGAGGCGCCGCATCTCCGCGTGAGGCAGTACCTGTCATATCATCTCTGCCAAATGGCCAAATGACTGTGCATTCGTTAAGACCAGCACAGATGGGGTCTCACACGGAGTCAACGGAGTCAACGGAGGAACTGCCTAGCATTCTCCGTTGACTCCGTTGACTCCGTGTGAGGATCTTCCGTGCTGGTCTCTCGGAATGCCCCGTCATTTGTGATCGGGTATCAGATTTAAAAAAATCCGGTAGCAGCGACAGATTGCCAGACTCCCTGCAATTTGCACCGGCGGGGGAGGATGCCAGGCCGGGCACCTCCCCCGCCAACTCGTTTGATCGCAGCATCTTGTCCCATGCCATCCAACGGGGAACGCATGTTGCCCTTCTCCATCGGCGAATCCCAACCACACAGGGGCGTCGGGCCCGGGGGCGTCAGGCCGCTGAAGGGCATGGGGGGGCGGCCTGGCCCCCCCGGGCACTCGCCGACGAATCGATCCTCCGCTTCCGCAGGGCGGCCGCGGCGGGGGCGGGTGCGCCTTCGCGCGGGGTTTTCCCCACCGCGCGAGGGGAGCGAAAAGGTTGACACTCCTCTGGACGGGGCTTATCATGGCCCCTCCACTTTACTTACACCGACCCGGCGGCACCTCGTCCGCCCCGTCAGCCGCAGTGACAACCATGGCCGGCTCCCGCTGGACGCTCATGCTCGTCCCGCACGACAACGAGCGCGTCCGATCCTTCCAGGTGAAGTGGCAGCACGTACGCGCCGCCGTCTCCTCGGCGCTGCTGGTCCTCTTCCTGCTGGGCACCTTCACCGTCGCGTTCTTCATCAAGCAGGGGCAGCACGTGCAGTCGGCCACGCTGCGTCGCGAGAACGAGCTGCTGGCGTCGGAGGTCGACCAGATGCGCCAGGAGATGGAGCAGCTCAACCGCTCCATCGAGTCGCTCTCGCAGCGCGACGAGCAGTACCGGGCCCTCTCCGGGCTCGCGGCGGTGAGCGGCGACGTGCGCCGCGCAGGGGTGGGCGGGCCGGACCACCGCAGCGTGAGCGAGCAGGCGCTGATGCGGCTCAATCCCGAGGTGGGAGGCCGCCTTTCGGAGGCGTCGCTGAACCTCGACGCGCTCAGCCGCCGCGCCTCGGTGCTCAAGGCCAGCATGGAGCAGGCGCTGGTGGCGCTGCAGCGCAACCGCGACCGCCTGGCCGCGACGCCCACCATCGCCCCCACCAACGGCCCGCTCTCCTCCCTGTTCAGCTCCGGCCGCTACCACCCGGTCCTCCGCATCACCCGCCCGCACAAGGGGATCGACATCGCCGCCGCCA
The DNA here is from genome assembly GCA_045803205.1 of Longimicrobiaceae bacterium. GTDB lineage: Bacteria > Gemmatimonadota > Gemmatimonadetes > Longimicrobiales > Longimicrobiaceae > Longimicrobium. The sequence continues at coordinate 14,147 of JBJMPM010000088.1, forward strand.
CGGGCGAGCCGATCCTGGCGCCGGCGCGCGGGGTGGTGCGCTTCGTGGGGAACAAGGGGAACGGCTATGGCAACATGGTGGAGATCGACCACGGCTACGGGTACATCACGCGCTTCGCGCACGCCTCGCGGCTGCTGGCGCACAACGGGCAGGTGGTGAAGCGCGGCGACATCATCGCGCTGGTGGGCGCCACCGGGCTGGTGACGGGGCCGCACCTGCACTACGAGATCGAGCTCAACGGCCGCCAGGTCGACCCGCTCAACTTCATCGTGGCCGACGCGATCCCGGACTGAAACCGCCTGATCCCACACAGAGACACGGAGGCACGGAGAGGAGCTGCTGAACCTCTCCGTGCCTCCGTGTCTCTGCGTGAGAGACCCTGATTCGCCTCCTCGCATCCGATCCTGTAAGTTCAGCGCCGATGCTGACGCTCACCCTTGCGCTCGCGCTCGCCGCGGCGCCGCACGATACCGCCCGCGCGCCCGCGCCCGCGCAGGAGGGGCCCGCCATCACCGTCCACCGCCAGCAGGCGATCCCGGTGGTGGCGCTCAGGCTCTCCATCCTGGCCGACGACCCGCCGGGGTACTCCGGCGCGGGGCACCTCTTCCAGCACCTCCTCCTTCCGTCGCTCCAGGACCAGGCGGCGCGGGTGGGCGGGCAGGTGTCCCTGCTGCGCGGCTCCGACGCCATCGTCTACCAGGTGGTGGGCCCCGCCAGCGAGCTCGACTACCTGGCCGGCGTCCTCCGCTCCGCGCTGCGGGTGCCCACGCCGCAGGGGCCGGAGCTGCCGGCCGCGCTCTCGGCCCTCGCCGAGGAGCGCAACGCCGAGCGGGAGACGGCGCCGCAGTACGTGCGTGCCGCGCTCCGCGCCCGCCTCTTCCCCGCCGAGATCCCCGCCGCCGGCACCGCCGACGCGGCCGCGCGGCTCGCCGCCGCGCCGCTGGACCGGCTCTGGAGCGGCATCTACCGCCCCGAGCGGGTGCAGATCGTGGCCGTGGGCGACGTGCAGCTCGACGCCGTGCGCCGCGCCTTCCAGGCGCTCCCGGGCGCCCCGGCCGCCGACGCGCCCGACGCCCTCCCCGACACCGTTCCCGCGCTGGAGGCCGACACGCCGCAGGCCACGCGTGGCTGGATCGGCTCCGCCTGGGCCGCGAGCGAGGCGGAGCCGGCCGCCGTCTCCGTGGCCGCCCGCCTGCTGCGCTCCACCCTGCGCCGGCGGATGACCCGCTCGCAGGTGGAGGTGGAGCACTGGTGGACGCACCAGGGGCAGGCGCTGGCGCTGGTGGTGGCCACCCCCGACTCCCTGGTCCGCTCCGCGCAGCGCACGGTGGACGGGGCGCTCACCACGCTGGCCTCCGCGGTCACCGACGCCAGCGTGCGCGCCGCGGCCGCCTCGGTGCGCCGCGACATGCTCTTCTACGCCCGCGCGCCGGAGCGGATGGCCGAGCTGCTGGGCGAGTTCGCCGACCGCGACACCGGCCCCGATCCGGCGCAGCGCTACTTCGCCGCGCTGGAGGCGGTGACGGCCGACGACGTGCGCGGCGTGCTGGACCGGCTGCAGGTGGGCGAGCCGGCGAAGGTGTACGTGCCGCCGCAGCGGATCCCCGCCGCGCAGCGCCGCTGATGAGCCTCCGCACCTTTCGCGCGGCGCTCGCCGCCGCGCTCCTCCTCGCGTCCGCCGCCGGGCGCGCCGCCGCGCAGGACCGCGTGTACGTGCGCCCCGAGGCGGGGACGCCGGTGGTGGCCGTGCAGGTGCTGGTGAGCGTGGGGCCGGCGGACGAGCCGGCGGCGCAGGCGGGGATCTCGTACCTGGCCGCGCGGGCGGTGGTGGAGCCCACGCGCGCCCGGCTCGACTCGCTGGGCGCGCACCTGGACGTGGACCAGCAGCGCGACGCCATCGCCTTCACCCTGACCGCCGCGCCCGACGCCTGGGCCGCCGCGAGCCAGGCGTTGCTGGTGGCGCTCTTCCGCGACCCCGTGGACAGCGCGGCCACGGTGCGCCAGCGCGCGGCCATCGTGCGCGAGCTGCAGGGGCGCGAGGCCAGCCCCGCCGACGCGCTGGACCGGGAGCGCGCGAAGGCGGTCTACGGCACCGACCACCCGTGGGCGCGGCCGCCGGCGGGGACCTCGGCCACGGTGGGGCGGGTGCGGGTGTCGCAGGTGGATGCGTTCCTGCGGCGGAACTTTACCCCCGAGCGCTCCGTAGTCGCGGTGGTGGGGCCGGTGGAGGAGGGCGAGGCGCTGGACGTGCTCCGCCCGCACATGCCCGAGGGCGAGCTGGTGGTCGACAGCGTTCCCCAGGCCGCGCCGGCGGCGGAGCCGGTGAGCGCGGACTACAACGCCATCACCACCTGGGTGTCGGCCACCTGGCGCTTCGGGGCCGACAGCGACGTGGAGTCGCTGCGGATGCTCGCCAGGCTGGCGCTGGACCGGGTGTCGTTCGGCCCCAGCCGGCGCTCCGTCTACAACAGCCGCGCCGAGGTGGTGCGGTACGCCGGCGGCGGCGAGCTGCGGCTGACGGTGGTGGTGCCGCCGCGCGAGGCGCGGCAGTGGGCGGAGCGGCTCCGCGAGGCGGTGGGCGGGTACGCGAACGAGGGGCTCTCGCCCACCGTCTTCGCCGAGCGGCTGCGGCGCTACCGGGGGCTGAGGCTGCTGGAGCTCGACCTCCCCGAGGCGCGCGCGGGGGCGATGGCCCGCGCCGCGCTCCTGGGCGACCGCGGCGCCACGCTGGCCGACTTCACGCGCCTCTCCGCCGAGCGCCTGCAGGCGGCGGCGCGGTCGCTGGAGGCGCCGGTCATCGTCTTCCTGGGCCCCGAGGCGAACGAGGGGGCCTGACCCGACTTTCCGAAGGTGGAGGTGCCGCGTGTACGTGCTCTACCAGTTCCTCTCCCTTGTGCAGCTCCTCATCGTGGCGCGGGTGATCCTCTCCTGGGTGGCGAGCCCGGTGAGCCGCAACCCCGTGGTGCAGCTCATCCGCCAAGTGACGGACCCGATCCTGTTGCCGATCCGCTCCATCCTCCCGCGCACGGGGATGTTCGACCTGTCGCCGATGGTGGCGCTCTTCGCCATCTACTTCCTCCAGAGCCTGATCGCGGGCGCGATGTAGGTTCTAATGCAGGGGAATGCGGGGCGCAGAGGGGTTGCCCCGGACCGAGTGGAAAGGAGGAGATGAAGGAATGCGACGTCTGCTAGAGGCATGTGCGGTCGTTTGCGCCATTCTCGGATTTGCTTTGATCATTTACAGCGCTTGGGGAAAGCTGGAGTCTTACAATCGAAGCGGGCCAGCAGGAATGGGGGTGTTCCTGCTTGTTTGTTCTGTGGCGTTGGCGCTCTTTCTATTATACGGGCCACGACCGCGCGACTAGCGCTAGGCGGTGTGTATCCCTAGAACAGGTTGCGAATCGGTTCACTTCCGCTCCATCCTCCCGCGCACGGAGATCTTCGACCTGTCGCCGATGGTGGCGCTCTTCGCCATCTACTTCCTCCAGAGCCTGATCGCCGGCGCGATGTCGGGCTGAAATGATCTCACACAGAGGGACCAGAGGAACCAGAGGAACTGCTTCTCCTCTGGTTCCTCTGGTCCCTCCGTGTGAGATTGTAGTCCCATGTCCATCTCCCGACGCGACTTCGTCCGTAACCTGTCGCTCGCGGCCGCGGGCCTCGCGCTCCCGCCGGGCCTGGTCCCGGGCGAGGCGGACCGCGCGCGGCTGGCGGCGTGGCTGCGCGCGCTGCGGCGCGACGGGCTGGCCTCGCCGCGCGCGCCGATGGGGCGGGCGGTGGCGCGCGTGGGGGAGCTGGCGCTCGGCTCGCCCTACAAGGCGTACACGCTGGAGGAGTACCTGGCCGCGCCCGGCGCCTCGCCGCTGCGCGAGCCGCTCACCGCGTACCTCACCGCCTTCGACTGCGTGAGCCTGGTCGAGTCCGCGCTGGCCATCGCCCGCGCGGCCGCGAAGCCCGGGGCCGGATGGGACGACTTCGCGCGCGAGATCGAGCGGATGCGCTACCGCGGCGGCGTGCGCGAAGGATACACCAGCCGCCTGCACTACTTCAGCGAGTGGATGGCCGACAACGTCCGGCGCGGGCTGCTGCGCGAGCTGGGCCCCGAGCTCGGCGCCCTCGACGACACGCGGCCGCTCCGCTTCATGACCACCCACCGCTCCGCCTACCGCGCCCTCGCCGACGACTCCGTCTACCGCGCGATCGAGTCGATGGAGCACCGCCTGGACGCCTCGCCGCGCCACCTCGTGCCGACGGCGCGCATCGCTTCCGTGCTGGACCGCATCGAGACCGGCGACGTGCTGGCCTTCGCCACCTCCATCGAGGGGCTGGACTGCACCCACACCGGGCTGGCGTACCGCGACCGCGCCGGGGTGATGCGCGTGCTGCACGCCCCCCTGAGCGGCGGCGAGGTGCAGGTGAGCCGCGGCACCCTCCCCGAGTACGTCGCCGGCCTCCGCTCCGGCACCGGCATCCTCGTCGCCCACCCGCTCCGCGGCTGAACGCCCTCTCCTGACAAGCAGGGCTCTCGTACCGCCTCTGATGATTGGTCGTGCATTCCGGGTGGCAGATGATCATGACCAGAACGGCTGACACCCCGTGACTTTCCCCCGCTCGTCGGCGCGGGCTGCGACGACCACGGCAGCGCCAGGCTCGTCGACGAGTGGCTGCAGGCTCGGAATGCGCTGAGTATCGAAATTTTTTTGCGGGACACCTGGTCGGGGATCTCACCCCGTCTTCCGCGCCTGAAGGCTTCGGCAACTGCGTCATCAGGGGGAATCGAGCACGCCGCTGCCTCCGTGCGTCACCCCGGCCTTCGTGGGTGCGGGGGATGATCGTCATCATCGATGCGGAGGATGTGCACCGCGGCCAGAGATGCTCGTGAACCCCCGATCGATCGGTTAAGACAGCCCTGGGCCCGCTGCACTGCCGAGGGAGTGAGATGAGGGGACTCTCCAAAAAAAAATTCGATACTCAGTGCGAGCGCCACCTGCAGCCACGCTCCGGCGGCGACGTCGCGCGGGAGAGGCTGTCCCTCCGTGCCTGGATGAGACTTCACCACGCCCCGGAGTGCACAGTCATTCGACCGAACTGATCTCACAGAGGCACGGAGTCACGGTACTCATCGCCCCACGCGGTCGCCGCGTGGGGCGATCATGTTTTCCGCTGCCCTGACCACAACGCTTGCGTCCGCTCCGTGCACGACGTAATAAACCGTTGATCCCCCATACACCTTCCCACGGCACCACAGGAGAACGCAGATGCCTCCATCCCGAGCGCGCCGGCTGTCCGGCGCGGCGATGATGCTGCTGCTCGCGGGCGTCCTGCCGAGACCCGCGGCGGCGCAGGACGCGTACACGCTCCGCGGCACGGTAGTCGACGCCGGCACGCAGCGGCCGCTGGCCGGCGTGTCGGTGGCGCTGCGCGGCACCGAGGCCCGCACGGTGACCGGCTCCACGGGCCAGTACGCGCTGACGGCGCGCGTGCCCGCGGGCGCCTACACGCTGGCCTTCTCGCAGCTCGGCCGCGCCACGGCCACGCGCGCGGTGACGCTCGGCGCCGAGCGGGCGGTGCAGGTGGCGCTGGTGGCCCTCTCCGAGAGCGCGCTCCAGCTCGACGCGATCGTGGCCACGGGCCAGGGGGCGCCGGTGGAGCGCCGGCAGGTGGGGAACACGGTGGCGACGGTGGCGGGCGAGCAGCTCAACAGCGCCCCTGGCGCCACCTCCATCGACCAGGCGCTGCAGGGGCGGGTGCCGGGCGCGGTGATCAGCCAGAACTCCGGCGCCCCGGGCGCCGGCGCGTCGATCCGGCTCCGCGGCACCAGCTCCATTCTGGGCGGCGCCGACCCGCTGATCGTGATCGACGGCGTGATCGTCGACAACAACTTCGACCCGCTGATCTCCATCGCCTCCAACAGCACCAGGCAGGGCTCGGCCATCAGCAACCGCCTCTCCGACATCGCCCCCGGCGACATCGAGCGCGTGGAGGTGCTCAAGGGGGCCGCCGCCGCCGCGCTCTACGGCTCGCGGGCCAACAACGGGGTGATCCAGATCTTCACCAAGCGCGGCACCGCGGGGCCGCCGCGCGTGGCCCTGAGCACCGAGGTCGCGGCCGCGGAGACGCCCTCGGAGTTCCCCGTGCTGATGCTCCCGCAGGCGGGGCTCGGCGACTCGCTGTACCTGACCAAGGCCGGCGGCGCGCGCTACCACCTGGGCGAGCCCATCACGCGCTACAACGTGCAGGACCAGCTCTTCCGCACCGGGGTGAACGCCCACACCCAGCTCTCGCTGAGCGGCGGCGTGGAGGGGACGCGGTACTACCTCTCCGGCGGCTGGCTGAGCCAGCAGGGGATCGTCCGCTCCACCAGCCACGACAAGCGCACGGTGCGCGGCACGCTCACGCAGCGCCTCTCGCCGAAGCTCGAGGTCACCGGGAGCGCCACCTACCTGCAGAGCCGCATCAACTTCATGCCCGAGGGGGAGCAGACCCAGGGGGCGCTCACGGCGGTGCTCTTCACGCCCACCGGCTTCAACCCCGCCTTCGACCCCAACCTGGGGCGCTACCCCTACTCGCCCATCGTGGGGGTGAACCCGCTGCAGGTGCTGCGCGACTTCGAGGTGCGCGAGAACATCGACCGCTTCATCGGCTCCTTCCAGGCGCGCCTCACGCCCTGGCGGGGGATGTCGCTCACCTACCTCTTCGGGATGGACAACGGGCGCGACGAGAACGTGTACCTGCAGCCCCCGTTCAGCACCTCGGCCACCTTCACCGGCTCCATCACCAACCCGATCCGGTCGATCCGCAAGTGGAACAGCGACCTGACGGCGAACCTGGAGACGCCGCTGCGGGGGTCGCTGCAGCTCACCAGCACCGCGGGGCTCCGCTACACCCGTGACCGCGCCAACACCGTCCGCGCCGGCGCCGAGGGGCTCCCGCCCGGGCAGGAGACGGTGGGCGGCGCCACCCAGTTCGCCTCGCAGGGGCTCTCGGAGCTGCGCACCTTCGGCGGGTTCGTGCAGGAGCGGCTGAGCGTGGCCGACCGCCTCTTCCTGACCGGCGCGCTGAACCGCGAGGCCTCGTCGGCGTTCGGCGCCGACCAGCGGTGGCAGTGGTTCCCCCGGCTGGGCGCCTCGTGGGTGGTGCACCAGATGCCCTTCTGGGAGGGCTCGCCCTTCGCCCGCGTGCTGAGCACCTTCCGCCTGCGCGCCTCGTACGGCGAGACGGGCGGGCAGCCGCCCGGGGCCTATCTCATCAGCAACAACTTCACCGACGTGCTGTTCAGCGGCCGTCCCGGGCAGGCGCCCAGCGACGTGCTCGCCAACCCCGACCTGAAGCCGGAGCGCCAGCGCGAGTGGGAGGGCGGCTTCGACGCCGGGCTCTTCCGCGACCGGGCCCAGCTCGAGCTCACCTACTACAACCGCCGCACCTCGGACCTGGTGCTGCAAGTGCCGCTGCAGCCCAGCTCGGGGTACAGCCAGCAGTACCAGAACATCGGGGTGATCGCCGGCCACGGGATCGAGGCCGCGCTCGCGGCGAACCTGGTGCGGCGCGGCGGCTTCAACTGGGACGCGCGCCTGACCTACGCCACCGACCACAACGTGGTGAAGACGCTGCGCACCGCCGCCGACACCATCACCTTCGACTACCTGAACGCGGTGATCGAGGGGCAGCCGGTGGGCGTGTTCTACGGCGCCACCTTCCCGCGCGACGCGAACGGCGAGATCATCCTGACCAACGGCATCCCCCGCCGCGCGCGCGACGCCAACGGCAACATCCTGCGCGGGGTGCTGGGCGACCCCAACCCCGACTGGACGGCGTCGCTCAGCAACACCTTCAGCCTGGGGCGGGGCCTGCAGCTGTCGATGCTGATGGAGGGCCGCTTCGGCAACCAGGTGGCGAACTTCACCCGCCGCATCCAGGACTACTTCGGGCTCTCCGCCTGCACCGCGCGCGAGATCACCAAGGAGGTGCCCACGGGCTACTGCACCCTGAACGCCGAGCGCCACGTGCTCTACGAGGCGTTCGTCGAGGACGGCTCGTTCATCAAGCTGCGCGAGGCCAGCCTCGGCTACCGCTTCGACAACGCGCGGTGGGTGCGCAGGATGGGCGCCGAGTCGGTGGAGCTCCGCGTCGCCGGGCGCAACCTGCACACCTGGACCGACTACTCCGGGGTGGACCCGGAGGTGAACCTGTTCGGCGGCAGCACCGTGTCGCGCGGCGTGGACTTCGTCACCACGCCCATCCCGCGCCAGGTGAGCGTCGGCGTCAACGTGAACTTCTGAGGAGGAGCGCCGACCATGAACACGAACAGCCATCCGGGCGCGCGCGCGCCGCGGCGCCGGGCCCTGGCGCTCGCGCTGCTCTGCTGCGGCGCCGCCGCCGCGTGCGGGCTCGACCTGACCAACCCCAACTCGCCCCCCGAAGCGGTGGTGCTCACCACCCCCGAGGGGATCTTCGCGCTCGCCAACGGGATGCAGGGGCAGTACGCCGGCACCGGGGTGGGCACGGGGATGATCCTGAACCGCGTGCGCGCCTCGGCGCTGGTGACCGACGAGTGGGGCACCACCTCGAAAGCGCTCGCGGCCGACCGCTCGCTGCAGACGGGCCAGGGGGTGGACGCCTCCTTCGGCGTGGTGACGAGCCCGTACTCCACCGCCTACCGCGTGATCCGGTCGGCCAACCTGCTGCTGGAGAACGCCCCGAAGGTGTTCGAGGGGCCCGGCACCCAGACGGGGATCGTGGCCATGGCCAGGACCTTCAAGGCCATGACGCTGGGAGACCTGTCCCTCCTCTACGCGCAGGTGCCGATCAACCCCGCGATCGGCGGCAACCCGCTGCAGCCGCGCGCGGTGGTGCTCGACTCGGTGATCGCGCTGCTCGAGTCGGCGCGCGCGGACCTGGGCTCGGTGACCACGGCCCAGCTCGCCGACTTCCGCAGCCGCGTGCAGGGGAGCGGCTACGACCTGGCGAACGTGGTGAACGCGATGCTGGCGCGGTACTACCTGGTCCAGGGCAAGTACCAGCTCGCCATCGACGCGGCCACGCGGGTGAACCTGGGGACCCTCTCCACCCTCACCTACCCCGACCCGGTGCGGAACCCCGTCTGGGGCTACGGCTACAGCCTGGGGTACGTGGCCGGGCGCAACACCTTCTTCACCGAGGCCGAGACCTACACGGTCGACAGCGCGGGAACGCCGGTCACCCGGCGCGACCTGCGCCCGTCGTACTGGCTGCGTACGGACCAGGGGACCATCACGGGGAACCCGGCGATCCCGCTCCGCAACCTGCGGCGCTTCCAGGACAAGAACGAGACATACCCGATCTACTTTCCCGACGAGATGCGGCTGATCCGCGCGGAGGCGCTCACCCGCCTGGGCCAGTACACGGAGGCGGCGGCGCTGGTCAACCAGGTGCGCACGCAGAGCTCGAGCACCCTCGACGAGCCGGCGGCGGCGCTCCCCGCGCTCCCCGCCGCCGCGCTCGACACCGAGGCGGAGCTGCTCACGGAGATCGTGAAGCAGCGGCGGTACGAGCTGTACGAGCAGGGGCTGCGCTGGGAGGACCTGCGGCGGCTGGCGGCGTACGCCGGCGGCAAGACGCCGACCATGCAGTTCCTGCCGACGCCGCTGAGCGAGTGTCTGTACAACCCTGACTCCGGCTGCTAGCAGGCCAGGAACGGCCAACTGCGGCATTCACAAGGTGATGCGGAGCCGCAGAGAGATCGCTTCTCTGCGGCTCCGCGTCTCTGCGCGAGCCGCTGGCGGGGATGCCGCCGATCACGACGCGCGCTTGCCGCGGAGGCGCAGCCCAAGGCGCTCTACGAGCGGGCGCTACGAGCTGTGCGCGCAAGGGGCGGTGGGCGGCCTGCGCCAGCTGACGACGGCACCAACAAACGACCCGAGCATCCAGTTCCACCTACCCGCAAAGCGAGTGCGACGTGAACCCCCACCCCGTGCGCGTAGCCGGCTGAGCGACTGGATCACAAAGAGGCGCGGCCGCCAGACCGCGTCCCCTCTTGCTGTCAACGAACAGTTACATTCCAATGCGATGTAAGCGATCGGCGACTATTGACGCGAATGTAATCGTTCGCATACATTATACGGGAGTGTCTACGAACACTGACAACGGTTAACTTGGCGGGTCGCCTGGAATGTGGATCAAATCCCCCAAAGAACTCGCGCAGCTCGTGCGGGAGCAGCGCAAGCGGAAAGGTCTCTCCCAGCAGAAGCTGTCGGAGCTTACCGGTGTCTCGCGGCAGTGGATCATCGCGCTGGAGCAGGGAAAGCCGACCGCGGAGCTCGGCTTGGTGCTCCAGGCGCTCTCCGCAATCGGGTTGCGCGTGGACATCCGAGACCGGTCGGACGCTGGCGATAACGACATCGCGGCGGTGAGCGAGGCGACGACCCTGGTGCTGGAACGCGCCCGCACGGGAGACGCACCACCGCGCCGACTGCGCGCCCAACCCCTGCGGCGGCCGTGAAATACGAATCAATGGCGGTGATCAACGGCCGCGTCGTCGGCCATTTGGGGCAGGCATCGGGAAAGTACATACTTCGGTACGAGCACGCTTGGCGCCACACGGACGGCGCCTTCCCACTCTCGCTCTCGCTTCCGCTCACGCGCGACGAGCACGGCGACGACGTTGTGCGTCCATACCTTGCGAACCTTCTGCCTGACAACGACGCGGTCCTCCGCGCGTGGGCCCGCCGATACCAGGTCTCGGTCAACAACCCGCTTGCTCTGCTCGCGCACGTGGGGGAAGAATGCCCCGGCGCGCTCCAGCTACTGCCGCCGGAACGCGCCGACGAGTTCCTCGCCTCCGCCAGCGGCGGAACGCCGGACGTGATCGAATGGCTGGGTGAAGACGAAATCGGCTCCAGGCTGCGGCGGGTGCTCAAGGAGCCGGGCGCCTGGCGCGAGCCCGGCGACCCGGGACAATTCAGCCTGGCCGGCGCGCAACCGAAGATCGCGCTCCTCTTTGACGGTACCCGGTGGGGGATCCCATCGGGACGGACCCCCACCACGCACATCCTGAAGCCGCCGGCGCAGCACGGGTTCGACGGTTTCGCGGAAAACGAGCACGTCTGTCTTCAACTCGCGGCGCGGCTGGGGCTTCCCGCGGTACGCTCCGACGTGCGCAGCTTCGGCGGCCAAGTGGCCTTCGTCGTCGAACGTTACGACCGGGTTCGCTCTGGAAAGGCCTGGCTCCGTCTCCACCAGGAGGATTTCTGCCAAGCGCTGGGAACGCCGCCGGACCAGAAGTACGAAAGCGACGGCGGCCCGACGGCGCACGACATCATCCTCCTGCTCGCAGAGCGATCCATGGAGCCTGATGAGGACGTGGCCACGATGGTGGGCGCGCTAGCACTCAACTGGGCGCTCGCCGGCACCGACGCGCACGCCAAGAACTACTCGCACCTGATGCAGCCGGGCGGCCTCATCCGGCTCGCCCCCCTGTACGATGTGGTGAGCCTGCTTCCGTACGCGGAGTCGCGCGGACCTCGCACCAAGCTGGCGATGTCCATCGGCGGCGAGTACCGCATGCGGTTCATCCAACGCAGGCACTGGGAGCGCCTGGCGGACAGCATTGGTACCGACCGGAACGCGCTGCTCGGGATCGTGGCCGAGGTGGTCGAGCGAATCCCTGCCAACTTGCGCGAGGTGCTCACCGAGGCCGCAGACCAGGGCCTCGGCCACCCCGTGCTCAACCGACTCCAGCAGGCGGTGCGGACGAACGTCTCCGCTTGCCAGGCAGCATTGCGCCGCGACGGGCTTTCGCGCGCCGATTGACGCTCCGGCCCCGCAGGCGCTACGCTTCGCCATCCCTCCGACCTTCCGCCGCCGGTGACGATGGAACCCTCGCTCGCGAAGTTCGCGCTCCTCTGCTTCACCTCGCTGCTCTCCATCATCAACCCGCTGAGCGGGGCGCCGATGTACCTGGCGCTGACCGACGGCTACACCCCGGCCCAGCGGCGGAAGACGCTGCGCGCCGGCGTGGTGACGGCGTTCGTGGTGATGGCGGTGTTCGCGCTGCTGGGCGGGGCGATCTTCCAGCTCTTCGGCATCACCATCGACGCGTTCCGCATCGCGGGCGGGTTCATCTTCTTCGGCATCGGGATGGACATGCTCCAGGCGAAGCGCAACCGCGGCAAGGCGACGGAGGAGGAAGAGCAGGAGGGCCGCGTGCGCGAGAACGTGGGCGTCACGCCGCTCGGCATCCCCATGATCACCGGCCCCGGCGCGATCACCACGGTGATGGTGCTGATGACGGAGGCCGGGACCGCGACGCGCGTGGCCGTCGTCTTCGCCTCGGTGGCGGTGGTGCTGGCGATCACCTGGGCGGTGCTCACGGCGGCGCCGCGCCTGGTGCGCTTCTTCGGCCAGACGGGGCTGAACGTGATGACGCGGCTGATGGGCCTGCTGGTGACGGTGATCGCCGTGCAGTTCATCGTCGACGGCGCCCGCCCCATCCTCATCGAGATCCTGCGCGCGGCCAGCAGGAAATAGTCGACCTCACGCATAGACGCAGAGACACGGAGAGGCTCGGAGGACCCTGATGGGCAATCACGACACCGAGGTGCACGACAGCACCGGCAACATCTTCGAAGATCTGGGATTGGCGAATCCCGAGGAGCGACTGGCTAAGGCGGAGCTCGCCCGGGTGATGCGGAAGATGGTGAAGGAGCGCGGTCTCACCCAGAGTGAGGCGGCGGCACTGCTGGGGGTAAAGCAGCCCGACACATCTGAAGGACAAGGATCGAGCTGAGGTGACGGTGGAGCTGGTGGCGTCGTTCTGATTCTTTCTGTGCCCCGCGTCTCTGCGTGAGAATGCTGTTCAGCTGATCAGCAGCAGCACCACGTCGCAGACGTTCGTGCCGGTGGGGCCGGTGACGAGGAGGTCGCCGGTGGCGCGGAGGAAGGGGTGGGCGTCGTTGCGCTCCAGGTGGTCGCGCGCGTCGAGGCCGCGGGCGGCGCCACGGGCGAGGGTCTCGCAGTCGATCATCCCTCCCGCCGCGTCCGTCGGTCCGTCGGTGCCGTCGGTGCCGAGGGAGGCGGCGACGATGCCATCGGCCCCGTCCAGCTCGATCGCCAGGGCGAGCGCGAGCTCCTGGTTGCGCCCGCCGGTCCCGCTTCCCCGCACCGTCACCGTGGTCTCGCCGCCCAAGAGGAGGGCGAGCGGGGCATCTCCATCCCCCAGGCCGCTCCGTCGCTCCAGCGCGTAGGCGGCGATCTGGCCCGCCACCTCGCGCGCCTCGCCCTCCAG
>JBJMPM010000143.1:0-12518 GCA_045803205.1 Longimicrobiaceae bacterium
CCCCGCCCGCCGCCACGCCCGCGAGCACCGGGAGCAGCACGAGCGCCGGCGCGGCCGCGAGCAGCGTCGCGATGCCGCCGCCCACGGCGGCCCCGCCCCACGCGCCCAGGGCGCTGAACGCGCTGGTGGCCGCCACGTTGATCCCCCGGCGGAAGAGAGGCGCGCGCAGCGTGAGCCGCGTGCCCTCGCCCTCCGCCCGGATGGTCGCGAGCACCACGCGCGCGTCGGCCCAGTTCAGGCTGGAGTGGAACTCGGACGACGTGGTGGAGCCCAGGCGGTAGACCAGCACCCCGTCGCGCAGCGGGTCACCCCCGACCGTGTCTTCGGAAAGCAGCTCGAAGGGCGCCGCCGGGAACACCGTGCGTACGGCGTCGAACACCCGTTCCGGGGGCACGGGAAGCACACGTGAGACCTCGATGGCGCCGACGCGGTCGAGGAGGAACCGCGCCGAGCGCACCGACCAACTGGTGGCCCGGAGCTCGCCCGCGTCGGGGAGCCGGCGCTCCGCCAGCGCCAGGCGCACGTAGTCCGGCGCGATCCCCGCGCTCTCGGCCGCGGCGGAGACCTGCTCCAGCGAGAGCCCCTCCTCGTCGTCGTCGACCGGCGCCAGCGCCTGCCCGCGCGACTCGGCGTGCGCCTGCAGCTCCGCGGCGCGCCGCCACAGCTCGGCCGCCTCGGCCTCGGTGATGCGCTTCGGTCGGTCGGTCATGGCTCGGCGGGGAGCGAAGTGCCACGGCGGGGTGCTTCGTCGCGGAGAGTAGGAGCGCCGCGCGCCACCGGCAAGGCTCCGGAGGGGAGGCGGACGCCACCGGCGGCAGGGGTGGTGCCCCGCGCGGCGGGAGACCAAGTTGCCTCACGCGCTCGCCCGCGGCCCGGGCCGCAGCCGATTCACCCGCCGCCCCGCCATGCTCGCCGTGATCCTCGCCGGTACCGGACCCCCCGCCTTCTTCGCCCAGGCCGCCGCGGTGATCGTGGCGGGCGCCGTGGTCGCGTACGTCGGCGCGCGCGCCGGGCTGGTCACCATCGTCGGCTTCCTGGTGGCGGGCGTGGTGATCGGGCCGTACGGGCTGGGGATCGTGAGCGACCGCGCGCTGGTGGACGCGGCGGCCGAGCTCGGCGTGGTGCTCCTCCTCTTCACCATCGGCATCGAGTTCAGCTTCGAGCGGCTGGCGCGCATCCGCCGGCTGATCCTGGGCGGCGGCGTGCTGCAGGTGGCGCTCGGCGCGGGGGCGACGGCGGGGATCCTGGCCGCGCTGGGGGTGGGGTGGCGCGCGGCGGTCTTCACCGGGCTGCTGGTGTCGCTCTCCTCCACCGCCATCGTGCTCAAGCTGCTGGCCGACCGCGGCCAGACGACGCGGGCGCACGGGCAGGTGGGGCTGGGGCTGCTCATCTTCCAGGACCTGGCCATCATCCCCATGGTGCTCCTCCTCCCGCTGCTGGCCGGGCAGGGCGGCTCGGCGGGCGAGGTGGCGCTGGCGCTGGGGAAGGCCGCGGGGATCATCGTGGCCGTGCTGGTGGTGGCGCGCCGGGTGATGCCGCCGCTGCTGGAGACGGTGGCGCGCACCTGCGCCCCCGAGCTCTTCCTGCTCACGGTGATCGCGGTCTGCTTCGGCACCGCGTACCTCACCAGCCTGGCGGGGGTCAGCCTGTCGCTGGGCGCCTTCCTGGCCGGGCTGGTGGTGAGCGAGAGCCGCTTCAGCGAGCACGCCCTGGGCGAGATCCTGCCGCTGCAGATCCTGTTCAGCGCCACCTTCTTCGTCTCGGTGGGAATGCTGCTGGACCTGGGCTTCCTGGCGCGCCACCTGCCGGGCGTGGCCGCGGCGGCGGCCGGGGTGCTCGCCATCAAGACGCTCACCACCGCGGCCTCGGCGCGGGCGCTCGGCTACCGGCTCCCGGTGGCGGCCGCCGCCGGGCTGCTGCTGGCGCAGGTGGGCGAGTTCTCGTTCGTGCTGGAGCGTGCCGGGCGGGCGGCGGGGCTGTCGCCGCTGGGCACCGGCGAGGCGGGGTCGCAGACCTTCATCGCCGCGACCGTGGTGCTGATGATCGCCACCCCCTACCTGGCCTCGGCCGCGTCGCGGCTGGAGGCCCGCCGCGGCTCGCGCGCGCCGGGCCGGGCGGCGCGGGAGGCGGCGGAGTCAGCCGGGGAGAGCGGGCTGGAGGGGCTGCGGCTGGAGAACCACGTGGTGGTGGCCGGCTACGGCGCGGGCGCGCGGCAGCTGGTGCGGGTGCTGAACGGCACCGGGGTCCCCTTCGTGATCACCACGCTCAGCCCCGACGGGGCGCGCGAGGCCCGCGAGGCGGGGTACCCGGTGCTCCTCGCCGACTCGGCGCGGCAGCGCACGCTGGAGCTGGTGGGGATCGAGCGCGCCAAGGTGATGGTGGTCGCCGACGACGACGCGGCCACGGCGGCGCGCATCACCACGGTGGCGCGGATGACGAACCCCACCATGCGCATCGTGGTGCGCACCCGCTACCTGGCCGAGGTCGACCCGCTGGCCGGCGCGGGCGCCGACCGGGTGCTGGCCGAGGAGCTGGAGGCGGTGGTGCAGCTCTTCGCCGACGTGCTGCGCGAATACCGGGTGGAGCCGGAGGAGATCGAGGCGCAGGAGGCCGCGGTGCGCGCCGGTGGCTACGCCGCCCTGCGCGCCCCCGAGCTGCCGCCCCTCCCACCCTGCCCGCTGGAGGGCGACTGCCTGGAGACGCGCACCGTCACCCTGCGCCCGGGCGCGCCCGCGGCGGGGCGGCGGCTGGGCGAGCTGACGCTGGCGCCGTACGGCCTGCAGGTGCGCGGCCTGCGCGAGGGCGGCGCGTGGGAGCCCGACCCCGCCGACGACGCGGTGCTCCACCCGGGCGCCGAGCTGGTGCTGGCCGGCACCGCCGAGGCGTTCGCCCGCGGCGCGCCCCTCTTCCGCCCCGCGGGCGGACCGCTCCCCGCGCCGCCCCCCACGCGGCGGAAGGTGACGGTCGACACGGAGCAGGTGGTCACCCTGGCGCCGGCGGACCCGTCGAAGTGCGCGCACCTGGCGCAGGTGCGGCCGGTGCACCCCGGCACCCGCGGCTGCGAGGAGTGCCTGCGCGCCGGCGACGACTGGGTGCACCTGCGCGTCTGCATGAGCTGCGGCCACGTGGGCTGCTGCGACGACTCCAAGAACCGCCACGCGACCGCCCACTTCACCGCCACGAACCACCCCGTGATGCGCTCGATCGAGCCCGGCGAGAGCTGGGGGTGGTGCTTCGTGGACAAGGTGGAGCTGTAACAAACTCCAAAAGCCATCACGCAGAGACGCAGAGAAACCGAGAGAGCGCAGAAGCGTGTCTGCGCTCTCTCAGTTCCTCTGCGTCTCTGCGTGAAACGGCCGTTCTCAGGTCTGGAAGCCCGAGACCAGCTCGCGCATCCGCTCCGCGGCGTGGAGGAGCTCCATGCTGCTGGCGCTCATCTCCTGCGTGGCCGCCGACTGCTCCTCGGCCGCGGCGGAGACCTCCTCGGCGCTCGCGGCGTGGCTCTCGCTCGTCCCCGACACCTCGGCCACGGCCTGCTCCACCCCCTCCATCGCCGCGCTGTTGCGCGTCACCGCGTCTTCTACCTGGCCGGCGGCGGAGCGCACCCCGTCGACCGCCACCAGGATCTGCTCCAGCGCGGCGTCGGCGCCCTTGGAGACGTGCTCCACGTCGGCCACCTTCTCCTGCCCGCGCCCCATCGTCCCCACCACCCCCTCGATGCGCTGGCGGATGGCGCCCACGTTCTGGGCCACCTCCTGCGCCGCCCGCGCCGACCCCTCGGCCAGCTTGCGCACCTCCTCGGCGACCACGGCGAAGCCGCGGCCGTGCTCGCCCGCGCGCGCCGCCTCGATGGCGGCGTTCAGCGCCAGCAGGTTGGTCTGCCGGGCGATGCCGGTGATGGTCTCGACGAAGCGGTCGATCTGCAGCGAGGTCTGCGCCAGCTCCGTCACCTGGTTGGCGCTCGCCTGCACCACGTCGCGGATCTCCACCAGCCGCGCCAGCGCGCCCGTCACCTCCTGCCGGCTGCGGGTGGCCACCTCGAAGATCTGCTGCGTCAGCGTGGTCACCATCCGGCTGGCGTTGGAGATCTCCAGCGTGCGGCGCTTCATCTCGTCGAGCGCCTCCTGCGTGGCCTGCAGCCCGTGGCTCTGGCTCTCGGCGCCGCCGGCGATCCCCACCATGGCGGTGGCCACCTCGCCGGAGGAGGCCGCCACCTCCTCGCTGATGCTGGAGAGGTCCGAGGCGAAGGTGGAGATGCGCTCGGCGGTCGACACCGTCTCGCTCACGATGTTGCGCAGCTGCATGGCCATCCCGCTGAAGGCGCCGGCCAGCGAGGCGAACTCGCCGGTCATCCCGCCGTCCAGGCTCACCCGCAGGTCGCCCTGGCCGAGCTGCTCGGCGGCCATCACCAGCCCGTGCAGCGGCCGGGTGATCCCGCGCACCGTGCTGTAGACCAGCAGCCCCGCGATCAGCGCCGCCAGCAGCCCGATCAGCACCAGCACCGTCTCGCTCTTGCGCGCCTCGGTCTGGAGCTGGCTGGAGGCCACCGAGACCTTCTCGGCCTGCGCCGAGCTGATCTTGCGGATCTCGCGCTGCAGCTCCTGCGTCTGCGGGCGGATGGCGGCCACGCGGCGCAGCGCCCCCTCGGCGTCGCCCACGTCGCGCTGCGCGTGCGCCAGCGCGTACTCCACCTCGATGCGCGAGTGGAGCCCCTCCAGCTTCGCGATGTCCTGCTGCTCGGCGGGGGAGAGGTCCCGCAGGTCCTTGTAGTGGCGCCGCTGCTCGTGCGCCTGGCGGCCGAAGTCGCCGAACTGCGTGGCGATGTCGGCGGCGGGCGTCACCAGGTAGCGCTCGCCCGCCGCGATCTGGTTGAGGATCAGCGACTCCAGCGAGCTGCCGATCTCGGTGGTGCGGCGCAGGCTTCCCAGCCGCTCGTCCATGCGGTCGGTGAGCCGCTTCACGGTCAGGAAGCTTCCCAGCGCCCCCGCCAGGATCAGCAGGACCAGGAAGGCGCCGCCGTAGATCAGCCGGTCCCGGATCGACTGGAAGAAGCCGGGCCGGGATACGCGAGTGCTCATCGGGTGCCTCGGTTGAGCTGGATGGTGCCGTTCTGGATGGTCCCCACGGCGAAGGTCTTCTGCAGGGGGTCGCCGCGCCCGTCGAAGCGGATCTCGCCGGTGGCGCCCTGGAAGGCGGCGGCGCCGCCGTTCTGCCCCAGCGTCTTCAGGTAGCGCTGGATCCCCTCGCGGGTGGGCCCGTTGGCGCGCGCCGCGGCCGCCAGCAGGTTCACCGCGTCGTACGCCGCGGCGGCGAAGGGGTCGGGGTCCTTGCCGTACGCCTGCCGGAAGGCGGTGGCGAAGGCCTGCGCGCGCTCCCCCGCGGCGGGGTGGTAGAGGAGCCCCACCATGGTGCCGTCGAAGAGCGGCCCCTTGGTGGAGAGCGGCACCAGCCCGTCGCCGCCGATGAAGCGCGCCTGCAGCCCCAGCCCGCGCGCCTGCTGGATGATGCGCGCCGCCGCCACGTCCAGCCCGGCGATGAACACGAGCTGCACCCCCCGCAGCTGCATGCGCCGGAGGTAGGGCGAGAAGTCGGCGGTGGAGTCGGAGAAGGGGTCGTACTCGGCCACCGAGCCCCCCGCCTTCACCAGCGCGTCGCGGAAGGCGGCGGCCAGCCCGCGCCCGTAGTCGTCGTTGGTGTACATCACCGCCACGTTGGCCGAGAGCGAGCGCGCGGCGGCCGCCAGCGCCACCGCGTTGGCCGAGTCGCTGCTCGCCACGCGGAAGGTCCAGTCGCCCAGCTGCGACACGGCGGGGCTGGTGGCGGTGGTCGCCACTCCGGGGAGCGCGCCGCGCACGCTGTCGGCCTCGCCGTTGTAGATGGGGGCCGAGGCGATGGTGGTTCCCGAGTTCACCGGCCCCGCCAGCGCCACCACCTTCGGGTCGCGCACCAGCTCGGCGGCGATGGAGATGGCGGTGTGCTGGTCGGCGCCGTCGTCCCTGGGAAGGAGCACGAGCTGCCGCCCGTCGATCCCCCCGGCGGCGTTGATCTCCTTCACCGCCAGGTCGGCGCCCTGCCGGGTGGCGATGCCGTAGTCCTGCTGCAGCGGCCCGGCGAGCGCGAAGGTCACCTGCCCCCCCGCGCCTCCGCGGTTGCACGCGGCGAGTGCCAGGAACGGGAGCAGGCGGAGCGCCGTGCGGACGCGCGCCGGGAGGCCGCGACGGGGCGGGGGAGGGACCATGTAGCGTCGGGGAGCGGGAACGGGGTGAGAACGCCGCATTCTATGGGCGCTCCACAGTCGTTGTCAACCAAAAAACGGCGATTCTCTCACAGAGGTCGCAGAGGTCACGGAGGAACTGCAGTGCTTTCCTCCGTGTCCTCTGTGACCTCTGTGAGAGACTTTCTTTGGGATTTCAGCCGGCGAGGTAGGCGGCGAAGAGGGCGACGGTGGCCTCCACGTCGCGGACGTCGACGGCCTCGAAGGGGGAGTGGGAGTAGCGGATGGGCGGGGCCACCAGCAGCGCCTCCATCCCCTGCCGCACCAGGTGGGCGCCGTCGGAGGAGTAGTGGTAGAGCACCGCGTCCTGCACGGGGATGCCGGCGCCCTCGGCGGTGGCGCGCAGCTCGGCGATCAGGCGGCGCGAATAGTGGACGGAGGAGTCGCGGTGCACCAGCGCGGGGCCCATCCCCAGCCGCACCGGCACGTGCGCCTCGCTCACCGTGGGGATGTCGCCCGCCAGCCCGTTGTCGATCACGAACCCCACCTCGTACGCCCGCCCGTCGCGCGCAAGGCTGCTGGCGCCCAGCATTCCGATCTCCTCCTGCACGGTGAGCGCGAGCGTCACGTCGTAGCGGCGCTCCGCCCCCGCCAGCCGCCGGGCGAGCTCCACCAGCACCGCCACGCCGATCCGGTCGTCCATCGCCTTCCCCATCAGCAGCCGCCCGACGCGGCGGATCCCCGGGTCCCACACCATGCGCGTCCCCACCCGCACCCCGCGCTCGGCGCACTCGGCGGCGGTGAGCCCCACGTCCACGAACAGGTCGTCCCATCCCAGCGCGGTGCGCGTCTTCTGCTCGGGGGTGAGCGCGTGGCCCGTGGTGGTCGCGACGACGCCGGGGAGCGGCCCCGTCTCCGCCAGCACGCGCAGGGGCGAGCCCACGAAGTAGGGGAAGGCGAACTGGTCGCGCTCGCCGGGGAGCACGCGCAGGAAGCCGTCGGGGGTGATGGAGCGCACGATGAGCGAGAGCTCGTCGGCGTGCGCGGCGAGGAGCACCCGCCTGCCGGGGCCGGGAAGGCGGAGGAAGAGGTTGCCGACGGGCGTGGTGGTCACCTCGCCCAGCGGCTCCCATTCGCGGCGCACCCACGCCAGCACCTCGTCTTCCTGCCCGGTGGGGCCGGCGAGCGCGGTGAGGGTGCGCAGCAGCGCCTCCATCGAGCCGTCCGCCGCCGGCGGGTCCGCCGGCTCCCGGCCGGGGGCGCGCGCGCCGTCGGCCTGCGCGGGCGGCCCATGCGCCGCGCCGGTGGACGGGGCCGGTGTCTCCCCGGTGAAGTCAGCCATGCTCATCTATTCCCCTACTCGGGTGCGGAATTGCTCATTGATGGTCGGCGATCGCGGGGCTCGGCGCGCGGCCCGGCCTGGTGCCCTCTCCGGCTCGCCCAGGCTCGCCACCTCTCCCGTCCCGGGAGAGGTTGAATTTCAGACATTCGTGCCTCTCGACCGGCAACGCCGCAGCCGATTCAGCACGGCAGTTCGCAGGCGACGCCACCGCCGCGTCGTCCCCCTCTCCCGGTACGGGCCCGGTACGGGAGAGGGTTTGCGCTCTCAGGCGCAGGGAGAGGGCGCCACGGCCGCGGATGCGCACCTGGATCAGTCGCCCTCCACGCGGCCGATTCCCTGCGCCAGGTAGCTGCGGGAGAGCTCCACGTAGTGCTCGGCGCTGGTGGCCACCCAGCGCAGCGACTCGCCCTGCAGCTCCTTCTTCACCCGCGCCGGCGTCCCCGCGGCCAGCGTGCGCGGGGGGATCTCGCTCCCGGAGCCGACCACGGCGCCGGCGGCGACCAGCGCGTTCTCGCCCACGGTGGCGCGCTGCAGCACCACGGCGTTCATCCCGATCAGCGCGCCGTCGCCCACCACGCAGCTCTCCAGGACGGCGCCGTGGCCCACCGTCACCCCGGCGCCGATCACCGTGGCGCCCTGCCGGCTCACGTGCACCACCACGTTGTCCTGGATGCTGGTGCGCGCGCCGATCGAGATCTCGTGCTCCGGCTCGTCGCCGCGGATCACCGCGCCGAACCAGACGCTCGCCTCCTCGCCCACCGTCACGTTGCCGATCACCGTGGCGCCGGGGGCGATGAACGCCGTGGGGTGGATGCGCGGGTGGATCCCGGCCCAGGGGAGGATCGGCATCACTCCCCGGCGAGGATGGGCGCCAGCCGCGCCGCGTCGAGGTTGCTCCCGGTCAGCACCACCGCCACCGGGCCCTCCAGGTGGGGGATGGCGCCCTCCAGCAGCGCCGCCGCCGCCACCGCCGCCGAGCCCTCGGCCACCACCCCCTCCTCCACGTAGAGCCAGCGGATCGCGCGCCGCACCGCGTCTTCCGGCACGACCACCACCTCGTCGACCACCTCGCGCGCGAGGTCGAGCGCCCACGCGTCCACGTCGCCCGAGAGTCCCTCGCAGAGCGTGGGGCCGTACGGCGTCGTCGTCGGCTCCCCGGCGGCGAGCGAGGCGTGCATCGCGGCCGTCTGGTCGGTCTGCGCGCCCACCACCCGCACCCCGCTCCCCAGCGCGCGCGCCACGATGCCGACGCCGCACACCAGCCCGCCGCCGCCCACGGGGACGACGATCGTCCGCACCTGCGGCAGGTCCTCGAAGATCTCCAGCCCGACGGTGCCGTGGCCGGCGACCACGGCGGGGTCGCTGGTGGCGTGGACGAACACGGCGCCCGTCTCCGCTGCGAAGGCCGTGGCGGCGGCGTACGCTTCGTCGAAGCCGCCGGCGACGCGGCGCAGCTCCGCGCCGTGGCGGGCGATGCGCCGCTGCTTTCCCTCCGGCGCATCCTCGGGGACGAAGACCACCGCGCGCGCGCCCAGCAGCCGCGCCGCCAGCGCGACGCCCTGCCCGTGGTTCCCGGCCGACCCCGTCACCAGCCCGCGCGCCCGCTCCTCCGGCGAGAGCAGCGCCACGCGGTTGTAGGCGCCGCGCAGCTTGAACGAGGCGGTGCGCTGCATCCCCTCCAGCTTGAGATGGACCTCGGCGCCGGCCGCCTCGGAGAGCGCGTCGGCGCGTTCCAGCGGGGTGCGCCGCACCACCCCCTCCAGCCGCCGCGCCGCCGCCCGCACGTCGTCGAGCGAGGGGAACGCGTCCTGGCCGCCGAGCGCGGGCGCGGATCCGCTCGCGCGGGGAACGATTCGTGCTGAGGCGCGCGCGGTCACGGGAGCCGGAAGGCCTGGGTGCGCTCCACCGGGTGGCTCGACGAGGTGAGGCGGCCGGTGGCGGTGAGGGTGCGCCCGCGCAGCTCCGCCGGGGGGTGCCAGGAGGCGTCGAAGGAGCGCGTCTCGCCCGCCGCCAGCGTCTCGCTGCGCAGCGCCTGGGTGAACATCATGTCGGCCGACCAGGTCCAGAGCGCGCGCGCGCCCTCGCTCACGGCGAAGTCGAAGCTCTGGCCGCTGCGGAACTCCAGCGTGAGCGGCCCCCGGGTGGCGTTGGTCACCTGCAGCAGGAAGCGCACGCTGTCGGCCGTGGGCTCCACCGAGAGGGTGGTCGCCAGCGGCTCGCCCGACGCGGCGCCGCCGTCGTCGCTCCCGGAGGCGGGCGCGGGGGCCGACGGGGACGGTGGTGTGCAGGCCGCCAGCAGGGTCAGGGCGGCGAAGGCGAGCGCGGAGCGCATGGGTCGTCACCTCGGGAGAGCGCCGGTGCAGCGGGGTGCGGCGCGGCCGTCCACGGCGTGCGCCGGGCAGGCCCGGCGGGGGGTGCCGCGCCAGGGCTTCCGAAGCGCGGGGATCGCAAGATAGGGGCCCCGCGGCGAGGGCGTCAAGCAACGTTCCGGCCCACCCGGAGCGTGCTTGCGAAAAAATTCACAAGGCTGTCCGGCCCTGCCCGGAACGAGCTTGCGAAAAATTTCACAAGCTCGTATATTGGGCTTCGAACGCGCGGAGAAGGGGAGAAAAGGCCAGCCATGGCGCAGATTCCGGGGCCCCCGGGCCCCCGCCGGCCGGACGTGCCGGGAGCGGCGCAGTACGCGGGGCTGGGGCTCACCTTCGGCGCGGGGATCGTGCTCTTCACGCTGCTGGGGAGCTGGCTGGACGACCGGCTGGGGACGAGTCCGTGGGGCGTGATGCTGGGGGTGTTCGGGGGGTTCGCGCTCAGCCTGGCCTGGGTGTACCGGCGGCTGGTGGTGGTGCCCCGCGAGCGGGCGGAGCGGGAGGGGAAGTGACCGGCGCGCGCCTCCTCCGCCTCCTGGCCGCGGTGACGGTGATCGCGGTGCTGGTGTGGGCGGCCGCCTCGCTGCTGGTGCGGCCGGAGGAGCGCGGGGCGGTGGCCTTCGGGGTGGGGGTGGCGGCGGCGTGGCAGGCGATGGTGCTCGCGGTGACCGCGACCGCCCTTCCGCAGAGCCGGCTGGCCGCCTTCGGGGTGGGGATGATCGCCCGCTTCCTGCTGGTGGCGGCGGCCGCGCTGGTGGTGGTCCCCGCGCTGGGGCTGCCGATGGGGCCCGCGCTGCTGCCGATGGTGACGGTGCTGTTCGCAACCACGTTGATCGAGCCGGTGCTCTTCTCGGCCGGCGCAGGGGATACCAGGGTTCGATGATCGCTACAGCCGCAGTCCTGCTCGCACTGGCCGGGGCGCCCGCGCACGCCGCCCCGCAGCCCGCGCACGCGCCGGTGGAGACGGTGGCGCAGAACGCCCAGGTGCAGGCGGAGCACCGGGCCGCCACCAACCCGGCCTACGGCAACCCCGCCGCGGGGGAGCCGGCGTCGGGGCACGAAGAGCAGATCGACTTCCTGCACCACGTGCAGGACTCGCGCGAGTGGGAGCTGCCGGGCACCACGGTGCACTTCCCCCCGCCGGGCACCTGGCAGGTGGGGCCGATCGACCTGACGCCCACCAAGTTCGTGGTGTTCCTGCTCATCGCGGGGCTGCTCACGGTGGTCACGCTGCTGGGCGGCGCGTCGCTGGCGGCGAAGGCCGAGCCGGGGGTGACCGCGGGGAAGCGCCACAACCTGATCGAGGCGATGGTGCTCTTCATCCGCAACGAGGTGGTGATGCCGAACATCGGGCATGGCGGCGAGAAGTTCGCGCCGTTCATCTGCACGCTGTTCTTCTTCATCATGTTCGCCAACCTGCTCGGCATCTTCCCCTACGGCGCGAGCGCCACGGCCAGCATCTCGGTGACGCTGGGGCTGGCGCTGATCGTGTTCCTGGTGGTGGAGGTGGGCGCGATGATCTCGCAGGGCTTCGGGCACTGGGTGCACACGGTGTGGATGAAGCCGGCGGGGATGGGCCCGGTGGCGGGGAACCTGATGGCGGTGTTCCTCCTCCCGCTGGAGCTGCTGGCCAAGTTCGTCCGCCCGATCGCGCTGACCATCCGCCTGATGGCGAACATGACGGCGGGGCACATCGTGCTCCTGGCCATCATCTCGCTGATCTTCGTGTTCGGGAGCTGGGCGGTGGTGATCGGCCCGCTGTTCATGGCGGTCGCGATCACCTTCCTGGAGATCTTCGTGGCGTTCCTCCAGGCGTTCATCTTCGCGATCCTGAGCAGCGTGTTCATCGGGCTGGTGCGGCACGCGCACTGATGAACAGAAGTGCCTAGTGCCTAGTGCCAAGTGCCTAGGAACTACGGCGCGGAGCAGGATGCAGAGGCGGCAGGAAAGGAAGTGTCGGACGAGCCACCCAGGTGCGGCCTGAACGGCAACACTGGGCACTAGGGACTAGGCACTAGGCACTTCGAAGTTTCGGCTCGCGGCGAGGCCGGGAAATCGCCGCCGGCGGGGCGCGCTCCACCCCCGTCGTACAGTACCCGGGAGATGGGCGCCCGGGGAGGGGCGCGCGGCGCGACAGGCGCCGGCTGGCGCCCGGGCGGACACGGAGTCCGCGGAGCGAGGCCCGGACAACGGATGCAGGACCAACGGGAGAGACTCTCATGATGATGCTTCAGGCGGCCAACACGGCGCTCAACAACGGCCTGCTCGGCGCGGGCATCGGTGCGGGCGTGGCGGTGATCGGCGCCGGCATCGGCATCGGCCTCATCGGCCGCGGCGCCACCGAGGGGATGGCCCGCCAGCCCGAGCTGGCCGGCACCATCCAGACCGCCGCCCTGATCCTCGCGGCCTTCGTCGAGGGCGTGGCGCTGTTCGCCATCGTCGTGGCGTTCATGATCCAGAACAAGATCCGCTGAGGCCGAACCGCCGCCCGCCGCGCCCCTCGCCGGGCGCGGCGGGCGGCACGACTTCTTTCCCGAATTCGACGGCAGATATCGCAATGCGTCGCTCGCTCATCGCCGCTTGGGCCCTGATCCCC
>JBJMPM010000200.1:0-43626 GCA_045803205.1 Longimicrobiaceae bacterium
AGCGTGCGGGCTTCCGCGGCGGGCTCCTGCGCATTCCTCGGCCAGATCCTCACGGCCCTGCCGTCTGCAGCGCCGACGCCAGCACCCGTGTGGCCGGGCCTCAGGATGACACCTGTGGTGCCGCGGGAATGTGCGCGTTCAGCAACACCCTCTCAGGATGGACAATTTCAGGATGCTTCAGAAGGGAGAGCCGCCTCGGCCGCCCGGTGTCCGCGAGACCGCGGGCCAGATCGTGTAGCAGGATGCCCGGTGGAGTCATCCGTGCCACACCCTGTCCCGATGCTGCCACAGAATTGCGGGTAGCGGGTGGCGCCGCACATCCGAGGAAAGCGAGGCGCGGCAAGGAGTTTTACGCGCGCTGGCGGAAAACGGGCGAGAGGTACGGAAGATGCGCCTTCCCCCGCGCGCCCGCATTCCGCGGAGCCGAGAGATCCAGACCACGCGTCCGCGGGCGAGCGCCCGGGGCCGCGACCCACCCCCGTCTCCTCTTGCTTCCCTCCATCCCCGCGCCCGACGAGTCCGCCCGCCCCACCGCCGCGCCGTTGCGCGTGGCGGTCGCCACCGACGTCTGCCTCTACCGCGAGGGGCTGGCGATCAGCCTCTCCCGCCGGCCGGAGACGGACGTCGTGGCCACCGCGGGGCACCTGGCCGAGGCGCTGGAGCTGCTGCGGCACGCGCGCCCCGACGTGCTCCTGCTGGACCTGGGGCTCGCCGGCTCGGCCGAGGTGGTGCGCGCCGCCCGCGAGCTCCGGCCCGAGACGAAGGTGGTGGCGCTCGCCATCAGCGACACCGAGCAGGGGGTGCTGGCCTGCGCCGAGGCGGGGGTCCGGGGCTTCGTCACGCGCGACGCCTCGATCGACGACCTGGTGGGGACAATGCTGGAGGTGGCGCGCGGAGAGCTGGTGTGCGCGCCGGCCATCGCCGCCTCGCTCTTCCGCCACGTGGGCGAGCTGGCCGCGCGCCGCGGCGACCCCGCCGACGCCAGCGCGCTCACCCCGCGCGAGCGCGAGGTGCTGGCGCTGGTGGGCGAGGGGCTCTCGAACAAGGAGATCTCGCGCCGGCTCCGCATCGGGCTGAGCACGGTGAAGAACCACGTGCACCACCTGCTGGAGAAGCTGCACGTCTCCCGGCGCGGCGCGGCGGCCGCGCGCCTCCGTCCCGAGGACCGCCGCGCGCCCTCCCTCCCCATGGTCTAGATCCTTTCCGACCCATCCGGGTCTCGTTCCGAATCCTGAAAGAGAAGGGCCTCACACGGAGTCAACGGAGTCAACGGTGAACATCGACTCCGTTGACTCCGTTGACTCCGTGTGAAACCAGGCAGTTTCCCCTCGCACGCAGGCGGAGACGCAAGGCGCAGGAGAGCGAAGCAGCTCCCCTGCGTCTTTCGCGTTCCCGGGTGGCGCGAAGCGCCCGCGCAAGGGCGGCGGAGATCTAGATCCATCCCCTGATCGATCCCCCCACCCCGGCCCGGGCACTCTGGCCGATACCGGGCGCCGCGGGCCAAGCGCATCGTGGCAGGCGTGTGATGCGGCCTTTCGTCCACCCCTTCCGCACCGTGGCCGGTACTCGCCTTCTCCTCGCGCGCGTCCCGCCGCTTCTGGCCGACATCGTCAGGGATGCGCTGGCGGGCGAGGCGGAGGTGGAGCGGGTGGACCCGGCCGGCGGCCTGGACCGCCTGTCGGAGCGCGTGGCCCGCACCGGCGCCCAGGTGCTGCTCGCCGAGGGCGGCGAGGCGCCGATCCCCAACGACCTGCTGGAGCTGATGTACCGCCACCCCCGGCTCAAGCTGCTCCTCCTCTCCGCCGACGGGCGCACCGCCGCGCTCTGGCGCCTGGTGCCCGACCGGCATGCGCTCGCCGCCGCCACGCCGCGCGCGCTGGCCGAGGCGGTGCGCGCGGCCACCGCGGGCTGAAGGGGCGGCGATGGCGGGCTTCGACTGCATCGCGGCCACGGGACGGAGCCTGGAGCGCCTGCTCACCCAGGCCTTCCAGCCCCCCGACAACCCGCTCGACATCGCCACCACGGTGAAGGCGACGCTCATCCGCACCGAGGACTTCGAGCACGTGGGCACCACCAGCAGCGCGGTGCAGCCGCCGATGCTCTCGATCTTCCTCTACCGCGTGGACTTCAACAAGGCCATGCGCGCGGGGTGGTCGGGGGTGGGGAGCCTGGACGGGCGCTCGCACCTGCCGCTGGACCTGCACTTCCTGCTCACCGCCTGGGCCGCCAACGCCGAGTACGAGCTGCGCATCCTCGGCCGCGCCATGCAGTGCCTGGAGACCTACCCCTCCCTCTCCGGCCCGCTGCTCACCGGGCCCACCTGGGCGCCGGGCGACTCGGTGCAGGTGGTGCTGGAGGAGATCAGCACCGAGGCGGTGATGCGCACCTTCGACTCGCTGCCGCACGACTACAAGCTCTCCATCCCCTACGTGGCCCGCGTGGTCCGCCTCGACGGGCTGCGGGCGGTGCCGCCGCCGGACGTGCGCACCGCCGTGGCCGGCGTCACCGCCTCGGCGGCCGCATGAACCTCTTCCTCCCCTCCCGCTACGACGAGCTGGTCACGCGGCTCGCCCTGGGCATCGAGCCCGCCGAGCCGCTGCACGGCGGCCGCCTCCCCTTCCGGGTGGAGGTGGCGAGGGACGGCGTGCCCCTCCCTCCCGCCGTCCCGCAACGCGACCCCGCCGCGTCGCCGTGGGCCGGGCAGGACGTGCTGCCGCGGGTGGAGCGCCGCCGCGCCTCGCGCTGGGCGGTGCGGCTCGGCGCCGGGGTGAAGGACCCGCTGGACCTGCGCCTCTGGGACCCGTCGATGCGCCGCGTCCCCCGGCGGCTGCGGGTGCGCCTGGCTCCGCCGCCCCCGCTCCCCGACCCGAGCGGGCGGGTGATCCGCCCCGCGCTCTGGCCGGGGCCCGCCTACGACCTGCCGGCGGGGGCGATGGGGTGCCGCGGCATCGTCAGGCGCGGCGGCAGGCCGATGCGCTGGACGCGGGTGGAGGCGCGGCGCCTGGACGACGCCACGCGGGTGGTGGCCACCGCCCACGGCGACGAGCGCGGCGAGTTCCTGCTGATCCTGGGCCCGCGGGCGGTGAGCGGGGCGGAGCTGACGCTGCCGGTGCTGCTCTCCGTCACCGTCTTCGGCCCGGACACCGCGCCCGATCCCGCGACGGACCCCAGCTCGAAGGTCGACCCGCTGTGGGACCTGCCGCTGGAGGAGGTGCCGCTGGCGGGCTTCGACGAGGTGCTGGCGGGCACCGCCCTTCCCCCCGGATACCGCGCCGGCGCCACCCGGAACGTGAGCTTCGGGCCGGACGGCCTGGCCGGCGAGCAGTTCGTTTTCACCTGAGCGCCCGAGCGCGAGAGAGCCGAAAGGAGCATACCGATGCCCGAATACCTGGCCCCGGGGGTGTACGTCGAGGAGGTGAGCTTCCGCTCGAAGAGCATCGAGGGGGTGCCCACCAGCACCACCGGGTTCGCGGGGATGGCGCGCTACGGGCCGGTGCAGTACAGCGGCGGCCCCGCCACCAGCGAGTCCCGGCTGATCACCAGCTTCACCGAGTTCGAGCGCGTGTACGGCGGGCTGGAGCCGCTGCAGCTCGCCGGCGGCGTGGAGCGCGTGCCCTACCTGGCCCACGCGGCGCGCGCCTTCTTCCTGAACGGCGGCAAGCGCCTGTACGTCTCGCGCGTCTACGACGACGGCGGCGGGGCGGACGGGGTCGCCTCCCTTCCCTTCGTGATCGGCGGCGGCACCGCGGTGCAGTGGCGGGCGCGCTGGCCGGGGCTGATGGGGAACGTGCTGCTGGTCGTCCAGGTGCAGCGCAGCGGCAACGTGGCCACCGGGGTCGCGCCCAACGTCCGCGCCAACCGCGCGCGCACCGGGACCCTCGTGGAGATCTACGCCGCGGGCGACACCCTGCCCAGGCCCAACGACCCGGTGAACGCCGCGAAGCTGTTCGGGGTGGAGGTCGCGCCGGACGGCACGCAGAGCTTCGTGGACGCGAGCGGCAACCCGCCGGCGGGCGCGGTCGACGTCATCCAGATCGTGGAGGTGAACGTCCAGGTGGTGGTGGGCGACGGCGAGCGCGCCGACTTCTACGCCGAGCTGGACTTCTACCCCGACCAGAACCACAAGCGCTTCCTCGGCCGCATCCTGCAGAAGGACGACCCGGCCGACGAGAACGCGGTGGTCTACCTGGCCGACGGCGCGGGGAAGACCTACGGCGGCGACCAGCTCGGCACCGCCACCGCCCAGCGGCTCACCGCGGCGCTGCAGCTGGCGGCCGGGCTCACCGGCGGGCGGCTGACCGGCGGGCTGGACGGCGTGCTGATCTCGGCGGCCGGCCTGCTGGGGAAGAAGGCCGACCCCGACGTGGTGAGCATGAAGGCCACCGGGCTCGAGGCGCTGGGCGAGATCGACGACATCGCCATCGTGGCCGCGCCCGACGCGGCCACGCTGGCCACCGACGACGAGGTGGTGCTGGCGACCGGCAACCTGGTGGCGCACGCCGAGGAGCTGCGCTACCGCATCGCCGTGCTCGACGCGCCGCCGGAGAGCTCGATGACGGAGATCCGCCAGTTCCGCGGCAAGTTCGACAGCAAGTACGCCGCGCTCTACCACCCGTGGATCGTGACGCTGGACCCGCTGGAGCGCGCCGCCCAGGGCGCCCCGCCGCGCAAGCTCCTCCTCCCGCCGAGCGGCTTCGTGACGGGGATCTACGCGCGCACCGACATCAACCGCGGGGTGCACAAGGCGCCCGCCAACGAGGTGGTGTTCGGGCTCACGCAGTTCGAGATCAACATCAACAAGCCGCGCCAGGACGTGCTGAACCCCGAGGGGATCAACGCGCTGCGCTTCTTCCCCGGGCGGGGCAACCGGGTGTGGGGGGCGCGCACCATCAGCAGCGACCCCGAGTGGAAGTACGTGAACGTGCGGCGGCTGTTCATCTTCCTGGAGCACTCCATCGACAAGGCCACGCAGTGGGCGGTGTTCGAGCCCAACAACGAGCGGCTGTGGGCCAACATCCGCAGCACGGTCGAGGACTTTTTGCTGGTGCAGTGGCGCAACGGGGCGCTGCTGGGCGAGAAGCCGGAGAAGGCCTACTTCGTCCGCTGCGACCGCACCACGATGACGCAGAACGACCTGGACAACGGCCGGATGATCTGCCTGATCGGGGTGGCCCCGGTGAAGCCGGCGGAGTTCGTGATCTTCCGCATCGGGCAGTGGACGGGCGACGCCGTGACCAACCCCACGAGCTGACGAGGACGCGATGCCGACATTCCGCGACAACCCCTACGGCGCCTTCAACTTCCTGGTGGCGCTGGGCGGGACGCAGGGCGACGGGTCCGAGGGCACCATCGTCGGTGGCTTCTCGGACGTGAGCGGGCTGGGAATTGACATCAGCTACAGCGAGTACCGCAACGGCAACGAGAAGTTCAACACCGCGCGGAAGATCCCCAACACGCACAAGAACGACGACATCACCCTGAAGCGGGGGGTGGTGGGGAGCGACGACCTGTTCCTGTGGCTGCGGGGGGTGCGCGACGGCACGGCCGACCCGCGCCCGGTGACCATCACCCTGATGGACGAGGCCCGCAACCCGGTGGCCCGCTGGAAGCTCTTCAACGCGCAGCCCAAGAAGTGGAGCGGCCCCACCCTGGCCGCCAAGGGCGGCGGCGAGGTGGCGATGGAGGAGCTCCACCTGGTGCACGAGGGGATCGACTTCCAGTAAACCGGGTGCGGAAGTGCGGGAGTGCGCAACGGCGCGCGTCCGACGCCCCGCGGGGCCCTCTCCCTGCGCCTTAGAGCGCAAACCCTCTCCCGTACCGGGAGAGGGAGGAGGACGCGGCCACGGCGGCGCCTGCGGTCGGTGTTGTCGAAGCAGACGCAGCGTGGCCGGTGGGAGAACGCGCCACCGCGAAGGCATTCAACCTCTCCCGGTACGGGAGAGGTGGCGAGCCTAAGCGAGCCGGAGAGGGCGCTGAGCCGCGGCCGCACGCGACCCCCCAGCACTTTGCACTTAGCACTTAGCACTTAGCACTCAGCACTAGGCACTAGGCACTAGGCACTTCTGTTCCCGATGCTAGAACGCCTCACCCTCGGCGCGCCGGGGGTCTACCCGCTCTCCGACGAGCCCATCCGCGCCCTCACCGGGGTGCGGATGGACGTGGCCGCCTTCGTGGGGGTGGCCCCGCGCGGGCCGTCGCGCCTGCCGGCGTTCGCGGGGGCGTGGTGGGCCGAGCCGCCGCGCGGGCCCGCGGCGCCGCTGGCGTCGCTGCGCTCCGTCGCGGTGCCGGTGGAGAGCTGGGACGGCTACCGCCGCCTCTACGGCGGCTTCGAGGGGCCGGGGCTCCTTCCCTACGCCGTCTCCGCCTTCTTCGAGAACGGCGGCCGGCGCGCCTGGATCGTCCGCGTGGTGCACGACTACGGCGAGGGGAAGGCGGAGAACGGCTGGGGGACGGCGAAGGGCACCGTGCACGGCGCCACGCCGCGCGGCGGCGGCGAGATGGTGCTGCGCGCGCGCGACGAGGGGAGCTGGGGGAACCGGCTGCGCGCCTCGCTCTCCTTCCGCGCGCGGCCGCTGGCGTACCTCACCGCCGGCCTCTCCGAGCTCGTCCTCCTCCCCGACGCGCCGGTCGGCGTGGGGACGCTGCTCCGCTTCTGGCTTCCCGGCGGCGTCCCCGTGCTCCGCTTCGTCACCGACGTGGACGACCGCTGGCGCACCGACGCCCTGGCGCGCGAGCGCTTCGCCACGCTCGAGTCGCCGCTCCCCTTCGCCCCCCTGCGCGCCGAGGTGGTGGAGGCCGACCTCTACCTCACCGACCGCTCCGACGACGGGATCGGCCGCGCGGAGGTGCACGAGCGGCTGGGGCTCTCGTCCCTCCACCGCCGCTTCGTGGCCGCCGTCCTCTACGCCGAGTCGGCGCTCTGCTGGCCCGACGCGAGGTGGAGCGGGAGCGACATCATCCCCGACGACCCGTTCCTGCGCGAGGTGGTGGAGCCCGACGACCCCGAGCACCCGCAGTTCACCTGCGGGCGCGACCGCTACCCGGACCTGGTGCCCGCCGACTGCTTCGACCCGCGCTGGACGCCGGGCGACGAGCAGCCGCGCGGCGGCATCCACGCGCTCGCCGAGGTCGACGAGGTCGCCGTTCTGGTGGTCCCCGACCTCTACTCCCCCGAGCCGCTCCCCGCGCGCGTGGCGGGCGAGCCGGTCACCTCGCTCGCCGGGCCGGAGTTCGAGCGCTGCGTGGAGCCCGCGGCGAAGACGCCGCCCGCGCCCGCGACGGGGTGCCCCGACCCGCGCCCGGGGAACGGGAGCGACGAGGAGCTCACCGGGCTCCGGCTGGACCCGCTGGACAACGCCGGCCGCGCCGCCATCGCCGTGCAGCAGCAGAAGGTGGTCGACTTCACCGAGCGGCTGGAGCGCTGGGTGGTGCTCCTCGACGCGCCGCCGGGGATCGGGCAGCGCCAGCTCCTGGAGTGGCGGTCGCGCTTCTCCAGCATGTGGGCGGCGGGCTACCACCCCTGGGTGAAGGTGTCGCGCCCCGACGACGCGCGCGACCCGCTGGTGCCGGTGAACCCCGCCGCCTTCGCCGCGGGGATCGTCGCCCGGCAGGAGATCGCCTTCGGGGTGCAGCATGGGCCGTCGAACGCGCTCTGCGTGGGCGCGGTGGACGTGACCGACCGCGTCAGCCGGCCGCGCCACGACGAGCTGCACCAGGCGGCGGTCGACGTCTTCGTCCGCGAGCGCGACGGGATCCGGCTCACCGCGGGGCGCACCCTCTCCTTCGACCCGCGGTGGCGGCAGCTCTCGGTGCGCCGGCTGGTCTCCATGCTCCGCCGCACCCTGCTGGAGCAGATGCAGTGGACCGTGTTCGAGCCCAACGACGCGGCGCTGCGCGACGAGCTGGCGCGGCTGCTGGAGGTCTACCTGGGCGAGCTCTTCCGCGCCGGCGCCTTCCGCGGGCGCACCCCGGACGAGGGGTTCTTCGTGCGCTGCGACGAGACGCTGAACACGCAGCAGGAGATCGACGAGGGGAAGCTCGTCTGCCACGTGGGCGTGGCCCCGGTGGAGCCGCTGGAGTTCATCGTCCTCAAGCTCACGCGCGAGGGCGACGGCACCCTGGCCGCGGAGGGGTGAGATGGCGGGGAGGGCAGAGAACGGCGACCGCCGCCTGGCCAACACCTTCAACTTCTACGTGTCGCTGCGCCGCTCGCCCAACCGCGAGTCGGGGAAGGCAGGGACGGCGCCGCCGGCGGGCGGAGGCGGCGGGGGAGGCGGAGGAGGGGGTGGCGGGGGCGGGACCTCGGGCGATGCGCTCTGCGACGGCGGCTTCCAGGAGTGCACCGGGCTGGAGATCGAGATGGACGTGCAGGAGCTGGTGGAGGGCGGCCGCAACGACGGGGTGATCCGCCGCGTGGGCCGGGGGAAGTACGGCAACCTGGTGCTGAAGCGGGGGATGTTCTACGGCGACGACAACAAGGTGAACGCGGCGCTCTGGCGCTGGCTGCAGGGGATCCTGGAGGGGGTCGTCCCCGTCCCCCGCTACGACGGCACCGTGCAGCTCAAGAGCAACGACGGGCAGAAGGTGCTGGCCACCTGGACCTTCACCCGCGGCCTGCCGCAGAAGATCGCCGGCCCGCAGCTCAACGCGAAGACGGGCGAGATCGCCATCGAGGAGCTGACCATCGCCCACGAGGGGCTGAAGCTGAAGGTGTGAGGGCGGATGCCGGGATCGCGCCGGCTGACGTGCTGCACCGGCGATAGATCCTTCGGGCTGCGAACGAATGCGTGAGCCGCGGCGACGGCATGGCCGCCCTCAGGATGACGTCGAAAGGGGCAGCGAGGGGCAGGAGGTGCGGTCGCCCGCGGGCGACCCCGGGTCTGAACCCGGCCCCCAAAGGACGTCATCCTGAGGCCGGCCGCGACGGAATCGCCCCATGGGTGAGGACGGCAGGCCGAAGGATCTATAGCCGGCGTCCGCAAGTGCGCCGAGGGAACGCACGCAAGATCGAACCACCCGGTGTGACGACGCGATGAGCATCCTGGAGAAGGCCACGCTGATCAAGCTCGGGGAGAGCTCGAACGACGACGAGCTCGAGGAGATCCCCGTGCAGTTCAACCCCGCCTCGCTGCGGCTGACGCTCAGCAACACCACCGAGGGGGGGCAGAGCGCCGGCCGCCAGCAGCAGCAGCACGGCGGCAAGTCCTCCACCGAGCTCTCCTTCGACCTGGTGTTCGACACCGCCGACGAGGTGGGGAGCAGCGGCGGCGCCCGCAACGTGCGCGAGAAGACGGGGAGGGTGGAGCAGTTCGTCCTGCCCCAGGCCAGCGGGGGCCAGACGCGCCCCAGCCCGCCGCGGGTGAAGTTCGTGTGGGGCGGGCTCACCATCGTGGGGGTGATGAGCCAGCTCTCCATCGACTTCGACCTGTTCGCGCCCACCGGCGAGCCGCTGCGCGCCAAGATGAGCGTGAGCATCAAGGAGCAGGACCCGCAGTACGCCCTCCTCCAGTCCCAGTCGAAGCAGAACGCCGGCGCCCCCCCCAAGCCCGCGGGCGCCGGCGGCGGCGGGGCCACCCCCGGGAGCGCCGGCGCCGGCGGCAACCGCACCGGCACCGCGCTGGCCGGCGAGAGCGCGGCCGACTTCGCCCGGCGCATGGGGCTGCCGGCGGACGCCTGGCGCGGGCTGGCCGCCGGGCTGGAGAGCACCGTCTCGCTCTCCGCGGGGCTGGAGCTGGACTTCAGCGCCTCGCTCTCCCTGCAGGCCGGCATCGGCGTGAGCGTCGGCTTCCAGGCCGACGCGGGGATCTCGCTCGAGGCGGCGGTGGGGCTCGACGCCTCGGCCTCCGTCTCGGCCGGGGCGGCGTTCGCGGCGAACGCGGGGGCGGCCGCGGGGTTCGCGCTGAGCGCCGCCGGCGGCGTGGACGCGGCGGTGCAGACCGTCGCCATCGCCAGGGCCGGCGCCGCGGCCGGCGCGTCGGCCAAGGCCTTCGGCGCGAGCGGGGCGGGGGGCGGCGCCGCGCTCCCGGCGGGCGGCGGGACCGCCGTCGCCTCGGGGCCGGCGGCCGCGGTGCAGGCCCCGTCGCCCGCGGGCGCGCCGGCCTCGTCCCTCCCCGCCGCCTACGCGCCGCCGCGGGCGGACCCGCGCGCCACCAGCTACGGCTTCGGCGTGCCGCTCCGCCCCCGGAGCGGGCCGGCGGCGGCGGCGAGCGCGGGCGTGGTCGCGCTGCGCCCCTACGCGAGCGCGGCCACGCCCCCGGCCACCCGCGACCCCACCGTCCCCGCCTGGGCCGGGCTCCCCGTCCTTCCTCCCGCTCCCCCCGCCGTTCCCGCGGGCGGCCTTGCGCCGAAGCGGAAGGGCGGGCGGATCGGCTGCGGGTGCGGGTGCGGGCCGCGGGGAGGCGGGCGATGAGCGTGCGCGTCGACTCGCTCAGCACCGAGGTGGTGGTCGAGGCGCCGCCGGTGGGCGGCACCGAGGACCCGCGCGCCGGGACGGCGTGGCAGGAGCAGGAGCGGCACTCGGCCCTGCGGCTGCGCCTGCTGCGCGACGAGCTGCGCACCTCCGCCTCCGGCCACGATGACTGAGCCGCTCCTCTTCTCGGCCGAGCCGATCTTCCGCATCGAGGGGACGGTGAGCAGCGAGCTCTCGCGCGACGTCCTGCGGCTGGACGTGCTGGAGACCACCGAGGGGCTGAAGACGCTGGTGCTGCGCGTGGCCGGCACCCCCGCGCACCCCGACCAGCCGGACGTTCCCGAGCGCTGGCTGGACGGGTCGATCCTGGACTTCGGGAAGGAGGTGGAGGTGGAGGTGGGCGAGACCTCCGCCGCGCGCACCGTCTTCAGCGGGCACCTGAGCGCGCTGGAGGCCGCCTTCACCGAGGGCCGCGAGCCCGAGGTGGTGTTCTTCGCCGAGGACCGGCTGATGGAGCTGCGCACCACGCGCCGGATGAAGCGCTACGAGCAGATGAGCGACGCCGACATCGCCAGCGAGATCGCGAACCAGCACGGGCTGACCCCGCAGGTGAACGCCCCCGGGCCCACCTACGACGGGGTGCAGCAGTGGAACCAGAGCGACCTGGCCTTCCTGCGCGAGCGCGCGGCGCGGGTGCAGGCCGAGGTCTGGCTGGTGGGCGACACGCTGCACTTCGAGGGGCGCGCCTCCCGCTCGGGCTCCGAGATCGCCCTGGTCGCCGGCAACCAGCTCATGGACATCCAGCTCCGCGCCGACCTGGCCCACCAGCGCACCATGGTGAAGGTGAGCGGCTACGACGCCTCCGCCCGCGACCAGATCGAGGAGGAGGCCGCGGGCGACGCCATCCAGGCGGAGGTGACGGGGGGGAAGACGGGGCCCGACGTGCTGCAGCGGGCCTTCGGCGAGCGGGTGAGCCACCGCGTGCGCGACGTGCCGCTCACCAGCGGCGAGGCGCGCGAGTGGGCGCGGGCCGAGATGCTGCGCCGCGCCCGCGGCTTCGTGACCGCGGCGGGGACGACGAACGGGTCGCCCGACCTGGTGGTGGGGAGCCGCGTCTCGCTGGAGCGGGTGGGCGGGCCCTTCAACGGCGGCGGCTACTACGTGACCCGGGTGCGCCACTCGTACGACCGCAGCAGCGGCTTCCGCACCCACTTCGAGGCCGAGCGCGCCACCGTGAACGAGGGGACCTCGTGAGCGCCGGCCCGCGCGGCGACGGGCCGCCCCGCCACTGGGGGCTCTACCCGGCCATCGTGACCGACGTGGTGGACCCCGACGCCCTGGGGCGCATCGAGGTGAAGCTCCCCTGGCTGGGGAGCGACGGGAGCGACGTGCGCGCCTGGGCCACCCTGCTCACCCCGTACGCCGACGATGACCAGGGCTTCGAGGCGCTCCCCTCGGTCGACACGCAGGTGGTGCTGGGGTTCGAGGCCGGCGACCCGCGCCGCCCCTACATCGTGGGGAGCTGCTGGAACGGGCGGGAGGCGCTTCCCGAGGCCGCGGCCGCGGCCAACAACAAGCGGCTGATCAGGAGCCGCGCGAAGAGCCTGCTGGAGTTCGACGACACCGACGGCGCGGTGAAGGTGACGCTCAGCACGCAGAGCGGGCACCAGCTGGTGCTCGACGCCGGCGCGACGGAGGTGAAGCTCACCCACTCCAACGGGTGCACGCTGACGATGGACGCCGCGGGGAACGTGAAGATCCAGGCCAACGTGAACGTCGACATCACCGCCAGCGTGCTGAACGTGCACGCGCCGGTGGCCAACTTCGACGGCATCGTGAACTGCCAGACGCTGGTGGCGAGCACGGGGGTGGTGTCGCCCTCGTACACCCCCGGCGCCGGGAACGTGTGGTGATGCCGCCGCTGGAGAAGGTGTGCCGCGCGTCCGCGGCCGCGGCGCCCTCTCCCCTGCGCCTGAGAGCGCAATCCCCTCTCCCGTACCGGGAGAGGGTGGCGGACGCGGCGAAGGCGAGGCCTGCAGTCGGTGTTGCCGAAGCAGATGCAGCGCTGCCGGTGCGGGTGGCGCAGGCGACGGAGAATTCAACCTCTCCCGGAACGGGAGAGGGGGCGAGCCTAAGCGAGCCGGAGCGGGCGCCGAGCCGCGGACGCCCGAAACGCATGACCCATCACGGAATCGATTCGACTCGTGTGTGACGACCGCCCCTGGACGCTGACCGCCCCCTGGTGGGGCTGGCCGAAGCTCTCGGTCGCGAACCGCGACCCGCGGGCCACGGCGCCGCTGCTGCAGAAGTTCGACAGCAGCGACCCGGTCACGCCCTTCGTCAAGGACCCGCAGCGCTCGCTGGCCTTCACCGCCGAGGACGTGGTGCAGGAGACGCGCGAGTATCCCGCGCCGGCGCCGGGGAAGAAGAAGCCGCGCTGGGGCTACTACCTCCATCCCACGGGGGTGCGGAAGCTCTTCCTCCCCTCGCACAAGCGCTTCTACCTGGTCGCCTGCGAGCTGCACTGCGACTCGCCCGGCCTCCCCAGCGTGGCGCGCGACAAGGTGTGCGAGGCGGGGTTCGTGGTGCGCCGCCGCCAGCTCCGCTTTGATGCCGCCTACCGCGACCAGGCGGCGAGCCTGGTGAACCGCATCGGCGCGCTCACCGCCCAGCTCTCCCAGCTCGAGCACGGCGGCGGCCCCACGCGGCTCCTGCGCAAGCGTGTGCAGGTCACCCGCGGCGGGGTGATCGGGGCGATGGCGGGCGCCGTCGCGGACGCCGTCACCGGGGCGCAGGGGAAGGTGGCGGGGGCGGTGGAGGAGAAGGCGCTCTCGGTGCGGGACGGCCTCCGCGACGAGCTGGCGGAGGCGCGCAGGGAGCTGCTGAAGTGGCGCCACGACGCGGGGGTGGTGCAGGTGGGCGAAGGGTGGATCGCCGACCCCGACCAGGAGAACGTGGGCGCCTGGCAGCCGGTGGCCGACACCCCCGGCGCGCTGGAGGAGGTGGTCTATCCCCTCTCCCCGCTGAACGCGAGCCCCGGCGCCGCCAACCAGGACGCGGCGGGAAAGACCATCTGGTTCGGCCTCCTCCCCGCGGGGAGCCGCGAGGTGGACGCGACGGGCACGGCGCGCTTCGACGAGACCTCGCAGTACGAGATCCGCTGCTTCGTGCGCCGCCACCGCTGCGACTGCCCGCGGAAGCCGGGGGAGCGGAACGACTGCGGCGGCGAGCTGGTGTGGAGCCACGCCACCCCCGCCTACCAGCTCGCGGCGCACTTCGACCCCGTGGGCACCGGCAACCACCCGGTGACCATCCAGATGCCCGACCTCCCCGCGCTCCAAGCTACGGTGGGGGCGAAGCTGCCCGTGCAGATGAAGTTCCCGGCCAACTCCGCGCTCCCCGTGAAGGCGGAGGACGGGAAGCCGGTGAAGGCGGGAGATCCCCCGCCCTTCCCGCAGATCTGCTTCTTCTCCATCCCGCTGATCACGATCATCGCGACCTTCGTGCTGACCCTGTTCCTGCCGATCGTCGTCCTCCTCTTCCAGCTCTGGTTCCTGCTGGGACTCAAGTTCTGCATCCCCCCGAGCCTCAGCATCTCGGCCGGCGCGGCGGCGGAGGCGCAGCTCAGCGGGAAGATCGACCTAGAGCTGAAGGCGGTGGCGTCGCTGGACGTCGACGCGGCCGCGGCCATCCTCGACGCCTCGGCCACGCTGGCGAACGACGCCGCGGCCGACCTGAACTTCGCCCTGCTGGGCTTCAACGTGGCCCCCGTCGACGCGCAGGGGCACACCTACCCCCACGCGGGGAGCCCCGGCGCCGACATGGCCGCCCAGTTCCCCGCCTCGGCGCTCGCGCCGGTGAGCAACGTGATGACCCACGACCGCGGCACGGACCCCGCGCCCCCGCCCCCCGCCACTGCCTGGGTCTCCCGGGTGGAGCGCTGGGAGGTGGGCGCGTGAGGGCGCCGGACCGGCTGGGGCGCGGGTGGCGCTACCCGGTGCTCCCGGCGGAGGGCGACCTGGTCTACGAGCAGGGCGCGGAGAAGGTGCGCCAGGCGATCTGGATCGTGCTCGACACCGAGCCGGGCGAGCGGGTGATGCGCCCCGACTTCGGCTGCGGGCTGCGCCGCTACCTGGCCCGG
Source organism: Longimicrobiaceae bacterium (assembly GCA_045803205.1). Taxonomy (GTDB): domain Bacteria; phylum Gemmatimonadota; class Gemmatimonadetes; order Longimicrobiales; family Longimicrobiaceae; genus Longimicrobium. The sequence goes on from JBJMPM010000200.1 coordinate 14,550, forward strand.
CCCAACAGCAGCGCCACCCGCGCGCTGATGGCCCAGGACGTCTCTCGCGCGCTGGCCCGCTGGGAGCCGCGCATCGACGTGAAGGGCGTGAGCGTGGACGAGGGCGACGACCCCGCGCTGGTGCTGGTGCAGGTGAGCTACACCCACGTGCGCGACGGGCGGCCGGGGAACCTGGTCTACCCGTTCTACCTGGAGTAAGGGCGCATGCCGCTGCCGACCCCCATCCTCGACGACCGCTCCTGGCAGCAGCTCCGCGACGAGCTGGTCCGCCGCATCCCGGTCTACACCCGGGAGTGGACGGACCACAACGCCAGCGATCCCGGCATCACGCTGCTGGAGCTGTTCGCCTTCCTGGGCGAGAACCTGCTCTTCCGCTTCAACCAGGTGCCCGAGGCCACCCGGCTGGAGTTCCTGCGCCTGCTGCAGGTGCCCATGCGCCCCGCGCAGCCCGCGCGCGCCATGACCGCGCTGCAGCTCGCGCAGCCCACCCCCGTCCTCGTCCCCGCGGCGACCGAGGTGAAGGCGGGGAGCCTGAGCTTCGAGACGCAGGACGAGGCGAAGGTGTGGCCCCTCCTCTTCCGCGCGGTGGCCAAGCTCTCCTCGCCCGAGCCCACCGGGGGCGACGCCCGCGTCTACACCGACGCGGCGGTCAAGGCGCGCGGCCTGGAGGAGGACGAGCAGGCGGCGTTCTACGTGGCCCACGTGCTCCCCGACGACCCGGCGGTCCCCGGCTTCACCGCGCTCGACTTCTCCACTGCGGTCGACCGGGTGCTCTGGATCGCCGTGCTGAAGACGAAGGAGCTGCCGGCGAACCTCTCCCCCCTCTCCGACGGGCTGGTGAACCTGGGCTTCGTTCCCGACGCCGAGGTCGCCTCGATCGACGAGGTGGACGCCTGCCCCGGCGAGGGCGCCGCCTCCGCCGGCGACGAGGTGGCGTGGGAGGTCTCCGACGGAGAGCTGGTGGACGGCGAGCCCGTCTACCGCCCCCTGGTGGTGGAGGGGGACACGACGCGCGGCCTCACGCAGCAGGGCGTCGTCCGCCTTCGCCTTCCCGTGGACGTGACGCAGCTCGGCGCGCCGGTGCCGCCCGATCCGGACCTGGAGGGAACGGGCGACTTCCCGCCGGCCATCGACGACCCCAAGCTCGCGGCCGACGTGGTCTTCTGGATCCGCGGCTACCGGCGGCGCGGCAACGCCCGGCCGCTCCCGCGCGTGCTCTGGGTGGGCGCCAACGCCGCCGAGGTGCTGCAGGTGCGCACCGCGCGCACCGAGCTGCTGGCCACCGGCAACGGGGGCGCGGGGCAGGCCGGGCAGCTCGTGCACACCCCCCTGGTCGCGGGGTCGCTGCTGGTGGAGGTGGAGGAGCCGGGGGGATGGACCCCGTGGATGGAGGTCGACGACTTCGCCCCCTACGGCCGCGGCGACCGCGTCTACGTGGCCGACCCCGAGGCGGGGACGGTGCGCTTCGGCGACGGGACGCGCGGGCGCGCGCCGCAGATCGGCGAGCGCATCCGCGCCACCACCTACCGCTACGGCGGGGGGGCGGCGGGGAACGTCGCCGCGAAGACGATCACGAAGGTCTCGCTCGCCGGCGTGAAGGCGAGCAACCCGCGCCCCGCCACCGGCGGCGCCGAGGCCGAGGCGGTGGCCGACGCGCTGGAGCGCATCCCCGGCGAGCTGCGGCGGCACGACCGGGCGGTGACCGCGGGGGACTTCCGCGAGCTGGCGCTGGCCACCCCCGGCGCGGGCGTCGGGCGCGCGGAGGTGATGCCGCGCTTCCACCCGGCCAGCAAGGAGACCGAGGCCGCGGGCGTGGTGAGCGTGGTCGTCTGGCCCGCCGTGGACCCGGTCCATCCCAACGCGCCCGTCCCCGACCGCGACCTGCTGCGCTGCGTCTGCGCCTGGCTCGACGCGCGGCGGCTGGTGACCACCGAGCTGTACGTCATCCCCCCCACCTACCGCCGGGTCTCCGTCTCCATCGGGGTCGCGGTGAAGCCGGGGTTCGGGGTGGAGGCGGTGCGCGCCTGGGTGGAGCTGGTGATCCGCCAGTACCTGGCGCCGCTCCCGCCCTACGGCCCCTCGGGACAGGGGTGGCCGCTGGGCCGCCGCGTCTACGCCCCCGAGCTGGAGGCGGCGGCGGTGCAGGTGGACGGCGTGGAGTACGTGGAGAAGACGCGCCTCGCCTGGTGGAAGCCGACGAGCGAGGACGACGGGGAGTGGATCGAGGAGCCCGTGGTGCTGGAGCTCTGGGAGGTCCCCGAGGTCGCGGCGGTCTCCGTGGTGGCCGGCACCGACGTTCCCGCGCCGGGAACGGGGATCGAGCCGCCCGTGACGGGGAAGGTGCCGGTGCCCATCCCCACCCTGCCGGAGGTGTGCTGATGAGCACCCTGCGCCCCTTCGCCCTGGTGGACGGCGGCGACGCGTGGGCCCGCGCGTCGTACGACTGCACCTTCCTGAACCACGCGAACGGCGTGGTGGAGCTGGCCTGGGCCGCGCTCCCCTGGTCGGGGGCGGCGCCGGGGCCGGTCACGGTGGGGGGGATGGCGTTCGACGCGGAGTGCCGGCTCTACCACGCCGACCCGGCGGAGGGGACCATCACCCGCACCCTCTGGCGCGCGGGCGGCCCGCTCCTCCCCGAGGCGAGGCAGCCGAAGGAGGTAGAGCTGCTGGCGCCCGAGCCCCAGCCGCCGATGGGCGACTTCGCCCCCGCCGACCCCGCGCCGGCGGGCCCGCTGCGCGACCCGCGCGGCCTCGCGGTGGACGTGGACGACCGGCTCTTCGTGGCTGAGCACGGCGCGGCGCGCATCCTGGTCTTCGACCTCTGGAGCAGCCGGCTGCTCCGCGCCGTCCCCACCCCCGCGGGAACGCGGCCGCTGGACCTGGCGGCGCACGGGCGGAACGTCTACGCCGCGCTGGAGGGCGCGCCGAAGCTGCTGAAGCTCACCGCTCGCGGCGCGCCCACGCTGGTCGACCTCCCCGCCGAGGCGCTGGTGGTCGACCGGCTCGCGATCTCCCCCTCCGGCGAGATCGCGCTGCTGGTGGGCGCGGGGACGGAGCTCGCGACGGTGGTGCTGAAGGACGATCCCCATCACCCCATCCCCATCGCCCACGCGGGCGACCTGGAGTGGGAGGACGACGAGATCCTCTGCGTCGCCCGCCGCCCCGGCGAGAGCTTTCTCCGCGTGCGCGTCGGCGCCGACGCGGAGGAGGCGCTGCTCCCGCGCACCGCGCGCGGCTACGACGGCGGCGGCATCGTGCGCACGCCGGACGGCGAGATCGGCTACTGGAGCGCGGAGGGCTTCCTCACCGCGCCGCTGGCCCGCGTGCGCTACGCCACCGAAGGCACGGTGCTCACCTTCCAGCTCGACGCGGGCGAGTACCAGGCGCAGTGGGGGCGGATCTTCCTGGACGCCTGCATCCCGCCGCAGTCGGGGATCAGGGCCTGGTGCGCCACGGCCGACGAGACCTTCGACGAGCCCGCGGTGCCGCGCGACCCGCCGAAGAACCTGCACCGGCTGGTGGTGCGCCGCCCGGACCTCTCCCCGGCGATGCCGCCGCGGTCGCTGGTGCCGAAGGAGATCCCCTTCGCCCCCGTGCACCGGCGCGAGAGCGGGCGCGAGCTGGCCTGGGTGCAGCCCGCGGCGGGCGACGTCTTCGTGACCTGCGAGGCGCCCGTGCTGGCGGAGCCGGGGCGCTTCCTCTGGGTGATGCTGGAGCTCACGGGCAACAGCCGGGTGACGCCGCGGGTGCGCTCGCTGCGGGTGGAGCAGCACGCGCACGACCTGCTGCGCCGCCTGCCGCGCACCTTCAGCCGCGAGAGCGCCGACGCCGACTTCCTGCGCCGCTTCCTGGCCATCTGCGACGGGCTGATCGACGAGCTGGAGGGGCGCGCCGCGCTGCGGCAGGTGCTGCTGGACCCCTGCGGCACCCCCGAAGACATGCTCCCCTGGCTGGCCGGCTTCCTGGGGCTGGCGCTGGACCGGCGCTGGCCGGTCGCGGCGCGGCGCCAGCTCATTGCCGAGTGCGCCTGGCTCTTCCGCTTCCGCGGCACGGTGCCGGGGCTCTCGCGCTTCCTGGAGCTCTACCTGGGCTCGCCGCCGGTGATCCTGGAGGACTTCCGGATGCGGGGGATGGGGGGCGTGGGCGGCGAGGGCCCGGGGGCGAGCACCTCGGTGCTGGGCGGCGGCTTCCGCGTGGGCGGCAGGGTGGGCGAGCCCGGGAGCGAGCCGCTCGAGGGCGACGCAGCCGACGCCTTCGCGCTGCACGCGCACCGCTTCACCGTGCTGGTGCGCGGCGCGCTGAACGCCGAGCAGCTCTCCGTCGTGCAGGACGTGCTCGACCTCCACCGCCCCGCGCACACGCTGGTGGAGCTGTGCGCGGTCGACGCGGGGATGCGCGTGGGGCGCGGGCTGCACCTGGGGATCACCAGCGCCATCGGCCGCACCGGCGGCTTCCGCACGCTGCAGCTCGGCGCCACGGCGCTGGGGCGCGGCGCCATCGTGGGCCGCCCCGTTCCCGGCACCGGGCCGGGGACGTCGCGGCTGGGCATCAGCAGCCGGGTGGGATGATGGACGCGCTGCACGTCTCCCGCTTCCACGCCCGCTACCGGGTGCCCGCCGACGACCGCGGCGTGCGCGCGCGGCTGGACGGCGTGCTGCGCGACGTGCTGGACCAGGCGCTGGAGACGGCGCTGGCGCGCGCCGGCGTCTCCACCGCCGACGAGGTGTGCATCCGCGCGGTGCACGCGCCGGTGCGGCTGGCCCTGGGCTCGCCCGACGCCTCGCTGGCCGCCGCCTGGAGCGCCGCGCTGGCGGGGGCGATCCACGCGACGATCGCGGCCGGCGGCGACGCCGCGGTGCGCTACGGCGGCCGCGGCCACGCGCTGGCCGAGCTGCTGGCCGGCGTGGCGCGCGGCGACCTGCGCCGCGCCTGGGCCTGGCGCCAGCTCGGCCTCTGGCGCGCCCCCGACGCGCCCTCCCCTGCCGCCGCCGCGGGCGAGGCCGCGCGCGCCCTGGCCGCCGAGCCGCGCCTGGCCGTCGCCGCGCTGGCGGCGATCGCGCGCGCCCGCCTCCTTCCCACCCTCGCGCCGCGCATCCCGGCAGAAGAGTGGATCGAGATCGCCCGCGCCGCGCTCGACGCCGCGGACGTGCCGTCCTCCGTCGCGGATGCCGTCCTCGCCCCTGCGCCCCACGCCCGTTCGTCCTTCCCCCCGCGCGTCGCCGTCGACGAGGACGCCGGGGAGACGCCGTCCGCGCGGATGGACGAGCGCGCGGCGGAATCCATCGACCTCCCCGCCCTCGACCTCGTGCTCCCCGCCATGCAGCGCATCGCCCGTGGGTCGGCGATCCTCGCGGCGGCCGCGCACGTCGAGGCGGAAGCGCGCCGGGCGCTCTGCGCGCTCGCCGTCCTCGACGCGGAGCCGGGGGCGCTGCGCCGTCCCTCCGCCGCCGTGCTGGTCGAGGCGCTCGCTTGGGAGGCGGGGGATGATGCCATCGCCATCCCCCGTCCCCGCCGTGAGAGAGCGGAGGATGGCGATGACACCCGCGCGCGCCGTCCCATCCGCTACCAGCCGGATCCATCAACCGATTCGGTCGATGGGGATGCGGTGCGCATCGACGCTGCGCGCGCCCCCGACGCTGCGCGTGCACCCGACGCCGCACACCGCGAGCCCACGCGGCGCGACGAGGCCGAGGCGTCGCCATCCGCCGAAAGGGTGTTGGACGGAGATGCGGACGAGGCCGAGGACGCGCCGCTGGCCGACCCCCGGGCGACGGGCGAGACGCGGTGGGGCGGGCTCCTCTTCCTCCTCAACCTGGTGGGCGCCCTCGGGCTCCCGGAGGAGATCGAGGCCGCGCCCGTGTTCCGCGAGCGCACGCTGCGCTGGGTGCTGCACCGCACGGCCGTCGCGCTGCTGGGCGGGGACGCGAGCGACCCCGCGGCGCTCGCCTTCGCGGGGCTGGGGCCGGACCGCGACCCGCCCACCCGCGGCGAGCCCGCCGCGAGCGAGGAGGAGGAGCGCGCGGTGGACGACGTCGCCACCCGGATCGCGGCCGCGCTGCACCAGCGCCTCGGCGGCGACCCGGTGGACGGCGCCGCGCCGGAGCCAGCGCACTCCCGCACTTCCGCACTCCCGCACTCCCGCGCAGCGGTGCTGAAGACCTGCCGCCGCCACGCGACCATCCACGCCGACCCCGGCTGGATCGACGTGCGGCTGGCGCTGGACGAGGTGTCGACCGAGGTGCGGCGCGCGGGGCTGGACCTGGATCCCGGCTGGCTCCCCTGGCTGGGCGTGGCGGTGAGGTTCGTCTATGAGTAGCGCCGAGCCCCTCCCCTTCCCCGCCCCGCGCGGCACCCCCGGCGAGCGCCTGGCCGCTCGCGCCGCCGCCGCCGCCGGCGCCCTGGCCGCCCTCCTCGACGAGGGCCCGGCCGAGGGGGCCGAGACCTCCGCCGCGCGCGACTTCCTGCGCGCCATGGCCGCCGCCGCGGGCGAGGACGACGGCCGCCGCCCCGACGGCCCCGACCCGCTGGACCGCCTGGCCTCCGCCTTCGGGCTCTCGCCGGTGGAGGTCGAGCTGCTGGTGCTGGCCGGCCTGGCCGAGGAGCACGAGGGGTACGCCGGCGTGCTGCGCACCCTGCACCCCCGCGCCGAGCCCCGCGCCACCGCGGGGCTCGCCGCCCAGCTTCTCTGCGGCTCGCCCGGCGAGCGCCGGCTGCTGCGGGAGCTCTTGGAGGCCGGCCCCGCCGTGCGCGCCGGGGTGCTGCGGCTGGGGGAGGAAGGGCCCTTCTTCGAGCGTTCCCTTTTCCCGGCCGACGGGCTCTGGTCGGTGCTGGCGGGGATCGACGCCTGGCCCGCGCCCCTCCGGCCCGCCGACGCGCCCACCCCCACTGCCGGGCTGAAGGCGTGGCTGGACGGCGCCGCCGCCGCCGCGGCGCTGCGCGCGCTGGCGGGCGGCGAGCCCTGGACGGTGCTGGTGACCGCCGAGAACGACGCGCTGGCGCTGGAGCGCGGCGCCGCGCTCGCCGCCCGCGCCGGGGCCACTCCCGCCGTCTTCGTCCTCCCCGCCGACGCGGGCGGAGAGACGGAGCGCCTCCTCTCCGTGCACGCCGCGGCGCGCGGCGCCCTCCCCGTGGTGCGCATGGCCGCGGGCGACGGCCCCGGCGGCGCCGAGGCCCCCGCCTTCGCCACCCACCCCGGCCCCGTGGTGGTCTGCGGCCGCGCGGGCGGGGTCGTCGTCCGCGGCGCCCGGCCCGTGGTGGAGGTCGCCGCCCCCCGCCTGACCGCCGCCGCGCGCGAGGTGATGTGGCGCGAGCTCCTCCCCGAGGCCGCCGACGCCGCCGCCGACCTGGCCGCCCGCTACACCGTGGAGCCCGCCACCGCCGCCGCGGCCGCCGCCGACGCCCGCGCGGTGGGCCGACTGGAGCGCCGCGCGCCGAGCACCGCCGACGTGGGCGCCGCCGTGCGCAGCCGCGCCGGGCTGGCGCTCTCCAGCGGCGTGCGGCTGCTGCGCCCCGCGGCGGACTGGGACCGCCTGGTCCTCTCCCCCGGCCGCAAGGGGCAGCTCCGCGAGGCCATCGACCGGCTCCTGTACCAGTCCACCGTGCTCGACCGCTGGCGCTTCCTGGAGGGGCGCGCCGGCGCGCGCGGGGTGCGGATGCTCTTCGCCGGGCCCTCGGGCACGGGGAAGACGCTGGCGGCGGAAGTCGTCGCCGCCGCGCTCGGCGTGGACCTGCTGCTGGTGGACGTCTCGCGGGTGGTGAGCAAGTGGATCGGCGAGACGGAGAAGAACCTGGCCGAAGTGTTCGACGTGGCCGAGGGCGCGCAGGCGGTGCTCTTCTTCGACGAGGCCGACGCGCTCTTCGGCCGGCGCACCGAGGTGAGCGACGCGCACGACCGCTACGCCAACCTGGAGACCTCGTACCTGCTCACCCGCCTGGAGCGCTTCGAGGGGCTGGCGGTGCTCTCCACCAACCTGCGCCAGAACATCGACCCGGCCTTCACCCGCCGGATGGAGTTCATCCTCGACTTCGAGGAGCCCGGCCCGGCGGAGCGGGTCGCGCTCTGGCAGTGCCACCTCCCCCCCGACGCCCCGCTGGACGCGGACCTCTCGGTCCCCGAGCTGGCGGCGCTCTACCCGGTGGTGGGAGGGGTCATCCGCAACGCCGCGGTGGCGGCCGCCTTCCTGGCCGCCGCCGAGGGCACCCGCATCAGCCGCCACCACGTCGTGCGCGCGATCCGGCGCGAGTACGACAAGTCCGGCCGCGCCTTCCCCGGTCCACCCCCCGGAATGTCCGCACCCTGAGAGGAGCCATGGCAACCGTTCTCCTGAAAGACGCCGCCGCCACCGTCCGCGACCGCTACCGCGCGGCCCGCAACCGCGCCCAGCAGGACCTGGCCGACGCCCAGCGCGGCCTGGCCGCGGCCAGGGCGCTGCAGACGCTCGACACCGCGGCGCTCGCCGACGCCCAGAAGGGGATCGCCGCCACCCGCGCGCTCCTGGCCACCGCCCCCGTGCCCCCCAACGTGCACGAGCTGGAGCTGGCGCTCGGCGTCCTGCAGGTGGCCGCGCGGAAGTACGCCGCCGCGCTGCTGGACGACGGCGACGCGGCCGCCCTGGCGCAGGCCAGGGCCGACGCGGCCGGGGGGTACCTCTCCACCATCGCCCCGCTCCTGGCCGCCGCCGAGGCCGCGGTGACCACGGCGACGGACGAGGACGACCGCCGCCAGCGGCTGCGCGTGGCCGCGAAGACGGCGCCGCTCGACACCCTGGCGGCCGACGCCGACGCGCTCGCCGCGAGCGACGCGGCCGACGCCCAGCTGGCCATCGCCAGCGCCTTCCCGCGGGAGCTGCTCGATGCGGTCGACGCCGCCTGGACGGTGGAGGCCGACCGCGGCCAGGCGGTGGCCGACACGCAGGGGAACGCCGCGGCGGACCTCTCCGCCCAGCGCGCGGCCGGCGGCACCGCCGAGAAGGCCGACGCCGCCCGCGACGCCCTGGTGAAGGCCGAGGCGGCGCTGCGCCGCTGGGCCGAGGGGGGGCGCGCGCGCTACGACCGCGCGCTGGCCGCCGTGCTGGCGGTGAACCTGGCCCCGGTGCTCTCCCCCGCCGAGCAGGCCGCGCTCGACGCGCTGGGCGGGCCCGGCTCGCCCCCGGGCGAGACGGCGGAGCAGCACCGCGAGGACCGCGAGAAGGCGCGCCAGGACCTGCTCGCCGCCGCGCTGGCCTACGAGACCGCGGTGCAGGACGCGCGCGCCGCGGCGCCCTGGGCCGACGCCGCCGTCATCGGGGCGGACGCGAACGTCTCCACGAAGAGCGCCGCGCTGCTGGGCGCGCAGGCCGCCTACGACACCGCGGCCGGCACCTACGCGGCCGACGCGGCCACCTGGGGCGCGCTCACCGGCTCCCTCTCCGACGCGAGCTGGCAGAAGCTCGTGGACTTCCGCGAGGCGCAGGACACGCTGGCCGACCTGGGCGCCACCGACCCGGCCGCGGTCGACACGCTGGTGGCGGGGCTCGACGCCGCCGAGGACGCGCTGGGCGCCGCGCTCATCGCCGACGCGGAGCACCGGCTGAAGGTGGGGTACCTGGAGCGGGAGACTGCCTTGCGCGCGGCGCTGGCGGACCGTGCCGCCGTCGCGCGCCCCGCGCGGCTGCTGGCGGCCGTCCGCGGCGACGCCTGACCCGAAAGGAGGGCCGGGTGGCCGAGACCATGATGGCGCCCTGCGGCGCCGGCGGGGCAACGCGCGGCACCGACAGCCCCGCGCTCCCCGTGAGCCCCTTCTACGCCCCGCGCTACTCCTTCGGGATGCTGCTGGGTGTGGACGACTTCGAAGCCGAGCAGGGCTACCTGCACGGCAAGACCCGGCTGCACAACGCCTGGCTGCACCGCGAGGGCGTGGTCTGGGGCTTCGGGGTGGACCTGCCGGTGGCCGACGAGGCGAGCGGGGCGCTGCGCGGCGAGGTGCGCGTGCACCCGGGGCTGGCGCTCGACGCCGCCGGGCGCGAGCTGCACCTGGATGCGCCGGTCTGCGCCGGGCTGGCCGCCTGGTACCAGGCGCACAGGGACGAAGACGACTTCCGGAAGGCGATTACGGTGAGGGACGGCGGGAGGATCGAGCTCACCGCGGCCGTCTGGGCGCGCTTCCGCGCCTGCGCGGCGCGCCCGGTGCCCTCCATCGCCGAGCCCTGCGAAGACGCGTCGAGCGACGTGGCGTACAGCCGCGCGCTGGAGACGGTGGAGCTCTTCCTCCTCCCCGTGCCGAAGGAGGGCCTGAAGCCGCGGAAGTATCCCTACCACCGCCTCCGCCTCCTCTTCGCCCTGGAGCCGGACCCGGCCGCCCCCGACGACGCCGAGCTGGATGCGCTCCTGGAGCGCGACGCGGTGGAAGCCGGCGCCGAGGCCGACCGTCCGCGGCTGCTGCTGGCGGCCTTCCGGCGGATGGCCGCGCTCGACGAGATCGACCTGCGCCCGGCCAGGCTCCCCGACGGCGGCGGCGACTCGCTCTTCCCCGCGAACGACGACTGCCGCGTGCTGCTGGCCACCGTCAGCGCCATCGTGCTGAAGCCGGGCTCCGGCGGGAAGCTGGTGCTCGACGGAGCGCCGGTGGTGGACAACACCGTACGCCCCTCGCACGTGGCCACCTCCACCATCCAGGAGCTCACCTGCGGCGGCGCCTGCTGCGGCGGGACCCCGACTTCACCGCCCGGCTCGGAGTCTTCGGCGGGACCGGTGGGGCCGATGGGGCCGATGGGGCCGATGGGGCCGGAGGGACCCGCAGGGCCGGAGGGACCGGCGGGGCCGGAGGGATCGGCAGGCCCGGAGGGACCCGCGGGAGCGGCAGGGCCAGAGGGAGCGGCAGGGCCAGAGGGACCGGCGGGGCCGGAGGGACCGGCCGGACCGGCGGGCCCTGAGGGACCAGCCGGACCAGCGGGCCCTGAGGGACCAGCCGGACCAGCGGGGCCGGAGGGACCGGCCGGACCGGCGGGGCCCCCGGGGCCGCGGGACGCGGGCGGGCCGCGGATCGAGCCGCGCTCGGTAACGGTGGAGCGCAACGAGATCACCCTGCAGGCCACCGGCAGGCTCGTACCCCAGAGCGTGACGCCCGACGCCTTCTCCGTCTCCTGGTTCGGCCGGGAGACGGGGTGGACGGTGATGAAGATCGGCTCCGCCACCATCGACGACAGCGACCGGATCACACTCACGGTGGGGCGGGGGATGGGCGGCGAGATGGTGCGGGTGATCGCCCGGGGAACGGGGCCGGCGCCCATCCTGGGCGCGAACCTGGTGCCGCTGGCGGGCGCGGTGGGCGGTCCGCCGGCAACGGCGGACGACGGACACGACTTCGTGATCATGCTGCCAAGGAGCGTCTCGTGAGCAAGACCGCCATGAAGCACATGGGGAGCAGTACCTCCTCCTCGGGCGCCGCCGCCAGCGGCGGCGCCGGCGCGGCGGGCGGCGAGGAACCCCTGGTGCTCGACCGCGAGTACGACGGGCTGGCGCTGGTCCCCCGGCCCACCCCGCTCAAGCGGCTCAACTACTTCGACGGCCAGTTCCTGCGCGCCGACGACCTGCGCGTGGAGCAGGACTACCTGCGCGAGCTGGCCTTCCTGGGGAACCGCGCCGGCGGCTCCGGGGTGGTGAGCGGGCTCGACGTCACCGCCGAGCGGGGGAAGCTCTCCCTCTCCGCCGGGCTCGCCATCGACCCGCGGGGGCGGGTGCTCTACCTCCCCCACGGCGCCACGGTCGACCTGCAGCAGCTCATCGCCGCCTCGCGCCCCGCGCCGCAGTCGTCCAGCACCGGGCCCGGCGGCGCCCCCGGCTTCGAGGCGTGCGAGGCCACGGCCGAGCCGCCGCAGCCGGTGAGGGTGGGCGCGACCGACCTCTACCAGATCACCCTGGGCCCCGCCGACGCGCTCTGCGGCCAGGCCGACGTCTACGGCAAGCTCTGCGAAGACGCCTGCGCCTCCACCACCGCGCGCCCCTACCGGATGGACGGGGTGGTGCTGCGCGCCGTTCCCCTCTCCCTTCCCGACGCCCGCTGCACGATGCAGGGGCTCACCCGCCGCCACCGGCGCTCGCAGGTGGCCAGCGCCTGGTACGCCCTGGAGCGGGCGCGGCTGGGCGACGACATGGCCGGCGCGCGGCTCCGGCTCGACCTCTGGTGCCTGGGCGCCACCGCCGAGAGCGGGAGCACGGTGCCGCTGGCGGTGGTCTCCGTCTCCGGCGGGGCGCTGGAGTGGGTGGACGAATGGTGCGCCCGCCGCGAGCGCATGCAGGACCCGCCGCTGCGCTACTGGCAGTGGCAGACGGGGATGCGCCCGCTGGCCGTGTTCTGGGCGCAGGTGCTCCAGTTCCAGTGCCAGCTCCACGAGGTGCTCTCCGGCCGGCCGGCCGGCACGGGCGACGACGACCCCTGCGCCGGCTCGCTCCGGCTGCTGGGGCGCGCGGAGCGGATGCTGGCCGACCTGGAGCGGCAGCTCGCCGACGCGCGCCGCGCCGCCGAGCTCGAGGACCTGCGCGACAGCCCCGCGGGCGGGCTCCAGGAGATCGAGATCTTCCGCCCCGCCTACCTCACCCGCATCGCCGACTTCAAGGGCGAGGTGATCTCCGCGGTGACCTCGGCGAAGGAGCTGGCGGAGACGCGGGTGCTGGTGGACGGGGGAATCGTGGAGCTCCCGCCCGCCGGGTGGCTCCCGGTGGTCCCCGGCGCGCTGGACGTGAACACGCAGGTGAAGCGGCTGCTGGGCGAGGGGGTGGACCTGCGCTTCTGCATCGTGCGGCCGGACTACGTGCCGCACGCCTTCGAGGAGGCGCAGCACCTGGAGCGCATCTGCCTGCTGGAGGGGCTGAAGGACCCGAAGTCGAAGCCGCAGGTCGACATCCTCGTTCCTGGCGGCGTGCGCGCCGACAGCGTGCAGGAGGCCGGCCGCTCCTTCGAGGTGGCGCTGCGCTTCTTCGCCGAGGGCCGCGACTTCAGGTCCGACGACGACGACGACGCCACCGTCGGCGTCCCCACCTCCACGCTGAACCACGACCCGTCGTTCTACAGCAACCGCTTCATCGACAGCCGGGCCGCCCCGCCCGCGGTGTTCACCGGCGCGGGGCGGGCAGACCCGCTGGCCGGCGGCCAGGGGGGCGCGGTGCGCTTCGCCGGGCAGGCGCGCACCCCCGACGACGACGACGGGCGGCTCAGGTACTCCTTCGGCAGCCCGCTGAACACGCTGCGCGGCATCTTCACCCCGGAGCGGGACGGCGAGGGCGGGGTGTACGCGCGCCAGCAGGTGAACACGATCGACGAGATCGTGGGCGTGAAGGGGACGGCGACGGCGGTGGTGCCGCCCTCGCTCTGGACCTCGATGACCTGCGAGGCCAACCCCTTCGCGCTGGAGCCGGGGGAGAGCACCGACGTGCGGATGGAGCTGGCCTACGCCGAGTCCACGCTGCGCCGGGTGCTGGGGGGCGAGATGACGCTGCGCGGCGAGCTGTACTGCGACCGCGGCGGCCGCGGCGGGGCGACGATGGGCGGGCGGCTGAAGGGCTCGCTGGAGCGCCGGCGCTCCGACGGCGTGCCCTTCCCCGTGCTCGCGGTGAACCTGGAGGTCTCGCTCGCCACCCGCGCGCTCTCCACCGGCGCCACCGCCGTGACCGCCCGGCTCGCCGGCGACGACGGCGGCGGGGCGGAGGTCGTGGTGCGCTGGGGGAGCGAGCCGCTGCTGGCCACGGGCGCGCTGGTGGGGATCGAGCCCTCCTCGCCGCCCTCCTCGCCCCCGGGCGGCGAGCGCCGCGCCCTCGCGGCCGCCACCGCCCGCGAGAACCCGCGGGTGCTCGACGCCGCCAACCCCTACCACGTGACCTCCGTGCAGGCGCTGGCGGTGCTGGAGAAGGCGCTGCGCGAGCCCGGCTTCAAGCGCTACGCGGAGCGGCTCCTCTTCCCGCCCCCCCGGCCCAGGGACGCCTCGGTGGTGCGCGCCACCCGCGACTGGGTGCTCTTCCACCGGCGGCGCGTGAGCACCTGCGACTGCTGCCCCGAGGCGGCGGCCGTCTCCTTCCGCTACCGCCTCTACCACGTGCGGGTGCCGGCGCTCTCCACCCTCGAGGCCATCCGCCGCATCCTGCGCGACCCGGACCGCGCGGCCGTGCGCCCGGTGGAGGTCTACCCCACCTTCATCGACGACTCCGACCAGATGCAGACGGCGCCGGGGCAGGTGGCCGTGGCCTGGAAGGCGGCCAACCCCGGCACGGAGCTCCTCTACGGCGCCGTGGCCGGCACGGGCGAGGGCGCGGCCACCCCCGACGCGCTCCTGCTCGGGCGGCTGGACCGGCTCGCCTCGGTGGTGGAGGAGACCACGCCGGGGGACGACCCGGTGCTGGAGGTGATGCACGCCCTCGCCCCCGAGTTCCGCGCCGAGGGCGCCGACGGGGTGATGGTGCTGGTGACCGCCGAGGCCGCCACGGACTGCCACGAGGTGTTCATGGTCGGGGCGCTCCCCGGCGGGACCACCCTCTTCAACTTCCTGGAGGGGGCGGTGGGGAGGAACGCGGTGCAGGCGGCGCTGCAGCGGCTGCAGTGCATCTCGCTGGGCACCGTCCGCTTCGCGGAGGGGAACGCCACGCCGGGCGCCGGGATGAGCCAGGTCGCCGCGAAGTGGAGCGGCCAGGTGAGCGCGGCGGTCACCATCTCGCCCGACCTGGGCGACAGGGCCGCGCTGCGCAGGCAGCAGGCGGACGGGATCGTCGACGAGCTCGGCGGCGGGCCGGACTCGCAGCACCTGGTGAACGTCCTCACCCAGTCGCCGCCGTGGGACCACTGCCCGGTGATCACGGTGCTGGCGCCCCGGCAGGAGCAGCAGACCACCACGCTGGCGCGGCTGGTGGTACAGCGGCGCGACGCGGCCGGTCTGCCCATCCTGCAGACCAACACCCAGTGGACGGTGGAGTTCGCAGACGACGACACCTTGGTGGGCGGGGTGAACCATGCCCTGGACAACGGGCTGGTGGCCATCCTGGGGAGCGAGCAGGCCGCCGACGCGAACACCTCGCCGCGCGCCGCCGAGAGCGGCACGGGGCCCCCGAAGCGGGCGCAGACCCTGCTCAACGCGCTGCGGGAGGAGCAGGTCAAGCGGGGGATGTCGCTGGTGAAGGCATCCGCCACCGCGGGGTCGCTGGCGCCGAACGCCTTCCCCGCGATGTACGACGAGGGCGGCATCGCGGTGCGGGACCTGATCGTGATGACCGTGAGGGATTAGCCGGAGACCACGCATGCACCCACCCGTCGCCGCCACGCGCCCGCCGGCGAACGGCAGGCCCGCCGGAAAGCCCGCGAAGCCGGGGACGAAGGGCCCGCTGAAGGGCGCGTCGAAGAGCCCCACGAAGCGCGCCGCGCGCGGCGGCAAGCCCGCCGGCCACGCCGCGCCGCGCGCCGGGGCACTCGCCGAGACCGAGGCGCTGCTGGGGCGGCTGCTCGCGCAGGCGGGGCGGTTCGGACGCGGGACGGCTCCGTCGCCCGGCGGCGGACCGCGCTCGGCGCCGCGCCCGGCGCCGGTGCCGGTCACGGGAACGGCCCCGCGAATCCAGCGCTGCGGCGGCAGTTGCGGAGGCACCTGTCCGAAGTGCCGCGCCGCGGCCGCCGCGCGGGCGACGGAGGAGCAGCAGCCGCGGATGGTGGCGGAGTCGGTCACCCTGCTCGGACCGCGGCTGCAGCGCTGCGCCTGCGGCGGCACCTGCCCCCGGTGCCGCGCGGCCGCCGCGGCGCGGGCGCAGGAGGAGCGCCTGCACCGCGACGAGATCTCGCTGCCGGAAGAGCCTCCGCGCATGCTCACCTCGCCGCGGATCCAGCTGAAGGAGCGCGGGGCGCGGGGCGTCTCGTCCGAAACCGGCGCGGTGGCGGGCGTGCTGCGCTCGCCGGGGCACCCGCTCGACGCGGCCACCCGCACCTCCATGGAGCGCGGCTTCGGGCGCGACTTCTCGCACGTGCGGCTGCACACGGGCCCCGCGGCCGCGGACGCCGCGGCGGGGCTGCACGCGCGCGCCTTCACCTACGGGCGCGACATCGCCTTCGGCGCGGGGCAGTACGCGCCCCACTCGCGCGAGGGGCGCCGCCTGATCGCGCACGAGCTCGCGCACACGGTGCAGCAGGGCGGCGGCGCGGCGAGCCTCCCCTCGGTGCAGGCCTTCTCCTTCGGCGGGTCCGCCTACGACGCGCTGGAGCGCGAGGCCGACCGCATCGCCGCGCGGGTGGTGGACGGCGCTGGCGCGGCGGGCTCGCTCTCCGCCGCGTCACCCGGGGTGCAGCGCTTCGACCTCCCCTCGTGGAGCGACATCGAGGAGGGCGCGTCGGATGCCTGGAACTCGGCGGTGGAGACCGGGAGCGAGGCGCTCGAGTGGGCCGGCGAGACGGCCGAGAGCGCCTACGAGGCCGCGTCGGAGGCGGTGAGCTGGATCGCCAGCGAGGCGGGGCAGCTCGCGATGGCCGGGGTGAACGCGCTGGTCGGCCTCTGGGGCGGCTCCGTCACCGTCCGCGGCGGGTGCCTGGTGGTGAGCATCCCCAGCATCCCCCTCTTCCCCTCGTTCCAGAAGACGCTCGGCACCACGCCGCCGGTCGGCTTCTTCGTCCCGCTGATCGAGGGCGGGGCGATGATCGGCCCGATCCCCATCGCCGGGATGGCGGGGCTGATGGCCTACGCGGAGGCCTCGCTGGAGGCGGCGGTGGGGCCCGGCGAGCTGCGCAACATCAGCTTCAGCCTCTGCCCCTTCGCCGGCAGCGCCACCGCCACCGCGCAGCTCTACGCGGCGGCGGCCATCGCCCCGCGCATCACCCTCTTCGGCGGCGCCTTCGCGGCGGCGGGAACGCTGATCCCCTTCGACCCGCCCATCCCGGTCATCGCCATCATCCAGGGCGGGCTGCGGGGGACGGGGACGGGGTGGGCGATCGGGGCGCTCCGCAACACCGTCACCCTCACCTACGCCTCGGGGCGGCTGAGCTTCTTCAACCTCACCACGCTGCAGGCGGGGGTGCTGCTGCAGGGCGACCTGGACCTCTTCGCCGCGGTGCGGCTCTACGACAAGATCGTCTGCCAGTACGTGTACCCGCTCCTGCACTGGGAGGGCGGGCGCGCCTGGGAGCTGAACCTCCCCATCTACGCCGGCATCGGCCGCGGCGGGCCCTCGGGCGGGGTGGGGCCCATCACCCACGGCCCGATCCCCATCTCCGCCATCGAGACGGTGATCCGCGGGCTGCCGCGGGGGCTGAACTGCCTGAGCTGGCAGGAGATCAAGCGCTTCCTCTGCGACCGCGGCGTAATCCCCAAGAAGTACTGCGACGACAAGGACGGCGGCCAGCCTGGCGTGCAGAAGAAGGAGCTCGCGCTCGCCATCTGCAAGTGCGTGGGAGAGGCGAAGTGCGGCGGCGGCAAGATCTACCGCAAGTGCTTCGAGGTCGACTCGAACATCTGCAGCAACGGGCACCCCGACCTGCAGAAGGCGGCGGACAAGCACTGCAACCACGACCCGGACCTGACGGAGAAGTGCGTGCGCTCCGGCGGCTGCCGCTTCCGCCACACCGACGCCCGGTGCCCGGTGAAGGAGAAAGACTGCAAGGACGGCCACTTCGGCATCGGCGGCGGCGGGTACGGGCCCACGGCGCCGTGCGCGGTTCCGGTCAACCTCAGGCAGACGGCGGCCTACGACGCGGGGGGCGGCGTGCTCCACTTCAAGTATTCCTACGACTCGAGCACCGGCGACGTGAAGGACCTCTACGCGTGCCAGGTCGGAGAGTACGTGACCTACCCCAACGGCGACCCGTACATCTGGCCCTCGCCGCCGTGGGACGGCGGCGGCTCGGACAACCCCACGGTGAAGTGGTTCGCGGCGACCGGGAAGTTCGTGGACAACCACAAGACCCACGGGTTCAAGAAGCCGTACCAGCGCGCCTCGTTCCAGGCGAACCAGGTCTATCGCTACCGCACGGCGTGCAAGAACGGCGGGAACCCCGTGGTCATGTCGCGCAACCTCGTCATCGCGCGCGCCGTCACCCAGAACCGTGACGGCAGCTGGAAGTACCGCGTCACCAAGAGCGGCAGCGCGGCGCAGATCGATCCGCTGCCGTAGCGCTCGAAACGCGGGCTCTCACACCGTTTCGACGATGGAACTGCATTCTGGTCAACAGCATGGACTCACACGGTGTCGACGGAGGACGGATCAGCACTCCGTTGACTCCGCTGACTCCGTGTGAGGATCTTCCGTGCTGTTGTTCCGAATGCACAGTCATTCGTCTGATGTGGTATCACGGAGGGCCGGAGGAAGAGGAAGCAGGATGACCGAGCCGGCGAATGCCCTGGTGCTCACGCTCGCGGCGGACCCGCCGCAGCCCACGCTGCACGAGCCGGTGACGGCCTGGCTGCGGCTGGAGAACCGCACCGCCGGGCCCGTGCGGGTGGACCTGGGGCACGACCGCAAGGGCGGCCTGGAGCTGAGCGTCGAGGCGCCGAACGGGACGGCCTCCGGACCCCTGCGGCTCTGGGAGGGGGGGATGGGGCTGGCCGGGGAGATGGAGCTGGCGCCCGGCGGCGAGCACCGCGAGCGGCTGCTGCTCTCCGAGTGGCACCCCTTCTCCGTGCCGGGCGAATACCGCGTGGGCCTGCGGCTGGCGAACCCGGTGAGGGACGCCGCGGGGGAGCCGGTGACGGCGGTTGGCCCGGAGCCGCTCGCGCTCACCGTGGCCCCGCGCGACGAGGCGCGGCTCGCCGAGGTCAGCCGCGCGCTCGCCGACACCGTGCTGCGGACGCCCGAGGTGGAGACGGCGCTGGAGGCGGCGCTCGCCCTGGGCCACGTGCGCGACCCGGTGGCGGTGCCGTTCCTGCTGGAGGTCGCGCGCGCCGGCCGCCGCGGCGTGCGGCAGGCGGTCGAGGGGCTGGGGAGGATCGACCACCCCGCGGCGCGGGAGGCGCTCAACGCACTCGCCGGGAGCGGCGGCGAGGCCGCCTCGCTCGCCCGCTCCCTGCTGGCGGGAGGCGACCTCCGGCCGATGGACTGACGGTCTTCCACGGAAAACAGAGGAACGGAGAGGCGGCCTCAGCGTCTCTCCGTTCCTCTGCGTACTCGCGCGTAGCGCCCTCAGCCGATGACCGGCCCCTTCGGCGCGGGCGGATTGATCACGCACTGCTTGGTCGTGCACCCGCTCATCGTCGTCCACTTGTCGGGCGCGAAGGTGCCGCCCGGCGGCGGCGACCCGTCGATCCCCGGCGTCCACCCGGCGGGATCGGGCTTGGCCATCCCGCACTTGCGCGCCAGGTGCCCCACGAAGGTGTTGCTGTTCGGCCCCAAGGTGCAGTAGTGGCCGATCGGGTACGCCGAGTACTGGGTGTCCAGGCAGGTCTCGGTGATCGCGGTCGGCTCGCACGACCCCTCCGCGTCGAGGTCCGAGGGATAGTCGCGTCCCGGAATCCCCTGCCAGCAGTCGGCTCCCAGGCTGGAGTCGACCGGCTGCAGGCTCAGGGTCGTATTGCCCTTGCCTGCCCCGCCGATGCGGAAGAAGGCGTGGCTGCCGACGGGTGAGGTATCGAGGCTCTTGGAGCAGAGGTACACCGTGCGCGAGGGCGCCGCGGTGGGCGCCGGGGCCGGCGCGCCTCCGCCCTGCCGCTGCAGCCGGGGCCGGTAGATGGGCCCCGCGCGGCCGACGGCGGGGCGCGCGCCGCCGCCCGCGGCCTCGGCCGCCGCGGCGCTCGCCGACACCCGCTCGGCCTCGCGCTCGGCGCCGTCTCCCGGCCGCCCGATCTCCAGCGTTCCCGGCGGCCCCGGGGCGCCCTCCTGCTGCGCCACGTGCGTCAGCTCGTGCGCGAGCAGCCGGCGCCCGTCGCCGGTGGCGGGCGCGTACGCCCCCGCGCCGAAGACGATGCGCCGCCCCACGGTGTAGGCGCGCGCGGCCACCGCCCGCGCCGAGTCCGCGGCGCGCGCGTCGGTGTGCACCCGCACGTCGCCCAGGTCGCGGCCCAGGTGCGGCTCCATCCACCGCCGCACGCCGGCGTCCAGCGGCTCGCCGGGGGAGCGCAGCACCTCGTGCACCGCGTGCGGCGCCACCTCAGGCTGCGGGGCGGCCGCGACGGCAGCGCGCTGGAGGTTGCGCAGCGCCCGCTCGCGGCACCGGTCGCACATCCCGTCCGGCCCCGTGGCGCCGCCGCACGCGCACGTCCGCCGCACCACCGCCGACGAGTCGCGCACCTTCGGCGGCGAGGCCGCATCCCGCCGTTCCGCGAACGCCAGCCCCATCTCCCTCCTCCGCGTGAAAGTCCCCGGGAGAAGATTGCATCGCGCGGGGACGCAGGGCAACGGTGGAGCAGATCGCGCTCCACCCGTCAGCGGACGAGCACCAGCGCCCCCGAGAGGATGTACAGGCCGAGGCCGACGAGCACGATGGGAAGCAGCACGTGTCCGTACCGGCGGAGTGGTGCGCCGAGCCAGCGGTTGTTCACCAGCAGCCACCCCATCCCGCACCAGAGGGCGGTCATGACCGCGAAGACCGCCGCGTAGACCGGGATCCATTCGGCCTGGCTCGCGAACAGGGGGATGTACACGCCCAGGTTGTCGCCGCCGTTCGCGATCGTCACGCCCGATACGGCCAGCGCCTGCGAGCGGGTGCGCCGCTGCGCCGTTCGCTCCAGGACCTCGGCCTCGCCCTCTTCCGCGTCCCCCCGCCGGAGGTCGAGCAGGCGGCGGATGCCGAGCCCGAGCGGCACCAGGCCGAGGAGCGCGACCCACCCCTCCGGAACGACGAGCGCGGCGAGCGCCGCGAGGGTGCTCGCCGCCACCAGCACGCCGATGCCGAGGAACTGCCCCGCCACGATGCTCCACGGGCGCAGGTGCCGGTCCGCGAAGAAGGCGGAGAGGAGGAAGATGTCGTCGATGTTCGTGGAGACGAACACCACCACCGCGAGGCCCAGCAGGGAGAGCGTGTCCATGGCGCGGCAGGATACCGGACTCGCGCCACGTTGTCACTCCTGCCGTTCTCCGTTCCCCTGGTCACTCCCGAAACGAAGAACGGCCCCCGGGCAGCGAAGTGCTCGGGGGCCGAAATTGAGCCCGCCTACGGGCGTAGCGGAATGCCGTAAAGATAGCGCCGATCTGGTGTCAGGCCAAGGGGCCCGGTGTACCCGGGTGGGCTAGTTTGAATTATTAAGATTCTCAGCCTGCATAAGCATTCACCCCGTTACGGAAGCGAATTGCCGTCCCACTTGTGTTCGGGGATCGGGAACGAACGTGAGTCCGAAGCCATAGCGTGGGTTGCCCACCAACCCACCCACTCTCTACTTACATCTGTTTCCGGAAGGCACTCTTGACAGCCCTTCCAAGCAGCGCCTATCGTGCTCCGCACGATAGGCGCAGTCCTTGCGCCGGAACTTGGAGCGGTGCTGGCAAGTATCGTCAGCACGGTTCTGCTTTGTGTCCGAGGAATCGGGAGAAGTGAGGCCCTGCTGACAACGGCTGCCGTGACCACTAAGAGAGAATCAAAGAGGCTTTTGGAATCTACCCGCTGCGAAGGCATCGAGGTGGATATTACGATTTCCAAAGATCACTTTCAGCCCTCCGCCTTGGCTCGCGTGATACCTTACGACGGTGAAGTGGACCTTACCAAAGGGGCGGTGTCCGGTCCCCTGCGGTTTGGCGGTCGCGGCCACGATGACTACCGGATTGTCGGGCGGAGTGACTTCCACGGTTTCGGCGATGATCCACACTATCACTTTTTGGTCAGGGCATCGAAGGCGAGCAAGCCATTTGCGGCGAATAGGGACATTCCCACAGTATTCGAGTTTTTCGCCGCGATTGAGAAAGGTATTCTGAAACACGATGACCCGGGAAACGTGGTATTCGTCGTCGGCCGGCACGCGTACCCCAGCTCGTGGTGGCGCCGGAAAGTGGTGCTTCCAGCGCCGTTTTCTGAACCCGATGCTGCGGGGGATAAGGCAGACGCGCTCCCGGTCGCGCAGTTGACGGGTGTTGAAGTCACCTACGAAAACGGCGATAGAATCCTCGTCTCGCGGATAGACGACGAAACCTTTTCTACTGTTACGAGTCTTTTGTTGCCACGAGTGGTACCGGATTTGTTCCGGGTTGCCATTGAACGGTCAGCTCAGCTAGGAAGTCGCTTCTTCCGGAGACCATAAGAGATGCCCGAAACAGCCTCAGAGTCCTGGCGTAAGGCACCCGAGCGGCTTCCGGTGAACCGGGTTGCACCGTGCTTGGAGGATTCGGTTTACGAAGAGGCGCCGCTTTCTAAGTGGATGGCGGTGCACGAAGAAGGGGAGCCAGAGCGTGGGCAGCACTATTTGTGGATTGCGCACGTCCGGTCATCGCCTCTTCCTCCGCGCAGACGTGGGCAGGATGACCCCGTGACTGCGGCACTTCGTGTTTTGGAAGGGCCGGAGGACACGTTGCGGCGCACTATCCTGAACGAGACGATAGAAGCCAAGGTTGCGACGGTCGGGCAATTGCTGACCGAACGGCTTAACGCTCTCATCTCGGATCGTGTAGACGCCGTTTTGAAGGAGCGCGCCGAAGCGCACCTGCGAGCGAGCGTACTGGTGCAGGACTTTATCTCGCAACTACGGGAGAAGGCGGCGGGCGTACCGCTGCCTCCGCCCGAAGAGGCTTGGAAGCACGTTGATTTCGCGGCGGTCTATGAAGAGGAAGAGGGCGAGGAGTAGGTTGTGGCCTTCGAGCTATTCGCCACGGCGACTACTCGCCCTACTGCCATCTTCTGCGACACAAGCTTTTTGGTGGACCTACTTACGCACGAATTAGCCAGCGTCGGACCGTTTATCAAACTCAACCCGAACAAGGTCGCGCGTGCTGCTGCCGCTGCTACATTTTTCCACCAATATACTGCAAACGGTACACGGTTTTTCTCCTCACCTTATGTATTTCAAGAGCTCGCTTACATACTCGGAAGGGGAGTGCTCCGCAGCGATCCTACAAAGCCCAAATACGATCTCTGGCCCGATCTGCGTAACAAAGACGCCGCTCGGTTTGCTACCCAGCACGCGCTTTGGTTATCCGTTGTTTCTGATTCTTGGACCCGATTCCAACAGTACGGAATCCAATTCACCGTGCCGGAATCAACCCCCACGGGATACGGTGGGGATGTTAACGTAATCGTAGTTGAGGCGGCGCGGTTGTTGAAGATCGCACATGCCGAATTGGATTATGCCGACACGTTCCATATCGCAATGGGAGTTGCGTCGGGACTATCCTGGTTCGCGACCGTGGACGGGTTCTGGAAAGGCATTACGGGGATCAACGTGTTCTGCGACGTCTAGGCTGCTTACCGAGTTCCAGCCAGCAGGCAGCAACGTCGTTTGCGAGAATCGGTGCGCGCTCATGGCCCGGACCGAACGCGGAGCACGCACGCCGGGCGAGTATTCTGACCGCGTCCGCCTCCTGGCGATGCAGTGCGCATGCAAGCTGGTTCTGCAGAGCGATGCCCCAGCGCATCCCGAAGCCCAAACCTTTTTGCGATTCCGGCCGCTTTAACGTACCAGCGCTCCGCTGCCTCGTAGTCCCCCCGGAACTGCGATATCCGTTCCCAGCGCTATCCAAGCGTCAGCGGCTTGGCGTCGGTTCCCGGCCTCCTTTGCTGCCCGAGCGGCCGAGAGGCGACAGGCGAGACGTCACCGACGCTTGGCGCCCTCTCTGCCGACGCCAACGGCGTGGTCTCGGTGCCGGTGACCGGTCGCGCGGGCTGCTGCCGCTGCTACATTTTTCCACCAATATACTGCAAACGGTACACGGTTTTTCTCCTCACCTTATGTATTTGAACGGGGCGCATGCGCTGAACCCCGCGTGCGCCACGCACGTCATGGCCTGGCTGCAGGACGAGGCGGACGTCACCGCGGCGACGTCTTACGCCACCTACCGTGCGGCGCTCGCCCACTACCGTGCACCGGCTGGTACGGGCAACAGGGGATTCTCTTTACTCTGTTCCTCTGCGTCTCCGTGAGGGATGCAGTCAGCGCATCGGGAGCGACAGGCCCAAGGTGAGCGCGCCGCCGCCCCCGCCCCGGCGTCACCCGTCCTGCTCGGGTAAGGACGGCGGCCGTGGCGGCGATCTCGTCGGAGGTCGGCGGGTCGAGCGGGTGGCGCGGGCGAGGGCCGCCGATCGGCGGCGGCCGGAGCGCGGCGGCGACGAGCCCGCGGCTTCCGACCGCCCCCGGCAGAGGTCAGAACCTCCAGGTCGGCACGACCAGCACCCCGCCGACCACGCGGGAGCCGCTGCTGTCCTCGCCCCCGCTCCAGGCGACCACGCCCTCCAGGTTCAGCGAGAAGTTGTCACCCATCCGGACCGCGTACCCGGCGGTGAGCCCCGCCGCGAGGCCCGCCTCGTGGCTGACGTCGAAGGTGAACCCGCCGGTGCTCGCAGGGGTGCCGACCGCGAACGCGTGCCGTCCCAGGCCCACGCCCGGCCGCAGGTACGCGTCGTCGCCGAGGTCGAACCGGGCGGCCAGGAGGAGCGTCTGCACCGCCAGCACGCCCGTCTCGCCCTCGGGCTCCGAAAGGAAGTCCCGCGCGTCCTCGCTCAGGCCATGCGCGGTGCCCTCCAGCACGATGGAGACGCCGCTGGCGACCCGGTACCCCGCCAGCGCGCGGATGCTGGGCCGCACCCCGCTCTCCTCCGTCCCGCTGTCGTGGATGTAGCCGAGCCCGGCGCCGACCCCCACGAACGCGCGCTGCGCCCGCGCGGGTGCCGCCAGGACGAGCGCCGCGGCGCAGCCGGGCACCACGAGCAAGCAAAGCCTCCGCATCATCTCCCGCTCCCGTTTTGCTGGTGTCGAACCGGACCGGCCGCGCGTTCGTCGCGACCCGGCCTGCGCGTTCCCTCCGTGCCGCTGCGCCTCCGTGAGAGATCCTGTCAGCGCGTCGGGAGCGACAGGCCCACGGTGAGCGCGACGCCGCCCCCGCCCGGCCGGGCGGCCGGCACCCAGCGCCCGCCCGGCGCGGCGCCGCCGATGATCGCGCCCAGCACCGTGCCGGCCAGCGCCCCGGCCGCGGCGAGGACCGTGGGAACGAAACCGCACTCGTCGGCGCAGCCGCCGCTGTCGGCCAGCGCGCCGAGCAGGTAGCCGCTCCCCGCCCCGATCGGCGCGCCGATCCCCGCGCCCAGCGCCATCCCCTCCAGCACATGGCGCCGGCGCCGCACCACGATCCAGTCCACCTGGGCGAGCGACACCGCCACCGAGCGCGATGCTCCGGGGCGCACGTACAGGCTGTCGTTGCGCACCAGCACCAGCTCACCACGTACGATTCCCGGCAGTGCCGGCGAGGATACCTGCACCTGGTCGCCCACGCGCGCCGCGGGGCGCGCCTGCGCGGCGAGCGGACTCGCGGCGCAGGCGGCCAGGGCCGCCGCCATGAGGGCGCGGACGCCCTTAGGGTGATGCGTTGCTCCGCTCATCGCTGACTCCTCTTCCGAACAGCGGTTACAGCCGGGTCCCGAGCGAGAGCGCGACACTGCCCTCGCCCGGCCGGGCCGCCGGCACCCAGCGCCCGCCTGGCGCGCCGCCGCCGATGATGGCGCCGAGCACCGTGCCGGCGACCAACCCGCCCGCCGCGAGAAAGGTGGGAACGAGCCCGCACTCATCGGCGCAGCCGCCGCGCTCGGCATACTTGCCGAGCAGGAAGCCGGTCGCCGCGCCGGCGGGCGCGCCGTAGCTCACGCCCAGCACGAACCCCTCCCACCCCGAGCGTTTCTGCCGCACCGCGATCCATCTCACCTCCGCGAGCGGCACCGCCACCGCGCGCGACGCCTGGGGGCGCACGTACAGGCTGTCGTTGCGCACCAGCACCAGCTCGCCGCGAAGCGTTCCCGTCGTTCCCGACGTGAGCACCCGCACCTCCTCGCCCACGCGCGCCTCGGGGCGCCCCTGCGCGGCCAGCGGACCGGCGGCGCAGGCCGCCAGGAGCGCCGCCGCGAGGGTGCGCAGAGCCTTCGGGTGATGCGCTGCTCCGCTCATCGCTACCCCCTCTTCCGGGCGGCGGCTCACAGCTTGATCCCGAGCGAGAGCGCGACGCCGCCCCCGTCTGGCCGCGCCGCCGGCATCCAGCGCCCGCCCGGCGCGACGCCGCCGACGACGGCGCCCACCACGGTGCCGGTCATCAGCCCGCCCAGGGCGCCGATCGCGGGAAGGAGCCCGCAGCCGTCGTAGCACCCGTTGGGTCCGCTGTCGTCCAACACGCCGAGCAGGTAGCCACCCGCCGCCCCGACCGGCGCGCCGATGGCCACGCCGACCATCACCCCGTTCAACCACGAGCGCCGGTGTCGCACCTCGATCCACTCCACCTCGGCGAGCGGCACCCCCACGGTGCGGAACCAGTCGGGGCGCACGTACAGGCTGTCGTTGGCCACCAGCACCAGCTCGCCGCGCACGGTTCCCGGGATCGCCCCCGAGGTCACCCGCACCTGGTCGCCCACGCGAGCCACGCGGCGCTCCTGCGCCGCGAGCGGACCCGAGGCGCACGCCGCCAGGAGCGCCGCCGCGAAGGCGCGCAGGATCCGCCGGTGGTGCGACGCTCCGATCATCGTGTCCTCCCTCGCCATTCGTCCGTCCCGATCCCAGCGCAAAGTGGCACCTCGGCCGCACCGCGCCGTCACCCGCGGCGTCAACCCTCGCCGCCGCACGGAGTTGCCGCGCCTCTCCGGTTTCCTCCCCGCCTCTGCGTGAAATGCTGTTCGCGAGGCATCGGAAGCACGTACCTTATCCTCCCAACTCCACCTCTCCCCTGGAGCCAGCCATGAATCCCGCCGCCAGCACCCGCAGCACCGTCCTGAACACCGTCCACGCCGCGGCCGAGCAGTTCCACCAGCGTGGCGAGGGCACTCCCGTGGAGGGGCTGGAAGAGGTCACGCCCGAGGTCGCCTCGCTGCTCGCGCGCGAGCTGAGGCGGGCGCACGACTGGGCCACCTCTCCGGCCGGCCTGGCGGAGGAAGAGGACGAGATCGAGGGCGAAGACGACTACGTGTCGCACGATCCCGTGATCTCGCTGGTGCAGGCGGCCATGGACGAGCACCTGGACCAGCCCGAAGGCAAGTCGCTGGGGCGGCTGCTCGCCGAGATCCTGGGGCTCCGCACCCGCAACCAGGTGGACTTCGTTCCGCCGGGCTCGAACGGCGACTTCGTGCACGCCCTGCCGGAGCGGTGCAGGGTGGTGCTGGTGGGCGACTGGGGGACGGCCAAGCCGCGCGCACGCGAGGTGGCCCGGGCGATCGCCGCGGCCCGGCCCGACCACATCATTCACCTGGGCGACATCTACCCCTCCGGCACGCGCACGCGCGCCACGAAGCGGTTCCTGGACATCTGGAAGGAGGAGGTGGGCGACGGCCCGAAGTTCTGGGCGATGAACGGCAACCACGAGATGCACGCCGGCGGGGTGGGATACTTCCAGGTGGTGCTCCCCGCCTGGGGGCAGCCGGCCAGCTTCTTCTGCCTGCGCAACGAGCACTGGAAGCTGATCGCGCTCGACACCTCCTACCGCGACCACGACCTGGAGCCCAGCCAGGTGCCGTGGCTGCTGCACCAGCTCTCCAACGGGCCCGGCAACAACATCCTGCTCACCCACCACCAGATGTTCTCGGTGGTCGACACGCGTCCCTTCAAGAACGGCCACAAGCTCCCCACCACCCTGCAGCCGGTGGTGGAGACCGGGAGGATCTTCGCCTGGTTCTGGGGCCACGAGCACCGCTGCCTGCTCTACGCCCGCGAGATCGAGTGGGGGAACTACTTCGCGCGGACGATCGGCCACGGCGGCAAGCGCATCCGGATGGTGAACGACGGCGACCTGCACCCGGAGATCGGCCCGCGCCTGGTGCACCGGTGGAACGTCCCGCACCAGGACAAGCCGGGCCGGGCGATGAACGGCTTCGCGCTGCTGACCTTCGACGGCCCCACCCTGAAGGTCGACTACGTCGACCAGCGCGGCAGGACCCAGATCACCGAGACCTGGCCGGACCAGCCGCTCGCCTGATACCGCTTGATCTCTCACAGAGGCCACAGAGGTCACGGAGGAACAGCGCCGTTCCCCTGTGACCTCTGTGACCTCTGTGAGAGAATTCTTTTGCCGGACCTGGTATGCGTGCAGTTACATCAGCAGCGTCTCCACCCGGTGCGCGTGCACCATCCCCTCACAGGGCGACCAGGCGAACACGGTGAAGCGCCCGTCCTGCGAGGCGACCAGGGCGAGCGCGTCGCGCTGGTCGTGCACGAACTGCGCGGCGGAGAGGTGGCGCGTGCCGCCGAGCTGCGACGGGTCGACCACCTCGGGCGCGTTCCCCACCACCGGCGCGGTCACGGCCACGCGCTCCACCCGCTCGCTCCCGCGCCGGCGCGCCAGCTTCACCCCGAAGGCGAGCAGCTCGTCGCGCGTGTTCAGCACCGTGGCGCCGTCCACCGCGGTGAGCCCCGCCACCGCCTCCACCGCGCGGTGCAGCGCCTCGCGCCAGGCGGGCCGCGCCTGCTCCTCGTCCGCGGCGCCGAGCAGCTCCGCCAGCCCCGCGTAGGGCTGCACCAGGTAGGGGATGGGCTGCGCCGCGGAGGCGCGCCATTCGTCCGAGTCCGCCGGCACCACCAGCAGCGACCCGCCGCGCCCGTGCGCGCGCATGGAGACGGCGAGCTGGATCAGCACGTTCACGGAGCCGTCGGCCGGCGCGGGGGTGCCGAAGCCCAGCATCTGCGCGAGCAGCCCGGGGCAGTCGGGAAGGCTGGCGCCCCCCTCGTCCACCACCTGCACCCGGTCGCCGGCGAGCACCGCGATGGTGCCGAACTTGTCGTGCTCGTCGCCGCGGCGCTGCTTGAGCACCAGCAGGCCGGGCTCCACCACCTCCACCACGATGGCCAGCTGCGGGACCGAGCGCGAGGTCCCCCAGATGCAGAGCGCTCCGTCGTCGCCGCGACAGGCACCCAGGTGGATCCCCGGCCGCTCCACCGCCGGCGCCACGCGCGCCAGCCCGCGCGGGTCCGCGTCCAGCGCGCGCTCGAAGACCATCGCGTGCGGCCCGCACCCCGGCGGCACCCAGGCCAGGGAGATGCGCGGCGCGCGC
>JBJMPM010000203.1:0-13347 GCA_045803205.1 Longimicrobiaceae bacterium
AGCGCGAAGGAAGGCCCGGTTCCGCACCCGACGTCGAGCACGGCATCGCCTTGCCGAAGCGCGAGATTCCACAGCGTTCGATAGCGCAGCGGCAGCGTGCGCAACGCCGATGCATCGTACGTGCTCGCGTGATCGCGATACCGCGCAATCGCACGCTGCGCGCCCGGCGCGGCCATGCGACTTACGCGCGCACGCCGTCCGCGAAGCTCGGCAGCGCGCCGATCTGCTCGCCCTGCCAGCCCTTCGGAATCGATGCGAGCAGGCGCTTGGTGTAGGCCTCGCGCGGATGCCGGTAGATCTCGTCGGAGCTCGCAATTTCCACGATCTCGCCTTCGTTCATCACCATGACCTGGTCGGAGATGTATTTCACCACCGCGAGGTCGTGCGAGATGAAGATATACGAGAGCCCAAACTCCGCCTGCAGGTCCTGCAGCAGGTTCAGGACCTGCGCCTGCACCGACACGTCGAGCGCCGAGACCGGCTCGTCGCAGACGATCAGCTCCGGCTCCACCGCCAGCGCCCGCGCGATCCCCAGCCGCTGCCGCTGCCCGCCCGAGAACTCGTGCGGGTAGCGCACCGCGTGCTCCGGCCTGAGCCCCACCACGCGCAGCAGCTCGGCCACCCGGTCCTGCGCCTTCTGCCCCTTCGCCAGGTTGTGGATCGCCAGCACCTCGCGGATCATGTCGCCCACCGTCATCCGCGGGTTGAGCGAGCTGAACGGGTCCTGGAAGACGATCTGCGCCTTGCGCCGCATCCGCCGCAGCTCGCCCTTGTCCATCTCGAAGATGTTCTTCCCCGCGAAGAAGGCCGCGCCCTCGGTCGGCTCGATCAGCTTGAGCAGGGTGCGCCCCGTGGTGCTCTTGCCGCACCCGCTCTCCCCCACCATCCCCAGCGTCTCGCCGCGGCGGACGAAGAAGGAGACGCCGTCGACCGCCTTCACGTCGCCCACGTGGCGGTTGAAGAGCCCCTTGTGGATGGGGAAGTACTTCTTGAGCCGCCGCACCACCAGCAGCGCGTCTTCCGGCGGCTCCATCTCGTCCGGGGTCTCGCCGCGCAGGTCGCTGTCGCCCTTGGCCGGCGGCAGCTCGCGCCGCTCCGGCCGCTCGGGGATGCGGTCGATCCCCGGCCCCTCGCGGGTGAACGGCTCGGCCACGGGGGGATGCGTCACCCCCTCGCCCACCAGCCCCTCGGCGGCGGGGCGCCCCACGGGCGGCTCGCCGCCGGGCCCCCGGCTCCCGTCGCCGGCGCCGCGGCCGCCGGCCGGCGTGCGTCCTTCGGGCGTGCTCACGGCAGCACCTCCGCGTCGCCGCCGACCCTGTCGGCCGGGTCACCCGGGTCCGCCGCGGCCACGGCGCCCGCGGGGGTGAAGCCGCCGCCCTGCCGGCGCACCTCCTCGCGGCGCTCCGGATACTTCACCAGCCAGCACTTGTTCTTGCGCCCCGGGCCGATCTCGAAGAGCGGCGGCGGCTCCTTCTCCGTCTTCTCCCAGGCGTAGGGGCAGCGGTCGGCGAAGCGGCACCCCGCGGGCCAGGCGAGCGGCGAGGGCACCACCCCAGGGATCACCGCCAGCCGCTCCACCTCCTCGCCCAGCCGCGGCATGGAGCGGAGCAGCCCCTCGGTGTAGGGGTTCTGGGGATCGTGGAAGACGTCGTCGACCGGGCCCTCCTCGAACACCTGCCCCGCGTACATCACGATCACCCGGTCGCAGGTCTCGGCCACCACCCCCAGGTCGTGGGTGATCAGGATGATCGACATCCCCAGCTCCTCCTGGAGCCGGTTGAGCAGCTCCAGGATCTGCGCCTGGATGGTCACGTCGAGCGCGGTGGTGGGCTCGTCGGCGATCAGCAGCTTGGGGTTGCAGGCGAGCGCCATGGCGATCATCACCCGCTGCCGCATCCCGCCCGAGAGCTGGTGCGGGTACTCGTCCACCCGCTGGTGGGGGATGGGGATGCCGACCAGCTGCAGCATCTCGATGGCCCGGTCGCGCGCGGCCTTCTTCCCCAGCCCCTGGTGCAGGCGGAGCGACTCCACGATCTGGTCGCCCACCTTGAACACCGGGTTGAGCGAGGTCATCGGCTCCTGGAAGATCATGGCGATGTCGTTGCCTCGGATCTGCCGCATCCGCTTCTCGCTCACCTTCGCCAGGTCCTCCATCTCCCCGTTCTCGCCGCGGAAGAGGATGCGCGACCCCTCGCGGATCTCGCCCGGGGGCGTGGGGATCAGCCGCATCACCGAGAGCGAGGTCACGGACTTGCCGCTCCCGCTCTCGCCCACGATCCCCAGCGTCTCGCCCGGGTTCACGTGGAAGCTCACCCCGTCGACCGCGCGCGCCACGCCGTTGTCGGTCTTGAACCAGGTCCGCAGGTTCTCCACCTGCAGGATCGGCCCCGCGCCCGCCGGCGCCGCCTTCCTCGCCGCCACGCCGCTCTCCGTCAACGCAGCCCCCATTCCTTCAGAACGTAGTCCAGCTTCGGGATCGGATCGCTCCACAACCAGACGGGATCAATCCAGAAGCCTCGAAGCACTGCGCTTTCAAGCCGCGTATCGGTGGGGGTGGAGACCGCCTCGTAGTAGCCGTGCTCATCCCGCCGGAAGAGGTCCACGCTCTTCCGGGCCGGGTCGATCAGCCAGTATTCGGCCACCCCACCCTGCTCATACTCGTAGAACTTCTCGCCGCGATCGCGGCCACGGCTCTCGGGGCTCGTGACCTCGATCACCAGGTCAGCCGCTCCCTCCACGAAGGTCTCCTTGCGCCGGTCGAGATGCTCGGCCGAGAGGAAGAGGATGTCGGGAACGCGTGCCGACCGCTCCAGGTGCATGGCGATCTGAGAGGTGCGGATGATCCCGGCGTCCGTCGCCTCCACGAGGTGGCGCAGGAGGGCGGCGAGAAAGTCGACGATGTCCTGGTGTCGGTCCGAGACGGGACTCATGGGGACCACGCTCCCGTCCACCCACTCCGCGTGCATGCCGTCATAGGCCCTCAGAAAGTCCTCGAAGGAGATCCGTTCCGTCGAGACTGCGGGGGCCAGCGTCTCGGTGGTCATGCTCAGGTCCTCAGCCGCGGGTCGAGTGCGTCGCGCAGGCCGTCGCCCAGCAGGTTGAAGGCGACCACCGTGACCACGATGGCGATGCCGGGGAAGGTCGCGATCCACCAGGCGTTGATCAGCGCGTCGCGGCCGTCGGCCACCATGTTCCCCCAGCTCGGCGTGGGCGGCTGCACCCCGAGGCCCAGGAAGGAGAGCGACGCCTCGGTCAGGATCGTCTGCCCGATCCCCAGCGTGGCCGAGACGATCACCGGCGCCATGGTGTTGGGGATCACGTGCCGGAAGATGATCCGCCAGTCGCCCATCCCCAGCGCGCGCGCCGCCTGCACGAACTCGCGTTCTCGCAATGACAGCACCTCGCCGCGCACCAGCCGCGCGGTGCCCATCCACCCGGTGAGCCCCAGCACGATCACCACGATGTAGATGCTGGGCTCGAAGAGCGCGATCACCACGATCAGCAGCACCAGGCGCGGGAAGGAGAGCATCATGTCGGTGAAGCGCATCAGGATGCCGTCGACGATCCCGCCGAAGTACCCCGCCAGCGCCCCGATCAGCGTGCCCAGGGTGATGCTGATCCCCACCGCGATGAAGCCGATGGAGAGCGAGATGCGCGCCCCGTACAGCACCCGGCTGAAGATGTCGCGCCCGAACTTGTCGGTGCCCATCAGGTGCTCGAGCGAGGGCGCCAGGTAGCGCGAGAGGATGATGTTCCCCTGCTCGGCCGGGTCGTACGGCGCGATCAGCGGCGTCACCAGCGTGACCAGGTAGAGCAGGAGCATCACCGCCAGCCCGGCGATGGCCAGCCGGTTCTTGCGGAAGTGCCGCGCCGCGATGGACCACTGCGAGTCGCCGTGCAGCCGCCGCGGCCGGCGCGACTTCGTCGCGAGGTCGCGGAAGGCCCACGCCCAGAGCAGCAGCGCGGTGAGCACCAGGGTGACCACCGCCACCAGCGCGTCCACCGGGAGCCGGCGCGCGGTGAAGACCGCGCCGATCCGCGCGCGGGAGAGGAAGGCGAGCGAGAGGGTGAACCCCCACCCCAGCAGGAGGAGCATCCCCGGCACCCACTCGCCGCGCACCAGGTGCCCCAGCCCGGGGACGATGGAGAGCATCACCTCGGTGCCGGTCGCGGGGCGCCGCCCGGGGACGCCCGCGGGCGGCTCGTCGGCGGGCTGGGTGATCGGCTCCGGGGGGAGCTGCTCGGGGGTCACGGTGGCCGGCATCTCGGGCTACTCCGTGCGGATGCGGGGGTCCACCACCGCGTAGAGGACGTCGGAGATCAGGTTCCCCGCCACCACCATGGCCGCGATCACGAAGCTGGTGGCCATCACCATCGGGTAGTCGCGCTGCAGGATGGCGTCGACGATGGCGCGCCCCATCCCCGGCCAGCCGAAGATCGTCTCCACCAGCACCGCGCCGGAGAAGAGGAAGGGGAGGTAGAGCCCCAGCAGGGTGATGATGGGGATCAGCGCGTTCCTGAGCGCGTGCTTGAAGACCACCGTCCGCTCCGAGAGCCCCTTCGCCCGGGCGGTGCGGATGAAGTCCTGGTGGATCACCTCCAGCATCGACCCGCGCATGTAGCGCGCGACGCCGGCGGCGTTGCCGATCCCCAGCGCCACCGCGGGGAGGAAGATGTGCTTGAAGCGGTCGGCGAACTTCCCGCCGGCGCCCAGGTACTCGTAGCCCACGCTGGTCATCCCGCTGGCGGGGAACTGGAACCAGCTCAGCCACCCCCAGCCCGGGTGCGCGGCCAGGAGCTGGTTGGCCTTGAGCGAGAAGATCAGGATCAGCATCAGGGCGAACCAGAACGACGGCATGGAATAGAAGAAGAGCGCCACGAAGCTGAGCACGTTGTCGGCCAGCGAGTACTGCCGCACCGCCTGCACGATCCCCACCAGCATCCCCACCACGAAGATCATCACCAGCGACACCAGGGTGAGCTGCAGCGTGTTCCAGAGGATCCCCGGGAGCACCTGGCCGATCGGCTGCTGCAGCCCGAAGGAGTAGCCGAAGTCGCCGCGGATGAAGCTCCACAGCCACTTCACGTACTGGATGTGCAGCGGCTGGTCGAGCCCCAGGTTGTGGCGCATCTGCTCGATCACCCGCGGGCTCACGTTGGGGTTCGTGAACCGCGCCATGGGGTCGCCCGGCGCCAGGTGGATGATGAAGAAGATGATGGTGAGGATCCCCAGCAGCAGCGGGATCGCCCCCAGCACGCGGCGAATGAGGTAGCCGATCATCCCTTGGCGTTCCCGGTCGACGTGTCGCGCGCCCCCGGCGCGGGGGGCGAGGCTCCCCCAGCACTCCCCGTGCCGCCCTGCTGCGCACGGGGGATCCACCACTCCCAGAGGTTCTGGTAGGCGCCGTAGCTGTCCACCCGCACCCCGCGCAGCCGGTCGCGCACCAGGGTGACCTGATCGTAGTAGTAGAGCCAGGTGTAGGGCTGGTCCTGCACGATTCGCTCCGCCGCCGCCCGCCAGAGCGGGTCGGCCCGCGCGGCCGTGGGCTGCGCCAGCGCCTGCTGCATCAGCCCCCACGCCTCCTGCCCGTCGTAGGCGGTGATGTTGAAGGGGCTGTCGGCCGCCCACATGGGGGTGATGTCGGCCGAGAGCGGCACCTGCCAGCTCCCCAGCGCCGCCTGGTACCTCCGCCCGGTGATGGTGCCGATGAAGACGTTGGTCTCCACCTGCTGCAGCCGCACGTCGGCGCCCACGCGCCGCCACTGCCGCTGCACGATCTGCGTCACGTCGGCCCGGCGCGGGTTGCCGCTGTTGGTGAGCAGGGTGAAGCGGAGCGGCCGCCCGTCCTTCTCCCGGATGCTGTCGCCGTCGGTGTCGCGCCACCCCTGCGCCTCGAGGATGCGCTTCGCCCCCGCGGTGTCGTAGGGGAGCGGCTTCATCCGGCCGGGGTCGTAAAGGTCGCGGAAGATGGGGGAGTACGGCCCCGCCGCGGGCTGGACGAAATCCTCCATCCGGAGCGCCCGGATGATGCCGGGAACGTCGATCGCCATCCCCAGCGCGCGCCGCACCTGGGGGTCGGCGAAGGCCGGGTGCGCCGACGGCAGGTAGGCGATGTACTCCCAGTAGCGCTTGTGCTCGCGCTCCACGCGGATCCCCGATCCGGGGGTCAGCAGCCGCGGCACCTGGTCGAAGGCGATGCCGCGCACGAAGTCGCCGGTGCCGTTGCGCAGCTCCACCACGCGGGTGGTGCCCTCGGGAACGATCCGGATCACCACCCGCTCCAGGTGCGGCCGCGGCTTGAAGTTGGGGTTGGGGACCAGGGTGATGCTCTCGCCGCGCTTCCACGCGCCGATCATGAAGGGCCCGCTCACCACCAGGTGCCCCGCGGGGTCGGTGAGGGAGACGTGCTCGCGGATCCCCTTCGCCCCCACCGGCTCGTACACGTGGCGGGGAACGATGGGGATCCCCGACGCCTGCAGCATCTCCGCGTAGCGGCGCCTGAAGTAGAACACCACGGTGCTGTCGTTCTCCGCCCGCACCGAGTCGATCTGCGCCACGTCGGCCTGCCGGGGCGAGGCGAGCTGCGTGTCGGCGAGCATGGCGTAGGTGAACACCACGTCGCGCGCGTCGATCGGCTGCCCGTCGCTCCAGCGCAGCCCCCTGCGCATCCGGTAGCGCAGCGCCGACGAGTCGGCGCCCACGTACTCCCAGTGGTACGCCAGCGCCATGGGGCTGTCGGTGGAGGTGAGCGAAACCAGCCGGCCGTCGCGCCAGGCGCCGCGGGTGAGCCCCAGGTTCATCACGTCGTACAGGTCGCCGTCGAGCGTGGCGGCCGCCGTGAGCGGCGAGGGCGACGCCATGTCGCCGAGCTCCACGATCACCGCGGTGCCGCCCGGCTCGGGGGTGGCCGAGGTGTCGCGCGTCGCGCGCCGCTCGGGCGCGCGGCGGTCGCCGCAGGCGGCAGCGAGGACCAGGAACGCGGGAAGGGCGGCGATGAGGATGCCGGCGAGGGGTCGAGTGGGCGTGCGCATGGCGGTGGGGGTGCGGGTGAGGGGTGGCGCGCCGTCAGCTCCCCGGGCGGCGCAGCCGCGGGTCCAGGAACCAGCGCGACGCGCCCACCCAGTCGCCGCGGGCGTCGGGGTAGGAGCGCCAGCGCCAGCGCCCCGCGAGCCGTCTCGCATCCGTCGTCGGTCGGTCCTTCCCGCATCCGGTGCGCCCGCCCCGAAAGGCGGGCGGCCCCGCGCGGCGCGGGGCCCCGACGTGCCAGTGGCCGCCCTCCTCGGGAGTTCCGGGCCCTAGCGCCGCCGGTCGGCGGGGATCCACCAGTCGCGGACGTTCGCCAGCTTGCTGCGGGCGTCCATCTCCACCCCCTGCAGCCGCGGCCCCACGCCGGCCATGTCCTCGCTCCAGAAGAGGAAGGTCACCGGCTGGTCCTGCTGCAGGAGCTGGGAGTACTGCTGCCAGAGCTGCTTCGCCTTCGCGGCGTCGGCCTCGCGCAGCCCCTGCTCCATCAGCCGGTCCGCCTGCGGGTTGCAGTAGCCGGTGCGGTTGCTGGAGTTGGCCATGCGCGACTGCGCGCAGGAGAAGAGCGGCGTCGGGTCGACCTTGAAGGTGTCGAGCGACCAGTTGGCGATCACCGCGTCGTAGTCGCGCGCCTTGTAGCGGCGCAGCATGGTCTGGAACTCCTGCGCCTGCACGTCGACCTGCGCGCCGATCGCCTTGAGCTCCTGCTGGAGCACCTGCGCCATGTCCTGGTGCGTGCGGTTGGCGGTGTTCACCGTGAGCACGAAGCGCAGCGGCCGGCCGTTCTTCTCCACGATCCCGTCGCCGTTGGTGTCGCGCCACCCCGCCTGCGCCAGCTCCTGCTTCGCCCGGGCGGGGTCGAAGGGGAGCGCGGCCACCTCGCTCGACATGGGGCTCCAGGCGGGGATCATCCCGGTGGCGGGAACGGCGAAGCCGTGCATCAGCCCCTGGATGATGCTGGCGCGGTCGATCGCCATCCCCATCGCCCGGCGCACGGCCGCGTCGTCGAAGGGCGGGCGGGTGCCGTTCCACGCCACGTAGGTGAACTCGCGCGAGGGGAAGTGCTTGAGGGTGAGCCCCTGCGTCTGCTGCACCTGCGCCGCCTGGTCGGGCTGCAGTGTCCACCCGATCACGTCGGTGGTGCCGTTGGCCAGCTCGGTGACCATGGTGGTGGGCTCGGGGATGATGCGGAAGATCACCCGGTCCAGCCGCGGCCGTCCGCCGAGCGCCGCCGGGAAGTCGGGGTTGGCGCCCAGGGTCAGCGTCTGGTTGGCCTTCCACTCCACGAACCTGAAGGGCCCGCTCCCCACCGGCTGGCGGTTGTACGGCGCCTGCCCGAGCTGCGCGGGGGGCACGTCCTTGAGCAGGTGCCTGGGCAGCGGCGCCCACCAGAAGTCGTCGAGCGCCTGCGCGTGCGGGGCGGCGAAGTCGAAGCGGATGGTGTAGCGGTCCACCACCGTGGCGCTCTTCACCAGCCCCAGGTAGGCGGAGCCCAGCAGCGAGGCGGTGGTGCTGTCCTTGGCCAGGTCGAAGGTGAACTTCACGTCCTCGGCGGTCACCGGCTGGCCGTCGTGCCACTTCACGTCGTTGCGCAGCTTGAACACCACCGCGCTGTCGGAGAGCTCCCAGCTCTGCGCGAGCCAGGGGACGGCGGTGAGCTTC
This sequence comes from Longimicrobiaceae bacterium, assembly GCA_045803205.1. Taxonomy (GTDB): domain Bacteria; phylum Gemmatimonadota; class Gemmatimonadetes; order Longimicrobiales; family Longimicrobiaceae; genus Longimicrobium. Next base: position 8,687 of record JBJMPM010000203.1, read on the forward strand.
GCGTCGTACTGGATGAGCGGCGTGAACAGCATGAAGCGGATCACGTCGTCGGTGGTGGCGTGGGTGTTCACCACCGGGTTGAAGGCCTGGAAGTCGCTGGTGACGGCGGCGACCGCCATCCCGCCGGTCTGCGGCGGGCCGCCGCGCGCGGCGCCTCCCTGTCCGCCCCCCGCGTCACCGCCCCCGCCCCCGCACGCGGCCAGGACCAGCGCGGCCGCCCCCATCCACCCCGCCTTCAGCGCTCTCGGTGCGGACATCCCCGTCTCCCCATCCCCGGTGGTCCGGCGGCGCGGCGCACCGCCCTCGTGCAAGCGGAGCCTACTGATGCCAAGTCCATGCCGGTCCCGCGTACCGCTCCTCCGCCCCGCGCGCGGCATCGATCTCCGTGTCGGTCAGCGCATCGGAGACCAGGACGGCACCGAGCGCCTCCTCCCACCCGGCGGCGAGCGCGGCGGTCAGCTCCTCCCACCCGGGCTCGCGGCCCAGCACGCCGGCGAGCGTCGCGGGCGGCGCCTCCGCCGCGGACAGGTCGGGCTCGGCGAGGAGCGCGGCGACGGCGGACTGGTCGTCGTGCAGCGGGAGCGAGCCGTGCTGCAGGAGCACGCTCCCCAGCACGCGCTGCGCGCTGCCGACCAGCTTGCGACCTGCGGCCACCACCTCGCCCTCCACCGGCTCGGCGAAGCAGGGGGCGAGGGAGGGGATGGGCGCGCGCGCGCCGGTGGAGGGCTGCACCGAGGCGGTGGCGCCCAGCCGGCGGAGGCCGGCGACCAGCGCGCGGTTGATGGCGGCGTAGGCGTGGCGCGGCGGCCCGAGGAGGGCGGCCGGCGCGGCGACGGAGTAGGTGAGCTCGCGGCGGTGGAGCACGGCGCGGCCGCCGGTGGGGCGGCGCACCACGTCGATCCCCGCAGCGGCGAGTGCGCAAAGGTCGTAGCGGCCGCGCGCGGGCTGGTTGCGGCCCAGGGAGAGGCACGCCGGCTCCCAGCGGTAGAAGCGCAGCACGGGTGTGCCGCCGCCGGCCACGGAAGCGGCGAGCGCCTCGTCGACGGCCATGTTCCAGGCACCGGGCGCGGGCGGCGTGTCGATCAGCCGCCAGCGTACGGGATCCGCGCGCTTTCCGGTCTGCATGACGCGCGAGGATAGACCCCGCGCCGGGAAAGGTCAACGGATTCGTCTCACGCGGAGACGCAGAGGCACGAAAGAGGCGCGGCTCGTCAGTCGAACCAAACACGGATGGCGATGAGCGCCAGGAACACCGCGAAGGCGCGGCGGAGCGTGACGGGCGAGATCTCGAGCGAGAGCTTCGCCCCCACCCCCGCGCCGACGAAGAGGCCGAGCGCCACCAGCAGCCCGGCGCCGACGTTCAGGTTGCCGTGGCGGTAGTACTCCCACGCCCCCAGCGCGCCGACGGGGAGGAGGAGCGCGGCGAGCGAGGTGCCCGTGGCGCTCTGCGGCTGCATCTTCGCGATGAAGATCAGCGCCGGCACGATCACCACGCCCCCGCCGATGCCGAACAGCCCGGAGAGCACCCCGGCGCCGAGGCCGATCAGCAGGAACACGATCCATTCCATGGTCAGTCCCCCGCCTGCGCCGTCTTGCGACGGGGAGCGCGCTTCGGCCCCGCCGCATTCTTCCGCGGACGCCCGCCCTTCTTCCCGTTCTCACGCGCCGCCGCGGCTTTCGCCTCGCTCTTCGCGCCGCCGAGCCATCGGGCGTACCATGCCTTGATGTTCAGCAGATCGAACATCAAGCCCTGGATGGAGAGATCTGCATCAAGCTCTTCCCAATGAAGCCCGTAGCCGTTCTCTACTGGCTCGACTTCACCGAGCTGCGCGGGAGTCGCTCCCTTCAGTCCCCAATATGGATTCTCGGGGGGCGGAAACCCAAAAACGCAGCCGTTCCTGATCTCGAACATCACGAGGTTCCGATCGGCATCATACCACGCTTTGACCGCGCGTGGCTCGACCCGATCCTGTAGCTCCGTCCGCGCGCGGGCGGCCTCGACCTCAGCCAGGAATTCGTCGTCGAGATCGTCCAGAAATTCGTCGTCGGTGAAATCTTCAGCGTCCATGTCACGTTTCCTTCTTGAGGCGTTCTGCCCAGGCGGCAAGGAGGTCGTCACGATAGGTTCGGACCAGTCGCCGCGCGTGTGCGATGTCAGATGCGTTCATACCTGCGACGCCCCTGATACGCTCGGATTCGATCTCGATGACAAGCCGCCCTCCCGAGTACCGGACATGCACGTGTGGCGGCTCGTGGTCACCCCTGAAGATGCCGAACGAAAACCCGCCGACCCTCAGCACGACAGGCATGGGAATTTAAATCCTAACGGTTGGGTTTGTCAACGGGAGCCGCTGTTTCCCCCGTTGTGTGGACCCGTCAATACCGTTCGGAAGCGCAGTGCCGCGCAAGACACAATTCGGCGCTATCTCTTTGCGCCAGCGCGGGTTGGGGGTCGTTGGGGCGAAAGAAGTTGCGGAGGTGGTGATTTCGAGGCCCTACCGGTACCCCGCCGCCTGCAGCGAAAAGAGCTCGGCGTAGCGGCCGCCGAGGGCCACCAGCTCCTCGTGCGTGCCCTGCTCCACCACGCGGCCGTGCTCCAGCACCAGGATGCGGTCGGCCATGCGCACGGTGGAGAAGCGGTGGGAGATGAGGATGGCCATCTTCCCCTCCGTGAGCTCGGTGAAGCGGCGGAAGACCTCGTACTCGGCGCGGGCGTCGAGCGCGGCGGTGGGCTCGTCGAGGATCAGGAGCTGCGCGTCGCGCATGTAGGCGCGGCCGAGCGCCACCTTCTGCCACTGCCCGCCGGAGAGGTCCACGCCCCCCTCGAAGCGCCGCCCCAGCATCGTCTGGTAGCGCTGCGGCAGCGCCTCGATCACCCCTGCCGCCAGCGACCGCCGCGCCGCCTCCTCGATCCCCGCGCGCACCGCCCCCGTATCCGAGGCCAGCGCGGCGATGCGGCCCACGGCGATGTTCTCCTCGGCCACCATGTCGTAGCGCACGAAGTCCTGGAAGATGACGCCGGACTGGTCGTGCAGCTCCGCCGGGTCGTAGGCGGAGAGCGGCAGCCCGTCGAGCAGCACCTCGCCTCGCGTGGGGTCGTAGAGGCGGGTGAAGAGCTTGGTGAGCGTGGTCTTCCCGGCGCCGTTCTCCCCCACCAGCGCCACCCGCTCCCCCGGCGCCACGCGGAAGCTGACGCCGCGCAGCACCCAGCGCGGGTCGTCGTCGGGGAGGTCGGCGCCGGCGCCGGCCGGGGCGGACGCGCCCTCCTCCGCGAAGGCGTCGGCGGCGGGGGCGGAGGCCTCGGGGTAGCGGAACCAGACGTCGCGGAACTCGAACCCCTGGCGGATGGGGCGGGGGAAGGGCGCCGGGTGCGCCGGCCGGGCGATCTCCGGCCGCATGCGCAGGAAGATGAAGAGGTCGTCGAGATACAGGGCCTGCTCGTACAGCTCGCTGAAGGAGAGGAGCATGCGCTGGATCACGTCGCGCGAGCGCGAGAAGCTCCCCGCCAGCAGCGTCAGGTCGCCCACGGTGATGCGCCGCTGCACGGTGCGCACGACGATGGCCGCGTACGCCGCGTAGTAGCCCAGGGTGGAGACCAGCGAGAGCGCGGTGCTGGCCAGGTTGCGGCGGATGGCCAGGTGCCGGTTGGCCTCGTAGAAGCGGTCGGCCAGCTCGCGGTACTGCTCGATCAGCCAGCCGGAGAGGCCGAAGAGCTTCACCTCCTTGGCGGTGCGGTCGGTGGCGGCAACGTAGCGGTAGTAGTCGAGCTTGCGCCGCTCGGGCGTCCACTGGTAGAGGAGCGAGTAGCCCAGCGCGGCGTAGTGCGTCTCTCCCAGGAAGCCGGGGATCACCGCCACCACCAGCAGGCCGAAGAGCAGCGGCGAGAAGGCGAGCAGCGTGCCGGTGAGGGTGAGCAGGGTGAGGGCGTCCTGCGCGAGCCCCAGGAGCTGGCTGAGCAGGGCGATGCGCCCCACCGTCTGGCGGCGGGCGCGCTCCAGCCGGTCGTAGAAGCCGGGATCCTCGAAGTGCTGCAGGTCGAGCTCGGCGGCGTGCTCCATCAGCCGCACGCTCAGGCGGTTGCTGAACAGGTCGCCGAGGAGGGATTCGAGGAGCGAGCCGGTGCGCGCGGCCGCCTCGCCCGCGGCGACGATGGCGAGCTCGGCCGCCAGCAGGGTGGCGATGCGCCGCCAGTGGGGCTCGCCGGTGCGGTTGGCGAGCACCACCGCGTCGATGATCAGCTTGCCGATCCAGAGCGTGGCGAGCGGGACGAAGGCGCGCAGCAGCCGCAGCAGGCAGATCCCGGCGACCATCGCGCGGTGCGTGCCCCACACCATGCGCAGGAAGGGCGGGAGGTTGCGCATGGCGCGCAGCCGCTCGCCCCAGGTGGGCGGCTTCTCCGCCGGCGAGCGGGCGCGCCGCCCCACGTGCTGTCTTGCCTCGGCCATGCCGGGGAGAGTAACACCGCCCTCCCGTCTTCCGCATCCTCGGCTGGCGGGGCGGATGAATCCGCTGCAACAAGAACACGAAGTCCGCCTTCGCGGACTACCGCCTGAGGTGCTGCCGCCATTCCGTCGCGCGCGACGGGCTTCGTTTCACCCGAGCGCAACTGCCCCGGCTGATACCAGATCCGCAGCCAGGGTGCGAGCGAAATTCAGCCTGGT
>JBJMPM010000205.1:0-3511 GCA_045803205.1 Longimicrobiaceae bacterium
CCCGAGCGGATCTGGCCGCCCTCATGGCGAAGCTGACGAACGATCAACCGGAACCTCTCGCTCTCTGTGCATGACCAATACGTCACCGAACTTGCGAGCGGGACCACTTAGGCTCGCCACCTCTCCCGTACCGGGAGAGGTAGAATTCCCAGGCGTCTGCGCACGTCTGAACCCGGTCGCGCGAGAAGCGAGTGTGCGTAATGGCGTGCAGGGAGGATGATGCTGCGTCCTCCTCCCTCTCCCGGTACGGGAGAGGGGATTGCGCTCTGAGGCGCAGGGGAGAGGGCGCCGCGGCTGCGGACGCGCGACCAACTCCAGACTCACGAGCAATTCGCTGTAGGAACCGCGTTTCTCACGGAGGCACAGAGGAACGGAGGAGTGTGCTAAAAATTTAACCTTCCCTTAACGGGTGTCTCCGCTGCTAAAAAGTTAACATCCTTTCCACTCGATGAGAGGCGCTCCCCAACCCTGCGGCGGCGGCGCGTATCCAAGCTGCGCAGGCAACCTCTCGGCGCCACCCTCCCAGCGACGGAGACCGTCATGCGGTCCACTCTCCTCCTCCCGGCGCTCGTGCTCTCCCTCGTCGCCGCACCGCGCGCCGGCGCCCAGTCGCAGCTCGCGCAGCAGCCCGCCCGCACCGCACCGCCCGCCGCCGAGGCGCGCCGCGTCGCCGGCGCGGTGCGCTACACCGGCACGGCGCCCAGGCTCGACGGCGTGCTCGACGACGCCGCGTGGGCGCAGGCGCAGCCCGTCTCCGACTTCGTGCAGCGCACGCCCAACCCCGGCCAGCCGGCCACGCTCCGCACCGAGGCCCGCGTCGTCTACGACAACGCGGCGGTGTGGGTGGCGGTGCGCGCCTTCGACCCGGCGCCGGACTCGATGGTGGCGCCGATCGGCCGGCGCGACATGAGCGGGGTGACCAGCGAGTGGGTGCACGTGATGCTGGACAGCTACAACGACCGGCGCACCGCCTTCCGCTTCTCGGTGAACCCCGCCGGGGTGCAGCAGGACGCCTTCCACTCCGACGACACCAACGAAGACCTGGGGTGGGACGCCGTGTGGGAGTCCTCCACCCGCATCGACAGCGCGGGGTGGGTGGCGGAGTTCCGCATCCCCCTCTCGCAGCTCCGCTTCAGCAGCGCGGCGTCGGGGCAGGGCGGGCAGACGTGGGGCTTCCAGGTCACGCGCAACATCGCGCGGCGCAGCGAGACCGCCGACTGGTCGGCGGTGCGGCGCGACCGCAACGGCTTCGTCTCGCAGTTCGGCGAGCTGGGCGGGATCAGCGGGCTGCGCCCGGCGCGGCGGCTGGAGGTGCTCCCCTACACCCTGGCCCGCGTCACCCGCGCGCCCGACCGCCCCAACGACCCCTTCTACTCCACCAACCAGGGCGCGGGCGGCGTGGGCGCCGACGTGAAGTACGGGCTCACCAGCAACCTGACGCTCACCGCCACCATCAACCCCGACTTCGGGCAGGTGGAGGCCGATCCCAGCCAGGTGAACCTCACCGCCTTCGAGACCTTCTTCAGCGAGCGGCGGCCCTTCTTCACCGAGGGGGCCGACATCTTCCGCTTCCGCGCGAACTTCCCCTACTGGGTGCGCAGCGGCGGCTTCGGCAACGACCAGCCCTTCTACTCGCGGCGGCTGGGGCGCGCGCCGCAGGCCGGCGACCCGGCGTACCTCTTCGCCGACCGGCCGGAGAACACCACCATCCTGGGCGCCGCCAAGGTGAGCGGGAAGACGGCGAGCGGGTGGTCGATCGGCCTGCTCGACGCGCTCACCGACCGCGAGGAGACGCGCTACGTCGACACCCTGGGCGTGGAGCGCAGCGCTACGGTGGAGCCGCTGACCAACTACCTGGTGGGGCGCGCCATCAAGGACTTCAACGGCGGGCGGAGCGCGGTGGGCGGCATCGTCACCTCCATGCACCGCGACCTGGACGAGGGCGACCCGCGGCTGGCCATCCTCACCCGCGACGCGGTGACGGCGGGGCTCGACGCGCGCCACCGCTTCGGCAGGAACAACTACGAGGCGACGGCGGCGGTGCTGGGGAGCTACGTGGCGGGGAGCACCGACGCCATCTCCCGCATCCAGCTCGGCCCGGGGCACTACTTCCAGCGGCCGGACGCCGGCCACCTGCGGTACGACCCCACCCGCACCTCGCTCTCCGGCTTCGTGGCCGACGTGCAGGTGGAGAAGACGGGCGGCGGCTACCTGCGCGGCGGACTGTACGGCCACGCCCGCTCGCCGGGGCTGGAGATGAACGACATCGGCTTCATGCGCAGCACCGACTGGCTGCTGCAGGGGCTGTGGGTCGGCTGGAACCACTTCGAGCCGGGGAAGACCTTCCGCAGCTGGAACGCGAACTTCAACCTGTGGAACGGCTGGAACTTCGGCGGCGAGCACCTGACCACGGGGATGAACGTCAACGGCGGGTGGAACCTGAAGAACAACTGGGGCGGGTGGTGGGGGAGCGACACCGAGTTCCCGGCGCTGCGCGCCGACATCCTGCGCGGCGGCCCCGCCTTCACCGGGCCGGCGTACACCACCTACAACGCGGGCGTCTACAGCGACAGCCGCAAGCGCGTGTACGGCGAGCTGTACGTGAACGGCTACAACGAGTGGAGCACGGTGGGGAAGAGCTGGAGCGTGGGCACCTCTCTCTCCCTGCGCGCGGGGGCGCGGATGCGCCTTTCGGCCGGGCCGAACCTGAGCATCGGGCGCGACCCCTGGATCTTCGTGGCGCAGCCGGCCGACTCCACCGGCCAGCCGCACTACGTGTTCGCCGACATCCGGCAGAAGTCGGTGTCGATCACCACGCGCATGAGCTACGCCTTCACCCCCAGGCTCACGCTGGACTTCTACGCGCAGCCCTTCGTGGCGGCGGGCGAGTACGGCGGGCTGAAGGAGGTCACCGACCCGCGCGCGAAGCACTTCGACGACCGCTTCGCCTTCTTCGGCGACGCGCTCTCGCTGGAGGACGGCACCTACTCGGTGGACCGCGACGGCGACGGCAGGGCCGAGCTCAGCTTCGACCAGCCGGACTTCAACTTCAAGGCGCTGCGCTCCAACCTGGTGCTGCGCTGGGAGTACCGTCCGGGATCGACGATGTTCGTGGTGTGGAGCCAGGGGCGCGAGAACTTCGAGCCCAACGGCGCCTTCCGCCTCGGCCGCGACTTCGGCCGCCTGTTCGACGGCCGCGAGGCGCCCAGCACCAACGTGCTGCTGATCAAGTTCAACTACTGGCTGAGCCTGTAGCAAGTGCGGAAGCGCGGAAGTGCGGGAAGGGCGAGGCCCCGGTGCATGCCGGGCCTCGTCGCATCTCGATGCCTGGGGGTCGGGCGGTTGAAACCGCGGCACCGCGGCAACAACCACACGAAGTCCGCCTTCGCGGACTACCGCCTGAGGTGCTGCCGCCATTCCGTCGCGCGCGACGGGCTTCGTTTCACCCGAGCGCAACTGCCCCGGCTGATACCAGATCCGCAGCCAGGGTGCGAGCGAAATTCAGCCTGGT
>JBJMPM010000212.1:0-16212 GCA_045803205.1 Longimicrobiaceae bacterium
GCGGTAGCAGGGACCGTGGCCGGCCCGGAACACCGAGGCCTGCCCCTCCCAGCGCAGGATGGAGCCGTAGACGTTCGGCTTCCCGGCCAGCACGCAGGCGTCGTTCAGCAGGTAGCGGGTGGGGAAGTTGTCGGTGCCGTCCACCACCACGTCGTACGCGCGCACGATCTCGAGCGCGTTGGCGCTGGTGAGGCGGACGGCGTGCGGCTCCACGACCACGTGCGGGTTGATCTCGCCGATGCGGTCGCGCGCGCTCTCCAGCTTGGGCCGGCCGACGTCGCTCGTGCCGTGGATCACCTGCCGCTGGAGGTTGGTCACGTCGACCACGTCGAAGTCGGCGATGCCGAGCGTCCCCACCCCCGCGGCGGCGAGGTAGAGGGCCACGGGCGACCCCAATCCCCCCGCGCCCACCACCAGCACGCGCGACCCCTTGAGCCGGCGCTGCCCCTCGGGGCCCACGCCGTCCAGGATCAGGTGCCGCGCGTACCGCAGGCTCTCCTCGGAGGAGAGGGCGGAGGTGGAGTCGGGTCTCATACCGGATCCCGCAGATTGCCCGTGTGAATCGAGCCTGGCGAAAAGCGTCTCACGCAGAGCCGCAGAGGCGCAGAGAGGCACGGCGGTTCTCTCTGCGCCTCCGCGTCTCTGCGTGAGACGTTCTTTTAGAAGCTAACGACGCGCCGGAGCGCCGCAAAGCCATGCGGCGCCCTTGAATACGCGTGGCGGAGGGGATAGTCTTCCGGCCGGTGATCCATCGCGGCGGGGTGGTTCCTTCCGCGGCCGCTGAACCCGTTGACGGCCCCGCGGCCGGGGGAAGGAAGAACGCGCGGTGCAGAGCTTCATCGATGTCATCCTCCATCTCGACAAGCACCTCGCCGAGCTCACCACCCAGTACGGGCCATGGGCGTACGGCATCCTCTCGCTGATCCTCTTCGCCGAGACCGGCCTGGTGGTGACGCCCTTCCTCCCCGGCGACTCGCTGCTCTTCGCGGCGGGGGCGCTGGCGGCGGACCCGCAGGGCGGGCTGAGCGTGTACTACCTCTGGCCCTGCCTGATGCTCGCCGTGTTCTGCGGCGACAACGTGAACTACTGGGTGGGGTACCGGCTGGGGCGGCGCGTCTTCCGCGAGGACGCGCGCATCCTGAAGCTCGAGTACCTGCACCGCACCGAGGCCTTCTACGCGAAGTACGGCGGCCGCGCGGTGGTGTTCGCGCGCTTCCTCCCCATCGTGCGCACCTACGCGCCGTTCGTGGCGGGCGCGTCGAAGATGCCGTACGGCCGCTTCCTCGCCTTCAGCGCCGGCGGGTCGCTGGTCTGGATCACCCTCTTCCTCTTCGGCGGGTATTTCTTCGGGAACCTCCCGGCGGTGAAGGACAACTTCATGGTGGTGATCGTGGCCATCATCCTGATCTCCGTGATCCCGGCGGTGATCGAGGTCGTGAAGCACCGCCGCCGGAAGGAGAAGCCGGCGTAGGTGCCAGGGCGTCTCGCGCGGAGAGGCTCGTGGCTCTCTCTCCGTGTCTCCGCGTCTCTGCGTGAGACGATCTTTTCCCGGATCTGGTGAGCTGCGTCTCAGCGCGTGCCGCGGCGCAGCGCGAGGCCCAGGGCGATCAGGGAGATGACGAGCGCGGCGCCGCCGAGGTACGTCCCCGCATTGCCGCCCCTACCGTCCGCCGCGCCGATCTCGGTGGCCGAGGCCGGCGTCTTCGAGTCCGCGGGGCCGTTCCATTCGATGCGCTCGCCGCCCTGGTAGGTCTGCGACACGGGCCAGACGAGCCGCGCCCCTGCCTTCGGGTTCACCGCCACGAAGGGGAACTCCACGAAGCGCTCCGGCCCCACCGAGCCCCACCACACCGCGCTGGTGACGGCGCCGGAGGCGTCCTTCTTCACCTCCACCGTCCACCCCGGCACGTCGCCGAACGACACCACCCGCAGCCCCGCGGGAAAGCGGATCTCCACCCGGATGGTGGGCACGCCGCGCTCGTTGGGCACGCGCAGCAGGTAGCGCTCGTACGCCCCCGGCTCGGCGCGCCGCGGGAAGACGACCGCGTGCGCGAAGGCCATCGCCGGCACGCCGAGCAGGAGGGCGGCCGCCAGGGCGCAGAGCCCCGCGCGCAGCCGCCAGGACGCGCGTCTCATCTCAGTTCGTCTCCGCATGGGTGGTGTGGGTGGGGGGATCGGACCGGGGGACGGGAAGGTAGGCCAGCAGCCCCGCCGCGAGCAGGACGAGCGACATCACCGCCAGCTCCCAGCCGACCGAGCGCCGCAGCGCGGCCCGCGCGCCGGCTTCGGGGAGGCGGGGGACCAGGCGATAGCGGTTGCGTGCGCCGATCGCCACCAGCACCGCCATCCCCACCAGCTTGGCCAGGAGCACGGCGCCGTAGGCCGAGCGCGCGAGCAGCCCGAGCGGCGCGAAGAGCAGCGCCTGGAGCACGCCGCTCGCCGCCAGCGCGACCACCGCCGCGAGCGAGAGCGAGGAGACGCGCAGCGCCAGCGCGTGGCCCTCATCCCCCGGCCCCTTCTCCCGAACCGCCGGGAGAAGGGGGGAAGGGCCGCGCGGGTCGTCGTCACGCTTCAAGGTGGCGAAGAGCGCGGCGAGGCCGCCGAGCCACACCGCCACGGCGGCGACGTGGATCGCCTTCGCGGGCGCCGAGAGGGCGGGGTGGATGGCCGCCGCGTGCCCGGTGAAGCCGCTCGCCGCGACGGCCGCGGCGGCGAAGCCGAGCGCCAGCCCCGGCCGCCGCGCCAGCGCGAGCGCCCAGAGGGCGAAGAGCGCGAGGGCGGCGCGCGCCAGCTCCAGGTGCCCCGGCCCCGTCTCCAGGAGCAGGTGGCGCAGCGGCGCGCCGCCGTGCGTGCCGCGCGCGTACGCGGCCCAGGCCAGCGCGTGCGCCGCCAGCAGGAGCGCCGCCGCGCACGCCAGCGCCAGCGCGAGGCGGCCGGTGCGATCCTCCGTGGACGGATCGCGCGTGGCGAAGATCAGCAGTCCGCAGAGCGCCGCCAGCGCGCCCACGCCCAGCCCGCGCAGCACGGCGGCCAGCGACAGCAGGGCGGGCGAGACCGGCTCCTCCATCGCCCGCTCGGCCGGCGCGGGGGCGAGCGTCGCGCCGGAGCCCCCGACGTAGAAGACGAAGCTTCCATCCACCGGGTGCCCATCCGCCGAGAGGGTGCGCCACTGGACGCGGTAGCCGCCCGGCTCCAGCGCCGGCAGCGATGCCTCGAGCGCCGCCACGTCTTCCGGGTCGCGCCCGGGCACGAGCGTCACCGCGCGCCCATCCCAGGTGAGCAGCACCAGGCCGCTCTGCGCCGCCTCCACCGGCTCGGTGAAGCGCAGCAGCAGCCGCCGCGGCGCCGCCGCCACCGTGTCGCCCGCCGCGGGGGCGGACGACGCCAATCCCGCGTGCGCCCGCGCCGCCATGGGCGACGCGAGCACCAGCGCCGCGGCGAGCGCCGCGCTGATCCAGCCCCGCGTCAGGGCTGCCACCGCACGCCGGCGTAGAGCGAGCGCCCGTCCGCCGGGTTGAAGAAGCGGCCGGCGGCGTCGTCCACCTGCACCGCGGGCGAGTAGCGCACGTCGGCCAGGTTGCGCGCCTCCACGAACGCGGTGCTCTTCAGCCGCGGCATCAGCAGCTCCGCCCGCGCGCCGAACACCATCCACCCGTCGTCCCTGGCGGTGTTGCCGCTGTCGACGAAGTAGCCCGCCGGCACCCACTCCACGTTCGGCCTGAGCGTGAGCCCGGCGGGGTGGCGGTAGACCAGCTCGCCCTGCACCACGTGCGAGGGCGCGCCGGGGATGTCGTTCCCCGCGTACCCGGCGTCGCGCACGAAGCGGTAGCGCGCGAAGGTGTACGCGACCCGCGCCCCCAGCCGGTCGCCGCCGCCCGCCCGCGTGAGCAGCGCACCGGGGAGAGTGTACCCCACCCCCGTCTCCACCCCGTAGTGCCGCGTGCGCTCCGCGTTGCGGTAGGTGGGGACGGTGAAGGGCGCGCCGGGGAAGGGCTGCACGTTCTGGTTGAGGATCTCGTCGCGCAGCTCCACGTCGTAGGCGGCCACGTTCCACTCCACCCCGCCGCGCCGCCCGCGCGTCCCCACCTCGAATTGCCAGGCGTCCTGCGCGCCGACGTCCACGAAGCCGGGAACGGTGAGGGAGTTCAGCTCCAGCAGCAGCGGCGGCTCCGAGGTGCGGCTGGCGTTGGCGAAGAGCTGTCCGCCGACGGAGGGGAGCTCGTACAGCACGCCGACGCGCGGCATCCACGCCTCGAACAGGCGCCGCCCGCCCTGGTCGCCGTCGGAGAGGAAGCGGTCGGCCACGCGGCGCACGTCGCGCGCGTAGCGCAGCCCCACCACCGACGTGAGCCGCGGGGCGAGGCGGAGCGCATCTTCCGCGTAGACCGCGATGCCGCCCGCCACGTCGCGCTGGTCCTTGGCCAGGGCGCCCTCGTCTCCCCCGGCGTTCACGAACTGCTTGTCGTCGACGTTCCCGTACGTCGGCTGCACCCCGAGCGTGAGCCGGTTCTCCCGTCCGCCCAGCGGCGTGGTGTTCTCGAAGCGCAGCTCGGCGCCCCAGTCGCGGCTCACCTGGTCGATCACCCGGAAGATGGGGTGCACGATGTCGCGGTACTGGAAGTAGGGCGCCACCTCCAGTCGGCTGTCGCGCCCGAGCTGGGCGCGCACCTGCACCCCCGCGTGGTGCAGGTCGTAGTCGCGCCCCCAGCGGTTCGCCACGTTGCCGGGGACGGCGAGGGTGGGATCGGCCTCGAACTCGGCCGCGGTGAGGGAGCCGGGGAGCTCCTCGCGCACGTGGGCGAAGAGGTAGAAGGTGCGCAGGTCCACCCGCGGCGAGAGCGCGTAGCCCAGGTGCAGGTTCACGCGGTCGCGGCGCTGCGCGTCGTGCGCGCGGAAGCCGTCCAGGCGGGTGGCCGCGTAGCTCGCGTAGTAGTTGAAGCGCCCCCGCACCGCGCCGCTCGACGCCTGCCCCTTGAAGAAGCCCTGGCTTCCCCCCTCGGCCACGGCGTTGAAGGGCGATGCCGTGTAGCCGGTCTTCGTCTCCAGGTTGATGGCGCCGCCCAGGGTGGAGCCGCCGTAGCGGAGCGCGTTGGCGCCCTTGTAGACCTGCACGTCTTCGGTGGTGAGCAGCTCCAGGCTCTCGAAGTCGGTGAAGCCGTCGGCGTTGCGGTACGGCATCCCGTTCACCAGCAGGTTCACCCCCCGCAGGTGGAAGTTGTTGCGCAGCCCCGAGCCGCGGATGGAGAGCTGCGTCTCGTCCGCCGCCCCGAAGCGCGCCGCCGCGTACACGCCGGGGACGAAGCGCAGCACGTCGCCCAGGTTGGCCTGGCGCGTGGCGCGGATCTCCTTCGGCGTGACGAGCTGCACGCTCCCGGGCACCTGCGCCATCCGCTCGCGCACCTCCACGAGCTCCGCCGTGCTGCCGATGGCGGTCACCCCCTGCAGCACCACCGCTCCGGCCTGCAGCTCGATGCGCACCTCGCTCGTGCGGCCCGGCTCCACCGTCACGCCGAGCGTCGCCGGCCGATAGCCGAGGCGCTCTACCCGCAGCCCATACCCTCCAGGCAACAGCTGGGTGATGGCGAAGTTGCCGGCCGCATTCGCAGTGGCGGCGCGGCGCGTCCCCTCGACGCGCACGGTGACGCCCGCCAGCGGCTCCGCCGTCCCCGCCGCCACCACGGTCCCGCGGATGGTCCCCGTCTCCTGCGCGGCGGCGGGAGCGGCCAGCATGCAAAGGAGGATCGCCCTCCCGATTGAACGGATCACGATCGATTCCCCTCTATGGGATCGTCCGTCTCCCGAGCGTCCGTGCGCTCTCTCTGCGCCTCTGCGCCTCTGCGTGAGGCCGATCCAGGGCTGCATGCACGACCGACCCGCGGAACCGGACCGGTTTACGGATCTAGGATCTGGGATTCGGGTGCGGGCGGATGCCCGCGGTCAGGAGGGGAGGACCGGCGGTGCGGTGGGATACGGCAGGACGAAGTGCGCCCGCCCGGGGAGGGCGGTGCCGGGCCGCGCGGCTTCGATCGCCCCGCCGCGGACGACGGGTGCGGCGACACGGATCTCCGCCCGCGACGCGTCCAGCGCGAACGCCGTCCCCGCGCAGGCGACGGCGCAGCTGCAGCCGCCGGCGTGCGCGGGCGCGCCGCCCTCGTCGTGCGACTCCTGCGCCGCCGCGTGGTGCGCGCCCCCGTGCCCCGCGTGCGCCGCGCCCACCTGCGCGATCGCCGAGTGGTGCGGGCAGGGATGCAGCACGAGCGCGTCTCCGCCCCAGCCGAAGGCGAAGACGAGCAGCGCCCAGAGGGCGGTCAGGCGGAACAGCGGCGAAGCGCGCACGGGGCGGGGTTGCGGGCGGTCGGCGACGGCGGGCCGGTCTTCCAGCGGGTGCGGATACAGCGGCGATCGTCGGCCGGTTCCATATCGGCGACTCGAATCTAGCGGAGCTGGTTGCGGTGAACCAGCCGACCCCGTGCGGCGGTTGCGGTGGATCGTGCCACACGAGGGCCGGCGGCGGGTCCGCGTCCCTTCACGAGGAGTGGTCGTGGATGATCTTCCATCTCCCGTTCTGCCACTCCCACACCAGCGTGAACCAGCCGCTGCGGTCCGCCCGGCCGCCACCCGAGAGGACGAAGCGGCCGGTCATCAGCGCGTGGTCGGCGCCCAGCGGGCGGATCTGGACCTGCTCGTAGCGAAGCTGCTGCAGCGGCTTGCCGTCGCGCCAGAAGCTGCGCAGCAGCGACTCGCGGATGCGGTCCTTCCCCACCAGCGGCCCCGGCGCCATGAACTCGGCCGAGTCGGCGTAGGTGGCCACGTGCCCCTCGATGTCCCCCCGGTTCCAGGCGGCGGCGGTCTCCATCTCCATCGGGATGATGCCCTGCACGGGCGAGGGCGTACGCCGCGCGTTCACGTGCACCGCGCACCCCGCCGCGACCACCAGGAGCAGCGTGGATCCCACCATCTTCATCTTCATCGTGTGCCTCTCGTGAATGCGCGCTCTGGACCGAGCGTCGGTAGGGTCGCCGGAGGGCGGGCGAGCAACAACGGATTGGTGACGAATCTACGAATCCACGCGGCAGAGTGCATCCATGGATCGTGGGACGGCGAACGGCGGAGTTCGTTGGGTCATACCCATTTGCCGAGGACAGTTCTGGATTCCAGTCTCTGACCGAAAGGGCCTTCAGTTCCAGGGTCTGATCCTGAACGAAACTCTGCGATGCGGTATCAGGCGTCGAGCCGCTTGGTCATGAAGACCGTGCGTTCTTCCGATGCGCCCTGCGTCGGGAGCAGCGCCTCTCCTCCGTGTCTCTGCGGCTCCGCGTGAACCGCTTTTGCCAGACCCGCTCGACCCGTGATTCGCGGCTCCGCGGAAAGGATCCCGGAGCGGATCCTGCGACATGCGTTTTCACGCAAACCCTTTCCCCCGCCACACCTCCGCCGTATCCTTGGAGCCCCGATCCGGAGACGCCCGGTCCTCTGCCCTCACGGCTCATGACGAACATCCTGGTCGTCGACGACTCCGCGACGATGCGGCGGATGGTGATCGCTTCGCTACGCGGCCTCGGGGAGGTGGGCTTCGACGAGGCGCAGAGCGGGCTGGAAGCCATCGAGCGCCTCTCTGTCGCGGCCGTGGACCTGATCGTGCTCGACCTGAACATGCCCGACGTGCACGGCCTGGAGGTGCTCCGCTTCGTCCGCTCGCACGACGCCTTCCGCGACATCCCGGTGGTCGTCCTCACCACCCGTGGGGACGAGGAGAGCAGGGAAGCCGCCCTGCGCGAAGGGGCGACGCTGTACCTGACCAAGCCCTTCGCGCCCCACGCGCTCGCGCCCGAGGTGCGCGGGCTCCTGCAGAAGGCACGGGCGTAAGATGGACTCCGGCCAGTTCTTCGGCCCCTTCATGGACGACTACTTCGCCGAGTGCGAGGAGCACCTGGCGACGCTGCGCCGCCTGCTGCTGGAGCTCGAGGAAGAGGGGACCGCGCCGCCGCTGGCCGAGGAGCGGGTGCGCGGCATCTTCCGCGGCCTGCACACGCTGAAGGGGCTGTCGGGGATGGTGGGGTTCGCCGAGCCCGAGGCGGTGGCGCACGCGCTGGAGGAGTGGCTGCGCGGCGCCGCGCCGGGCGGCCTCTTCGCGCCCGACGTGTCGCTCGACGCGCTCTTCGACGGGGCGGGGCTGCTGGAGGAGTGCCTCGGCGCGCGCCGCGCGGGGTCGCCGCCGCCCGAGGTGGAGCCGGTCCTGGCCACCCTCCGCGCCGCCACCCCGCGCGAGGCGCCGGCCGCCGGTGCCGCCCCGGCCCCCGCCGCCGCGCGCGCCCCCGGGTCCGCCGCGGCCGGGCTCGAGCTCTCCCCCGCCGAGTCGCTCCGGCTGGACGTGGCGCTCGACCGCGGCGACCGGCTGCGGGACTTCGAGTTCGTCCCCACCGCCGAGCTGCTGGCCCGGGGAACCGGGGTGGAGGCGATCCGCGGCCGCCTGGGGTCGCTGGGCGAGATCATCCACGCCGCGCCGCGGGTGCTGGAGGGGCGCGGCGTCGCCTTCCGCTTCCTGGTCGCCCTGCCGGCGGGCGCCGTGCCGCCCGAGGCGTGGCGGGAGGACGGGCTGGTCTGGGCCGATCCCCCGCCCGCCGGCGAGGCGGCGGCGGAGGCGAGCCCGCCCCGGGCGGGCGGCGCCGCGCACGGCGTGGGCGCGTCGTCGAACGTGGTGCGGGTGGACCTGGCGCGGCTCGACGAGCTGCTCCGGCTGGTGGGGGAGCTGGTGATCAGCCGCTCGCGCATCGACGACCTGCTGCGCGGGGCGAACGGCGCCGGCGTCTCCGCCGACCAGCTCGAGGAGATCAACGCGGGGATGGAGCGCCAGCTCCGCGACCTGCGCGACGGCGTGATGCGCGTGCGCCTGGTGGCGGTGGGCGAGGCGTTCGAGCGGATGCGCTTCGTGGTGCGCGACGTGGCGAACGCCGCCGGCAAGGACGTGCGCGTGGAGCTGCGCGGCCAGGGCACGGAGATCGACAAGCTGGTCGTGGAGCGGATGATGGAGCCGCTCCTGCACCTGGTGCGCAACGCCGTGAGCCACGGCATCGAGACCCCGGCCGAGCGCGCGGCGCGCGGCAAGCCCGCGCAGGGCCGGCTCCTCCTCTCCGCCGCCGCGGTGGGCGAGCGGGTGCGGGTGGAGGTGCACGACGACGGCGCCGGGATCGACCGGGCCGCCGTGGCCGCGCGGGCGGCGCGCCAGGGGCTGGCCGTGCCCGGGGGGCCGCTGGACGACGCGGGGCTGCTCGACATCCTCTGCGCCCCCGGCTTCTCCATGCGCGAGGTGGCCGACCTCTCCAGCGGGCGCGGGGTGGGGATGGACGTGGTGCGCTCCACCATCCGCGCGCTGGGGGGCGAGCTCTTCCTGAACAGCGAGGAGGGCGTGGGCACGCGCTTCACCGTGGAGCTGCCGCTCACGCTGATGATCGTGGACGCGCTGCTGGTGCGCGTGGGCGGCGAGACCATGGCGGTGCCCCAGCCCGCGCTCCTGGAGGTGGTGCAGGTGGAGGCGGGGCAGGTGGTCGCCTTCGAGAACAACGAGGTGGTGCGCTACCGCGACCGGGTGCTCCCGCTGCTGCGGCTGCGGCGGCTCTTCGGGATCGGGGGAGAGGGCGCGCCCGCCTCCTTCCCGGTGCTGGTGGTGGGGAGCGAGGCGCAGCCGGTGGGGCTCGCGGTGGACCGCATCGCCGGCCTGCGCGAGATCGTGGTGCGCTCGCTCACCGACCCGCTGGTGGCCGTCCCCGGGATCGCCGCCGCCGCGGAGCTGGGCGACGGGCGCGTCTGCCTGATCCTCGACTCGGCCGAGCTGGTGCAGCTCGGGCACCGCCAGCGCGAGGGGGGCGCCGTCCCGCCCCGCGCGCCCGGTCCACCCCTCGCCACCGCCGCGCGATGAACCACGACGAGACCGGCGGCGGCGCCGCCCCGCGGGCCGCCGAGCCCTTCATCCTCTTCGACCTGGCCGGCGCCACCTACGGGGTGCGCAGCCGCGAGATCGAGCAGCTGGAGATGGTGGGCGCCGTCACCCCGGTGCCGAACGCGCCCCCCTTCGTGGACGGGGTGGTCTCCGTCCGCGGCCAGGTGATCCCCGTGGTGAACCTGCGGGCCCGCTTCGGCTTCCCCCGCGTGGAGCCGACGCTGCGCTCGCGGCTGCTGGTGGTGCGGCGGGAGGGGCGCACCGTCGGCTTCGTGGTGGACAGCGCCCGCGAGTTCACCCGCATCCCGCCCGACGCCATCCACCCTCCCCCCGAGGGGGTCTCGGGGCTGAACGGGCGCTACCTGGAAGGGCTCGCCCACCTGGGCGAGCGCCTGGTGCTGGTCCTGGACATGACCGACCTCTTCGATCCCGACGCGGCAGAGGTCCCCCTTTCTGAACCGGCGGCGAGCGCCTGAAGGAGCCGAACCCCATGAGAATCTTCCGCAGCGCCGAGACGAACGGCGCGGCCGCGAACGGCGGCGGGGCGGTGCGCGTGGAGCTCGCGCAGCTCGCCGGCATGGCCGACGAGGCGGCGCAGGCGGCCGCCCGGCTGGAGGAGGGGGAGGCCGGGCGGCTGCGGCTGGTGGACGGCGCCATCGCCCGCGCCGGCGAGGTCGTGCGCTCGCTCGCCCAGACGGCGGAGCAGGCCGACGCGGTGGGGACCTCGGGCGAGGAGCTGGCCTCTTCGGCCAACGAGCTGGCCGCCTCCGTCGAGGAGATCACCGCCAGCGCCGTGAGCGTCGCCGCGTCGGTGGCCGAGACCGCGGCGTCGGTGGAGGAGACCAGCCGCTCCATCGACACCGTGGCCGCCACCGGCCGCGAGATGGCCGCGGCGGCGGAGCAGGTGGCCGCCGGCACCACGCAGATGGCCTCGTCCATCCGCCGCGTGACCGCCGACACCGAGTCGCTCTCCACCTCCGTGGCCGAGATCGCCGCCTCGGTGGAGGAGACCAGCCGCTCGGTGGAGGGGGTGGCCGGCAGCGCCGACGACCTGGCCACCGCGGCGGAGCAGACCTCGAGCTCGATCAACGAGATGGTGGCCTCGATCGAGCAGGTGGGCGCGAGCGCGGAGCGGATGGCCTCGCTGGTGGAGGAGGTCTCGACCTCGGTGGAGGAGACGGCCCGCTCGGTGGAGGGGGTGGCGCAGAACGCCGCGGCCATCTCCGGCTCCGTGGGCGACGCGGCCACGAGCGCCACGCAGCTGGAGAAGTCGATCCGCGGGGTGGCGGCCACCGCCGGCCGCGCCGCCGAGATCTCGCGCCGCCTGGCCGACGACGCCGAGAAGGGCGGCGAGGCGGTGGAGAAGTCGATCCAGGGGCTCTCGCGGGTGCGCGACTCGATGGCGCAGTCGGCCACGGTGGTGCGCGAGGTGGGGAAGCGCGCCGGCGACATCAGCGGCATCGTCGACACCATCAACCTGATCGCCGAGCGCACCAACCTCCTTTCGCTCAACGCCTCCATCGAGGCGGCGCGCGCCGGCGACGCGGGGCGCGGCTTCGCCGTGGTGGCCGAGGAGATCCGCAACCTGGCCGACCGCTCCGCCCGCGCCACCGCCGAGATCTCCGGCATCATCCGCTCGCTGCAGGAGGTGGTGCAGGACGCCGTGGCCTCGGCGCAGGAGGGGCAGCGCGTGGCCGACGAGAGCGGGCGCCTGGCCGAGGACGGGCTGGCCGGGCTCCGGCGCATCCTGGCCGGGATCGAGCAGTCCTCGTCGCAGGTGGCGCAGATCGCCGAGGCCGCCGAGGAGCAGACCGAGGCGGGGAAGGCCGTGGTGGCCGTGGTCACCGCCGCCGCCGGGCAGGCGCGCGAGGTGACCGCCGCCACCCGCGACCAGGCGACGGCGCTGCAGGGGCTGGTGCGGAGCAGCGAGCAGATGCGACGGGCGGCCCAGGAGGTGGCCAGGGGGATGGACGAGCAGGGGCGCGCGTCGCGCGACATCATCCGGGCGGCGCAGGCCAGCGCCTCGCTCGCCGCGCAGGTGCGGCGCGCCACCGCCGAGCAGGCCACCGCCACCGGGCAGATCACGGCCGCGGTGGAGTCGGTGCGCCGCGGGGCGACCAGCACCTCGCGCGCCGTGGCCGAGCAGTCGGCCGCCGCCGAGCAGGCCGCGGCCGAGACCGCGCGGCTCACCCGGATGATCGCCAACGTGAGCCAGGCGATGACGGAGCAGGCGACCGCCGCGGCGCAGATCGCCACCGCCACCGAGGACATCCGCCGCCAGAGCGACCAGACCAGCCGGGGGATGGCCGAGCAGGCGCGGGCCGCGGCGGAGATCAGCGCCGCCACCCAGAGCGTGGCCCGCCAGATCGGGCTGGTGACCCGCGGCAACCGCGAGCAGAGCGCGGGGATGCGGGAGGTGCTGGAGGCGCTGGGCACGCTGCGGCAGGGGGCCGGGGCGGGGTCCGGGGCCGCGGAGCTCGCGGAGCGCATCCGCCTGCTCGGCCGCGCGACGGCGGGGCGATAGCGCGCGATGACCGCAGGCGTGGGAGAGGCCGGGGTGCTCACCACCGACCGCGAGCTGGTGGTGCGCTCGTGGGACGCGTGGCTGGAGCAGGCCACCGGGATCCGGGCCGGGGCGGCCTGCGGGCGCCCGCTGGCGGAGCTCTTCCCGGAGGTCGAGGCGCGGGGCTTCCTGCCGCGGCTGCGCCAGGTGGTGGAGGAGGGCGCCACCCAGGTGCTCGCCCCGGCCTTCCACCAGTACCTCATCCCCTGCGCGCCCCTCCAGCCGGCGGCGCACTTCGCGCGCATGCAGCAGCACGTCACCCTCTCGCCCCTGTACGCGGGCGAGGGGGTGGCCGGCGTGACCATCGTCATCCGCGACGTGACCGCGCGGCGCGACGGCGAGCGGGAGCTGGCGGAGCGGCTGCGGAGCGCCGACGGGGCCACGCGCCTGCGCGCGGCCCAGGAGCTCGCCGCCGCCGAGGCCTCGCCCGACGTGCTGGTGGGCGCCTTCGACGACGCCGACTGGCGGGTGCGCCAGGTGGCGGTGGAGGGGGTCGCGAGCCAGCGGGGCGGGGGGGTGGCCGAGGTGCTCGCCGGCGTGCTCCGCGAGCAGCACCGCGACTTGGCGGTGCTCAACGCCACCCTCTCCGCGCTGGCCGCCTCGGGCGAGGACGTGCTCCCGCCGCTGCTGGAGCTGCTGCGGAGCCCCGGGGCCGACCTGCGCATGTACGTGGCCCTGGCGCTGGGGCTGCGCGGCGACCGGCGCGCCGTTCCCGCGCTCCTGGGCGCGCTGGACGACGGCGACGCCAACGTGCGCTTCCACGCGCTCGAGGCCCTCGGCCGCCTCCGCGCGCGCGCCGCGGCGCCGGCGGTCGCCGCGGTCGCGGAGTCGCGCGACTTCTCCGTCGCCTTCGCCGCCCTCGACGCGCTGGCGGAGATCGGCGACGAGACGCTCACCCCGCGCATCCTCCCCCTGCTGGACGACGAGCTCCTCCGCCCCGGCGCCCTGGCCGCGCTCGGGCGCCTCGGCGGCGAGGAGGTGGTGGCCCCGCTCGCCGCGCTCCTGGGGCGCGAAGCGGTGCCGGCGGAGGAGCCGGCGGGGGCGCTCGCCGCCATCTGGGCGCGCTACCAGGAGGGCTTCGGCGACGGCGAGGTGATCGCGCGGCTCGCCGCCGCCACCGCCCCGCCCGGGGCGGGGCCCCGGCTGATCGGCGCGCTCGCCTCCGCCCGCGGCGAGGACGCGGCCGCCCTGGCCCGGGTGCTCGGCTGGCTGCGGCCGGAGGGAGCCGACGAGGCGCTGGTCCGCGCGCTCGAGAGCTTCGAGGCGCGCGGCGCGGCGGTGGAGGGGCTGACGCGGCTCGGCGCCGGCGCCGTCGACGCGGTCGTGCGCGGCCTCGGCCGGCTCCCGCTCGAGGGCGGGGGGCTCCACGCCGCCGTGCTCACGCTCGGCCGCATCGGCAGCCCGGCCGCCGTCCCCGCGCTGGTGGGCCTCCTCCACACCGAGCCCGGGGTGGCCGAGTCGGTGGCGAAGGCGCTGGGCGGCATCGCGGACCTCCGGGCCTTCGAGCCGCTGCTCGGGCTGCTGGACGACCCGCGGGCCACCGTGCGGCAGGGGGCGGTGGGGGCGGCGAGCTCGCTGGGCCACCCCGGGCTGCGCGAGCGGGTGGCGGAGCTGCTCGGCCACCCCGCGCCCGTGGTGCGCCAGAGCGCCGTGGCCATCGCGGGCTACCTCGGCTTCACCGAGCTCGCCGACCGCATCGTGGAGCTCTGCCACGACGAGGACTTCGACGTGGCCCGCGCCGCGCTGGAGCACCTGGCCCACCTGGACCATCCCCGGACGGCCGCCGTGCTCGCCGAGGCGCTGCGCTCCGCCACCGCCGTCACCCGCTGGGCGGCGGCGCGGGCCGCGGCCGCGCTCGCGCCGGCCGACGCCGGGCCGCTCCTGTCCGCCGCCTTGGCCGACGGGGACGTCTGGGTGCGCTACTTCGCCGCGCGCTCGGCCGGGGCGCTCGGCCTGGCGCCGCTCGGGCCCACGCTGGCGGAGATCGCCGTGCACGACCCCGCCGTCCCCCCGCGGATCGCGGCGATAACGGCGCTGAAGAGCGCCGGCGGCCCCGGCTCGGTCCCGGTGCTGCTCTCGCTGGTGCACGACCCGGAGGAGGACGTCGCACTGAACGCGTGGAGCACGCTGGGCCGCTCCACGCACCCCGACGCGCTGCGCGCGCTGGGCGAGGCGGTCGCGTCCGGCGATCCCGACGTGCAGCGCGTCGCGCTCCAGGGGCTGAACCCCCGGGCGGCCGCGGCGCTCGCGGAGGAGATCGCGCGGGTGGCGCGGGCGACCGGCGACGACAGGGTGGGCACGAGCGCGCTGTTCGCGCTCCAGGAGGCCGGCTCGGCCGGGGCGATCCGCCTCCTCTGCGGGCTCGCCGCCGAGCCGCGGCTGCGCGAGCGCTGCGTGCAGCTCCTTGCCGGGTTCCCCGGGGAGCAGGACGAGGTGCTGGGGGAGGAGCTCCGCCAGGGAGGCGAGGAGGCGCGCGAGGCCATCCTCGACGCGCTGGCCCACCGGCCGGGGCCCGCCGCCGAGCGCCTCGCCGCCGCCGCGCTCGACGACCCCTCGCCCCGCGTGCGGCGCGCCGCTGGGCACGCGCTCCTCCGCCTGGACCTGCGGGCCGCCGCCGGAAGGACGCGGGAATGACCGGGGGGTGGGGCCCGTACGAGGGGCGCGGCGGAAGCGCGGGGCCGCGCCGCCCGTCGGCCTCCGAGTCCGCGCTGACGCTGCTGCGCGACCTGATCGTGCAGCGCGCGGGGGTGTGGTACGGCGACGCCAAGCGGGGGATGCTGGAGGAGCGGGTGGCGGAGCTGGTGGCCGAGCGTGGGCTGCCGTCGCTGCTGGACTACTACTACCTGCTCAAGTACGATCCCGACGCCGCGGCGGTGTGGGGAGAGCTGATGGACCGGCTGGCGGTGCCGGAGACGTATTTCTGGCGGCAGCCGGAGCAGTTCGCGGCGCTGGCGGAGGTGCTCCTCCCCCGCTTCCAGGCGGCGCTGGGCGGGCGGCCGCTGCGCATCCTGAGCGCCGCCTGCTGCTCGGGCGAGGAGCCGCTGAGCATCGCCATGGCGCTGGAAGAGGGCGGCTGGTTCGGCCGCCTCCCCATCGAGATCGTGGGGAGCGACGCCAGCGCGGCGCTGGTGGCCCGGGCGCGCGCCGGGCTCTACGGCGAGCGCGCGCTGCGCAGCCTCTCGGCCGAGCGGCGGGAGCGCTGGTTCCGCCCCGAGGGCGGGCGCTGGCGGATCGACCCGGCGCTGCACGCGCGGGTGCGCTGGTCCGTCGCCAACCTGCTCGACGAGGCGCAGGCGGGGCCGCTGGCCGCGGTGGACGTGGTCTTCTGCCGCAACGTGTTCATCTACTTCTCCGACGACGCGATCCGGAAGGTGGTGCGCACCTTCGCCGAGCGCATGCAGCCGCCGGGGTACCTCTTCCTCGGCGCGTCGGAGTCGCTGATGCGGCTGGCCACCGACTTCACCATGACCGAGGTGGGCTCGGCGTTCGTGTACGTCAGGGATCCCGTCCCCGCTCCGGAGCCGGGCCCCGCCGGAGCCGCGCGGCCGCCGGGCGTGCCGGACGCATCGGACGCGCGTCCGCGGCCGCGGCGCCCTCTCCCTGCGCCTGAGAGCGCAAACCCTCTCCCGTACCGGGCTACCCATTAGTCACATCTCTGGATAGACTGGACGCGTCCGCAGAGTCCACTCCAGAGAGGGGGGGGTGCATGGTC
>JBJMPM010000221.1:0-8493 GCA_045803205.1 Longimicrobiaceae bacterium
CATCGACGAGTGAACGTGAGGCCGCGGCTTCCGCGCGAGCTTCCGCAGCCGGCTCCGGCGTGGCCGCGATCAGATCCTCACGGCCCTGCCGCCATCGGAGCGAACGCTGATTCCACGTGGCCGGGCCTCAGGATGACACCCGGGGGTGTCCGAACAACGGGTTCAGCAACACCCTCTCAGGATGACGTCTTCAGGATCCGGGTGGCTTCTCAGAAGTCTCACACGCAGAGCCGGCGGAGCGGCCAGAGAGCCACTCCGCTGGCTCTGCTGCCTCTGTGTGAGCAGGCGTCGTTTTCGCCGGAGGGAGACGAATCCTTGACAACCCACGCTCCGCGCCGTGGATTCGCGCTGGGGCGCCGGTACTGCGCCCTGCTCGTTTCTCTCCGGAGCCCTCGCATGCAACCAGCCCCTCCGCGGATCCGCACTCCGTCCACGCGCGCCCGCACCGCCGTCCGTGCGCTCGTCGTCGCGCTCGCGCTCCACGCGGCGGTCGCTTCCGCGCAGCAGTCCGCGCCCGCGCGCCACCCCCTCGACCCGCTCACGCGCGAGGAGATCGCGGCCGCCGTCGACGTCCTTACCCGGTCGGGGCGGATGACGCCGGAGCGGCGCTTCGCGGTGATCGACCTCCACGAGCCGCCCAAGCGGCAGGTGCAGGAAGACCTCGCCGCGGGGCGCGCGCGGCGGGCCGCCTTCGCGCTCCTTTACGACTGGGCGACGCGCACCACCAGCGAGGCGGTGGTGGACCTGGTCCGCCGCGCGGTGGCGTCGTGGCGCGACCTCCCGCCGGGGGAGCCGCCGCTGCGCCACGTCACCATCTCCCGGCTGAACGAGGTGGTGAAGGCGGACCCGCGCTTCCGCGAGACGCTGCGCAGCCGTGGGCTCGCGGACGCGCGCGTCACCCTGCTCGCCGGCCTCGCCGAGGGGCAGCCGCTCGCCGAGCGCGGCGGGGACCGCTTCGTGAACGCCACCGCCTTCCTGAACGACGGCGCTCCCCCGGCGATGATCATCTACGGGCTGGGGATCGAGGTGAACCTCACCCGCGGGACGGTCAGCCGCTACGAGGACCAGGGCCCCGGGGCGGGTCCGCCGGCGGACGGGCCCGACCCGTACGCCGGGGGGAGAACGGGGATCCGCCGCCTGGAGACGGCGCAGCCGGATGGGCCCGGCTTCGAGCTGCGCGGGAGCGAGGTACGCTGGCAGAACTGGCGGCTCCACTTCGGCGTGCACCCGCGGCGGGGGCTGGAGCTCTTCGACGTGGCGTACGAGGACGGCGGGCGCGCGCGGCCGGTGCTCTACCGCGCATCGGTGTCGGAGATGATGGCGCCGTACGGCGACCCGTCGTTCGCGTCGTGGTACCCGCGCGACGAGGGCGACTACGGGCTGGCGAACTACGCCCGCGTCTCGGCGGTCCCCGAGGCCGATGCGCCCGCCAACGCCGTGTTCGCGAGCGCCACCCTGTTCGACAGCCGCGGCGCGCCGGTCGAGGTGCCGCGCGCGGTGGCCGTCTTCGAGCGCGACGGCGGCGTGCTCTGGCGGCACGGCGCCCACTCCCGCCGCGCGCGGCAGCTGGTGCTGGCCTCGTACGCCACGGTCGACAACTACGACTACGTCTTCAGCTGGATCTTCGGGCAGGACGGCACGCTGGAGGTGCAGGTGCAGCTCACCGGGATCATGAACGTCAACCGCACCGCCCGGGAGCGCGACACGGTGGGCGTGCACGGCGACCACGCGTCGTTCGGGCACCTGGTGGCGCCGGGGGTCAACGCGCCGAACCACCAGCACTTCTTCAGCTTCCGCCTGGACTTCGACGTCGACGGGGCGGAGGGGAACCGCGTGGTGGAGATGGACACCGAGGCGGTGCCCCGCGGGCCCGAGAACCCGCAGGGCGAGTGGTTCGCCATGCGCGAGCGCACGCTCGCCGGCGAGCGCGAGGCGCGGCGCACCCTGGACCTGGCGAGGAGCCGGCGCTGGAAGGTGGTGAACCCGGCCGTCGCCAACGCGCTGGGGCAGCCGTCGGGCTACGCGCTGGTCCCGGGCGAGAACTCGCTGCCGTACCCGGCCCCCGGCTCCGAGGCGCGGGAGAGGGCCGGCTTCATGGACGCGCACCTGTGGGTGACGCAGTACCGGCCGGAGGAGATGTACGCCTCGGGCGCCTACGTGAACCTGGGCGGCCACGGCGAGGGGCTGCCCGAGTGGACCGGCGCCGACCGGCCGCTCGACGGGCAGGACGTGGTCGTCTGGTACACGCTGGGCGTCACCCACCTCCCGCGCGCGGAGGACTGGCCGATCATGCCCTCGCACACGGCCGGCTTCCGTCTGGTCCCCGCCGGCTTCTTCTCGCGCAACCCCGCGCTCGACGTGCCTGGCCCGTAAGGCGATCTCTACCCGTACGGATAGACAACGGCTCGTCTCACGCGGAGGAAGCAGAGGAAGCGGAGAACCCCCCGTTGCCTCTGCTTCCTCCGCGCGAGCCAGGCGGTTGATGCTGGTTCCTCTTCGCCGAGGCAGCCGAGGCCGGCGAACCTCGGCCGCGCAAAGGGCGAATCGCGCGCCCCCGTGCCGAGGCGGCACCGAAGCCGGGAGTCCGCGAAGGCGCCGCGAAGGCGGACTTCGTGTAGTTGTTGCAGCGGATTTATCCGCCCGCACCCGCGGTGCATCGGCCCGACCCGCATCCTCAGTCGTGACCGCAACGCCGTTGACATCCACTCCTGAACGCGCCCGACAAGTCCAGGCGCGGCAACGACTCGGCCGGCGTGCCGCGTACTTGTCGCGCCGCGACGCGCCCTCTATGCTCCTGTGGCACCCACCGGCTTTCACAGGAGCCCCTCGTGACGCACTTGATCCGCCCCGCCTTCCGTCTTCCGGCCCTCGCCGCCGCGCTGGCCGCGGCCCTCCTCGCCGGCTGCGGAGGTGGGGAGAAGGCCCCCGAAGACGCCCCCGAGACGGGGCCGATGCCGCCGGGAACGCAGGCGCTCGCCGCGGGGGCGCGTCTCCCGCCGCCGCGGGTGGACGAGCGGTGCTACGCGCCGCCGATCCGCACGGTGTTCCACTCGGAGCTGGAGTGGAACGCGTACTGGACGGGCGTGAACAAGACCTGCACGGCGCCGCCGCTCCCCGAGAACGTGGACTTCGCGCGGGAGATGCTGGTCTTCGCCTCCATCGGCAAGCGGATGTCGCCGCGGGACAGCATCGCGATCGAGGGGAGCGGGGTGCGCAACGACTCGCTGATCGTGGCGGTGCGCCGCTGGGTGCTGAAGGACGGGTGCCCCGGCCCGCGGCGGCCCACCTTCCCCCAGTCGCTGGTCAAGGTCCCCGCCACCACCGCTCCCGTCCGCTTCTCCGAGGCGCACATCCGGATCCCGTGCGAGACGGAGTAGCTCGTTTCAACAGAAGGGGCTCACACGGAGTCAACGGAGTCAACGGAGGACAACACTCTGTTGACTCCGTTGACTCCGTGTGAGGATCATCTGTCATGATCGCCTGCGTGGACGTGGACTACCGTACCTCGGGCGCCGTGGCCGCGTGCGTGCTCTTCCGCGAGTGGGGCGACGCGGAGGGCGTGTCGGAGACGGTGGTCCCGATCACGCGGGTGGAGCCGTACGAGCCGGGCCGCTTCTACCTGCGCGAGCTCCCCTGCCTGCTGGCGGTGCTGGAGGCGGCCGGCGGCGCGCCCGGCGTGGTGGTGGTGGACGGCTACGTCTGGCTCTCCGACGAGCGCGAGCCCGGGCTGGGCGCGCACCTGCACCGGGCGCTGGGCGGCCGCGCGGCCGTGGTGGGCGTGGCGAAGACGCGGTTCGCGCGCGCGGAGGCGGCGCGCGAGGTGCTCCGCGGCACGAGCCGCCTCCCGCTCTTCGTGACCGCCGCCGGGATGGACGTGGACGAGGCGGCGCGCCACGTCCGCGCCATGCACGGCCCGCACCGCACGCCGACGCTCCTCAAGCGCGTCGACCAGCTCTGCCGCGGGCGCGCCTCGCCGGCCTGAGCCCGGGCCCGGCTGGGCGTCGATGGCCGTGCTCCTCGCGACCTGCGTGGCGACGGCCGTGTACCTGTTCGCCGCGCCGCACTGGGGCTCACATCAGACAGAGACACGGAGGACCAGGGGAATCGCCGTGACTCCCCTGGTCCTCCGCGCCTCCGTGAGAGCGATCCGTGGCTCGCTCGGCCGCCGTTCAGGTTTGCGCCGGGTTCGACTGCGCCCACCCGGAGCATCCCGCGTTGTTGCACACGCGGATGCGGTACAGGTAGACCGCACCGGGCGTCGCCAGGGTGTCGGTGAACCCCGTGGTGTTGGCGCCCAGCACGCCGGCATGCGCCCAGGTCGTGGGATTGCCCTCGCCGTCGGCCACGCTGCGGTCGATCTCCGTGCGCAGCTCGTTCGAATTGATGTCGCGCCAGTCGACGCGCACCGACCCGCTGCTCAGGACTGATCTGGGTGTGTCGGCCCAGGGGATCACGTCGGGCGCGTCGGAGCCGATCGTCTGGAGTCCGAAGCACTCGAAGTGGCCGTCCGGCCGCAGCCCGCAGGTGTGGTAGCTGCCGGCGGTGAGGCGCGACCACGTACGCGGCGTCACGCTCCCCTCGTCCGGCCCCGTCACGCTGCGCCCGTCCGTCCCCTGCCACGACCAGGCGTTGCCCGCGCAGGCCGCCCTTCCGTCGGGGCGGAGCACGCACACCTGGCCCGTGCCCACCGTCAGATCCACGAACGGTCCCGAGCCGAGGCTCACCTGCTGGTTGCCCCAGCATTCCTCCTCGCCCGTGTTCCTCTGCAGGCAGAACGTGGTGCCGGTCGACGTCCCCAGCATCACGTACCAGCCGCCTGGACGGACCGTGACGGACGGCGATCCCAGGTGGAAGCCCCGGCACTCCACCGCGCCGTCGTTCCGCAGCGCGCAGGTGCGGTTCGCGTTCGCCGTCACCGCCACGAACCGCCCGCTCTGCGCGGTCCAGAGCGGCGGCGCCTCGCCATGCTCGTCGTTCCCCCAGCATTCCATCGCGCCGTCGCTGCGGATCGCGCAGCTGTGGCTCATGCCGGCGCTCACCTGGGTGAACGACCCGGTGGCGGCGCGCTTCTGCGCCGGGGCCTCGCCGAACTGGCTCGACCCGAAGCACTCCACCACGCCGTCGCCGCGCAGCCCGCAGGCGTGCGTCTGCCCGGCGGTCAGCTGGACGAAGCTGCCGGCCGCCGCGTGGTGCTCGCCGATGGGCTGGCCGTAATCGTCGCTGCCGAAGCACTGGATGATCCCGGAGCGCAGCCGGCAGACGTAGTCGTACCCCGCGCGCAGGTCGGGCGACGTGTTGGTGGGCGCGGAGGCGGTGCCCACCGGCTGCTCGATCACCCGCACGTTCGCGGAGCCGCTCACGCCCCCCACCGTGGCGGTGATGCGCGCCGTCCCGGCGGAGGCGCCGAACACCAGGCCGTACTGGCCGATGCGCGCCACGTTCGCATCGGAGGTACTCCAGGTGACCTGGAGGCCGGCGACGATGTGGTTCGTGGAGTCGTAGGCGAAGGCGTCGAAGCGGTTCGACTGCCCCACCACCAGCAGCAGCGAGTCGGGAGTCAGCTCCACCCGCGCGATGGCCGGATACGGCGAGTGCACGAACACCATCGCCGAGCCGCTCACGCCCTCGACGGTGGCGGTGATGCGCGCGCTCCCCGGCGACCCCGCCGTCACCAGGCCGCCCGCGCCCACCTTCGCCTCGGTGGAATCCGAGGTCGTCCAGGTGACCGCGCGGCCGGTGAGGACGTGCCCTTCGGCGTCGTAGGCGGTGGCGTCGAGGTCCACGGTCTGGCCCGGCTGCACCACCACCGAGTCCGGCGTGACGGCCACGCGAGCGACCGCGGCCGGCGGCGGTGCGTGGACGAAGACCATCGCCGAGCCGCCGACGCCCTCCACCGTGGCGGTGACGCGCGCGGTCCCGGGCGAGACGGCGGTCACCGTGCCGCCCGTGGCGATCGTCGCGACGGTGGAGTCGGAGATCGTCCACGCGATGGCGCGGCCGGTGAGCACGTTGCCGGCGGCGTCGTACGCCACCGCGCCGAAGTCGCCCGTCTGCCCCGGCTGCAGCACGATCGAATCGGGCGACACCACCACCCGCGCGACGGCCGCGGGCGGCGGCGCGACGACGATCACCCTCGCGAATCCGTTGATGCCGTCGACGGTGGCGGTGATGCGCGTCGTCCCCGGCGAGACGGCGGTGACGACGCCGCCGGTGCCGATGGTGGCGACGGTGGAATCCGACGAGCTCCAGGCGACCGGGCGCCCGGTGACGGCGTGCCCCTCGGCATCGTAGGCGGCGGCGTCGAAGTCGCCCGCCTGGCCCGGCTGCAGCACCAGCGAGTCGGGCGTCAGGTCCACCCGTGCGACGCCGGCGGGCGGTGGCGCGAACACGAACACCATCGCGGAGCCGCCGACACCCTCGACCGTGGCGGTGATGCGTGCGCTGCCTGGCGAAGCCGCCGTCACCAGGCCGCCCGCGCCCACCGCCGCCACCGTCGAATCCGACGTGGTCCAGGTCACCGTGCGCCCCGTGAGCACGTGGCCCCCGGCGTCGTAGGCGGTGGCATCGAGGTCCACGGTCTGGCCCGGCTGCACCACCACCGAGTCCGGCGTGACGCCCACGCGAGCGACCGCGGCGGGAGGCGGCGCGTGGACGAACACCATCGCCGAGCCGCTGACACCGTCGACGGTGGCGGTCACCCGCGCCGTCCCCGGCGCCACCGCCGTCACCGCGCCGCCGGCGGCGATCGTCGCGACGGTGGAGTCGGAGATCGTCCACGCGATGGCGCGGCCGGTGAGCACGTTGCCTGCGGCGTCGTACGCGGCCGCGTTGAAGTCGCCCGTCTGCCCCGGCTGAAGCACGATCGAATCGGGCAATACCACCACCCGCGAGACGCCCGTGGGCGGCGGCGAGGAGACGAAGACCATCGCCGAGCCGCTCACCCCCTCCACCGTCGCCGTCACGCGCGCCGAGCCCGGCGACACGGCCTCCACGGTGCCCGTGGAGCCGACCGTCGCGACGACGCTGTCGGACGACGACCAGGCGATGGTGCGGCCGGTGAGCACGTTGCCGGCGGAGTCGTACGCGACGGCGGAGAAGTCGCCCGTCGCGCCCGGCGCCAGGACCAGTGAGTCGGGGACCACCACCACCCGCGCCACCTTCGCGGGCACGACCCCGGTGGCGCCCACCACCAGCGTGGTGCCGCCGGCGCCGGCGACGCGCAGCTCCTGTGGACCCGCGGCGGAGCCCAGCGTCCAGGTGGTGCGCGCGTGGCCCTCGGCGTCGGTGCTCGCCTGCGCGGGGTCGGCGGAGCCGTCCTTGGCGATGAAGTTGACCGTGGCGCCCGGCACCGGCTTCGAGCCGGTGTCGAGCACGCGCACCACCACGGGGCCCGGCAGCGGCTGGCCCGCGGCGCCGCTCTGGCCGCCGCCGCTCACCAGGAGGAGCTGCGTGCCGTTGAGGTGCGCGTCGCTTCCGGACGAGACGGAGCCGGTGGGCGAGCCGCCGTCGCCGCCGGCGCACGAGGCGACGGACGAGACGACGAAGGCGGCGAGCACGAGGGAGAGGACGCGATGCGGGCGCATAGGCCAACCCCATGGTAGGGGGGCGAGCACGGAACGCCACCGCATCCCGGGGGGAGGAAGCGGCGGTCCGGAGCGCGCGTGGAGCAATCCATGCGCCAAAATCCGTTTGGAGCCGCGACGTTGGTTATGGCTTGTACGGCGGTCCGGCGGGCGCGAAACTGGAGAGCCTTCCTGGCGTGGTCGCGGTTCTTCCGACCGTCGGCACCTGTCTCACTATGGTGCACTTCGTGTTCGCGAGCGAGACATCACGTGCCAGGTGCGGAGGCCGAGAGGATGGTACCGGAACTGACGAGCCTCGTAAAAAGAGGTTCTTCGTCGATTTAGTTGCAGCCTGTCCTCTCGCCCGCTCGCTCGCACCGATCCCGTCGACGAGTGGCTGCAGGCGGCGCTCGCGCTGAGTATCGAAATTTTTTATTTTTTGGAGAGGTACCCTTCGGTTCCTCGGCAGTGCAGCAGGCCCGGGCGGTCTCAACCGATCGATCGGGGGATCACGAGGCGAGCCCGACAGCCGTGCACGTCCTGCGCATCGACGGATGGACGGACGATCATTCCCTGCATCCACGAGGCTGGAGTGACGCACGGAGGCAGCGGAGTGCTCGATTCCCCCTGATGACGCAGTTGGCAGAGCCTTCAGGCGCAGAAGACGAGGTGAGCTGCGCGATCGGGTGTCCTGCAAGAAAAAATTCGATACTCAGCTCACAGAGTCATACCGAGTTCCGCGAACAACTGTGCGTTTCCTTGGCACGTCTGCATCGACCGGCTATAGATCCGGTAGTGACTCCCCACGTCAGGGATTAATTCTGTGTGTCAGGAACTCGGTCCAACTCCACACGTGGTCGCTCAGCCCGATGGCCATCGCGGGCGTACGCTGGCGATAGCGGTGGCCCTTCGGCAGGTCCGCTGCCTTCTC
>JBJMPM010000223.1:0-15093 GCA_045803205.1 Longimicrobiaceae bacterium
TACCGGGCAGGCAAAAACGAAAATGGGCCGCGGGGCGAATGCCCCGCGGCCCCATGCTGGTGCCTCTCCTTGCGCCTGCCGCCGTTCGCGTGCTTATGTTGGTTTCGGGAGCAATCGGGATCGGAGCCTCGGCGATCCTGCGCGCGATGCGGAAAACTGTCGAGAGGATGGATGATGTCCAGCGTGAGTGTTGAGGTATATGGGCTGCCGCACTGCACAACCTGTCAGCGTGCTCTCCAGTACCTGCGGGATCGCGGCGTATCGATCAGCCGCTTTCGCGATGTAAAGGCGGAGCCGCTCCAGCGGAGTGAGGTGGAGGAGCTTGCGAGGAAGGTAGGCAGTCCGGAGAAGCTGTTCAGTCGCCGCGCGATGAAGTACCGGCAGATGGGCCTGCATGAGCGCGACCTTACGGACGACGACCTGCTGCGGCTGATGACCGAGGAGTACACGTTCGTGACGCGCCCGGTCGTCGTGCGTGGCGAGCGCGCGACTGCAGGATTCTCGACCAAACGGATTGATGGACTCACCGCTGGATCGTGACCTGTACCTGCTGAGCTCACCCCGCAGCGAGGGCAGTGTGGACCGGGGAGGATGCTGGGGCTGGAGGATGCTGAACGGGCTTGAGCGGTCCGTGTGGTTTCGACGGCAAGGCTGCCCGGCATCCGGCAGGTGAAGATTGCCGCTTGTTGCGGTAGAGATCATGGGGCGCACGGGGCTGACGATGGAGCCCATCCGAATCGACGTAAGCGGCGCGCCCGAGGGCGGTTTCAGCCTTTACGGGGCGGCCCGTTTGGCCTGGACGCTTCTGGTGACCGGGATCGTCGCGGCGCCGGTCGGCGGGATCGCTTACAGCGTCTCCGAGCGTCCTGAATACTTATTCATTCCGTACGCCATTGCGTTGCCAGTTTGGCTGTGGCTGGTGATCATCCGCCCAAAGCAGAAGGAAAAGCGCGTCCAGGCGTATGGCCGTTCGCTTACGCAAGTCAGGTCAGCGTTGCGCGCATGGCGCGGCGGCGCCCATCGAGCGCGATATTTTTGGCTCGGCGCCAATGTGATCGCCGCCGTTGTGAGCGCACTCGCCGTCGCCAACGCCGGCCCACAGATGGATGCGCTAGGCTTCCTTGCGGTGCTCTTCTTGCTCAATGGCGTTCGGCTCTGGAACGACAAATCTAGCGCCCTCAAAGCATTGAGCGCCTGGGTTCTCATCCTGATCGTCTGGCTGGCCGCCCTCACGATTTGGAGCGCGTTGTTCGCGGAAAGGCAGGAAGGGGACGACGTTATGGGGATGCTGGGCTTCGTCACTATGATAGTGCTGTTCGGGATAGCGCTCTCCATGACGAGGCGCATCGCACCTTGGTCGCAGGCGACCATGAGGGAAATGCGCAAGCGAGACCTGCGGCCGCCAGTGCTGTTCCTGCGCTCATTCAATGACGAAGCCCAACCCATCTTGCGCGGCGGCGGACCATCGCTTGAGCGCGTGCTAACGGATTCGGTACGCGCGTACGGGCCGTTCATCGGCATTGGCCGGCCAGGCGAACTGCGGCCCGCTGGCGCCGCGCGCGAGTACTTTCCTCATGATCGGTGGCAGGCGGCGGTGTTGAAGCTGATGGATGAAGCGGCGTTCATCATCGTTCTTCTAGGCTTCACAGCGGGCCTCGACTGGGAAATACAGCGCGTCGCCGAGCGCGGCCACCAGCGCAAGACGATCTTCGTTCTGCCGCCCACCGAGCGCACTGAGCGGTTCGCGCGTCTCCGCACCGTGCTGCCTGAAACGCTCGAGGGCGCGCGGCTGACGCAGGCCGATCTCTCGACTGCGCTGACACTTCATCTGACGCGCGACTGGAATTGGGCCATCGCCTACTCCGACTATGTGTCCGACGCCGAGTATCAAGCGGCGGTGGATGTAGCGGTGTTTGGGCTGCTGTGTCAGGACCAGATCGCCTCCACCGGACCCTGACCTCTGCCAGCGTGCTCGCCTCGCGGCTGAGGTCCTGGCGTCAACTCGACAACCGGCGGCGGCGGCCTTAGTCCAGGGCCCAGGAAACCTCCCCATGCGCGAAAGTCCCGCGAAGGAGAGGGCGATCGACGATCGCCTGCGGCAGGCGGGGAACGCCGATTCGTGCGCTGCCGCTTCGTGATCGCCAGTCGGCCAATGGTCGGGCACGTTCCGGCTGCTCCTACCCTCCAGCTACTTCCCTTCTCGCCTGCCGTGGTGTCGCTGCTGCTCCCCCGGTATCGGCTAGGAACGAGCCGCGAGGCGACAGGTGCGGCGACAACTTGCGGCATTCGGCACCGCATCCATCGCCCCGCGCTCCCGCTGGGGCGACTGGCGAGTTGGTCGTTGCTGGAAACGGGGTTCCGCGGAGTGGGCCTGCTTCACAAAGGCCTTGCCACGCGCCTGCAGCAGCCGGATCCCAGGAGTGGCAATCTGACCGTTCCTCAGCAGCTCGTACGTTCTTCGACGTGCCCTTGCCGGAGAACGGCGGCCGCCTCGGCTCATGGCGGAGCAGGCCCACCACGAGCGAGCAGGAACGCGATTCAGGCTCAAACGCCTGGCACACGATCAACCGGCGGTTGCTAACTTACTTATTGGTCCTATTAGTGTCCAAAGGGATGTAGATTGACGCGTGGTTACGCGGAAATGCAGAGTGCACGACGTGCCAGAAGGCCGTCGCCTATCTGCAGGAGAAGGGGGTGCCCATCCGCGGTTATCGCAACCTGAAGGAACAGCCGCTGTCGGAGGACGAGGGTCCGCGTGCTGGCGGCGAAGGTCGGCGGGGTGGAAAAGCTGTTCTCCAAACGGGCCATGAAGTACCGCGCCATGGGCCTGCACGAGCGGGAGCTCTCGGAGGACGACCTCGTGCGGCTGATGGCGGAGGAGTACACCTTCGTCACACGCCCCGTCCTCGTCCGCGGCGACCGCGCGACGGCGGGGTTTTCGGCCCGACGGGTGGACGAGCGGGTGGGCTGAGGGCTGCATCGGGGCCTCTCCCCGCCGGTTTCGCGCGAAGGTGGGTGTGGGTGCGAGCGCGTTCCTCACCTCACGATGCAAGCCGGCTCCGGGAGGGGGGTCGGCTTGCATCGTCTTCGAATCGGTGCTCGCGGCGAATGCCACGGTGCCCGCACGTATACGGACCCTGGACCGGTGCGGCGGCCGTCAGGGATCGTGGTGAGGCCGCCCCCACGCGACCGCCGCCATTATTGGCGGAGCAGAATGCGCAGCCGCCACCGGAACCCCGCGCGAACCGGGGGTGCGTCGTCCGGCACGCCGTTGTGGTCCGCGTCCCTCGAGGTGCCCCGGAAGAGGTCGATGGCGTCGTCCGTCCCGTTGCGGTTGAGGTCCGGGTGGTGCCCCGCGAACTGGTAGAAGATGCGGCTCCGGACGGGCCCCACCACGAACCGTCCCTGCCCGGGGTCCCAGTGCCGCGCCCGGGGGTCCACCACGGTGGCCACCACGTACACGGTGGTCGCCGGGAACAGGTCCATGAAGATCCCGTTGACGCACTCGTTCACCTCGGTGGTGTCGCTGCCGGGGGGCGTGCCGCACTCCGGCGTCAACACGTTCTCGAAGATGTGCCGTCCCTGCGCGAGCCGCGCGACCGGCACCCGCACCGTGTCGTGCGCGTTCGACAACGGTTCGCCGAGCGTGTCTCTCCCCGGCAGCCGGAGCGAGTCGCGCGAGGGCCACGGCAGCACCGGCTCGCCCCTCCAGGTGAACATGGACGTGTCGGGGAGCATGGCGTCGATCGAGAGCACGCGCGGCAGCTGGTACACCTGCACGTCGGTGACGACGAGCCCGCCGGCACCACCGTTCGGGTCGAAGAAGCTGACGTCGAAGCTCCCGTCCGCCGGGTCGATGGTGCCCGCGTCGTAGCCCGGCAGGCGCGGCGCCAGCGGCAGCGGCGTGTTGAGCGCGTCGACCAGGGTCAGGTCGGTGATGACGATGGGGTCGGGCGCGTTGAAGTCCACGCCCGCGAAGGTGGCGCCGACCACGAACCGGGCTCCGGGGGGAACCCGCCCCGCGCTCCCGCCGGCCCACGCCTTCGCCTTCGACCAGGTGATCCGGAAGCGGCGATAGAGTTTGCCGTTGAACACCCGGGTCCCCAGCGGGCCGCTGACCGTGGGGTTGCTCCAGGGGCTGCGGGAGCCGGCGTACGAGCCGGAGAGCGCCACCGCGGTCCGGGGGCTCAGGAATTCGATCCGGAGCCCCGCCGCGTTCTTCTGGTTCGTGTTGAGCAGCTCCCAGTTGTGCATGGTCTGCACCGACAGCCCCACGTTGGCGGCGAGGATGGAAAACTCCGTGTCGTTGAAGTGGCGCCGGTATCCCGCGCGGTGCTCGTCGGTGAGCAGGCTTCCCTTGGGCATGAGATGGCGGGTCAGCGCGTCCTCGCCGGGCACGACGATGCTGCCGTTCAGGTGCGACAGCCCGTACAGGTGGCCGGCCTCGTGCGCGGCGGTGCCGCCGATCGAGGTGGCCCACCGGTCCAGCGTGGAGAGGGTGCCGTTCAGGGCGCCCCCCTTGGCTCCCGCCGTGGCCTGGTACCAGCCGGCCCACACCCGCGCGAAGTCCACGTTTCTGGCATTGCCGACGTCTACCGTGTCCGCCTGGCCGAAGGTGGCGGTCCGGCTGTCGGTTCCGATCGCGACCGTCGCCCGCCGCGCGAAGGTGGCCGGCGGCCGGGTGGTGGTCTGCAGCACCTGCACGTTGAGCTCGCAGTAGTCGTCCACGACCACCGCGTGGATGGCGTTGCGCAGGGCGCTCGCGGTACCCGTGTAGGAGGCGAGCTGCGAGACGTCGAACGTCCTGGCCGGCGAGACCTGCGTGCCGTAGCTGGGGAACAGGGGATCGTCGGAGGCCGGGAAATACAGGTACAGCTTGTTCGACCTGGCGGGGTCGATGGCGCCGAAGCTGGGCGGGCAGCTCTGCGCCTGCGAGCGGGCCGGGGCGGCAAGCGCCGCCGCGGCCGCCAGGAGCGCGAATCGCCGGGCGAGGCGCCGGGGTCGGCCGGTGACGGACGGCTCACGGTGGAGCATCAACGCATGCGTGCTCATGGATGTCCTCGTTGCGAACGAGCATGAAGGAGGCAGTTGCGCCGGATCGGCGCGCTGCCGGGGCAGATCTGTACCGTGAGCCGCCCGGGACCGGCGTAACGGGTGTGCGAGACCCGGCCGCGGGGCGGGGTGGCCACCGCGTGTCCCGTCTCACCGCCGCCACCGCGGGGCCGGGGCCGCGATCCGCCGGCGCCCGATCTCGTGGGCCATGCTGTCGAGCGTGCTCCCCGGGCCCAGGTCCGCGTCGCACCAGGGCGGACGCAGGTTGGGGAACTCCAGGCGGATGGCGCGGGCGATGCGCTGCCGCGTCCCCGCGTCGGCCGCGGCCGCGCCGAGCGGCCCGGCATCGGCGCAGCCGCGGCCGAGCTTCCCCAGGAGGACCGCCCGCACGCGGTCGCGGAGCGACATGTCCGCGAGGTCGATCGTTTCTTCCAGGTCCATCGTCCACCCTCCGTGCGAGGTGCCGCGGCGCCCGGGCGCCGCGCCACCGGGTTCGATGCCCGGCGCGGTCCCGCCCCCCGGAGGGTTCCCGAGGACGCCGGCGCGGCGCCGCGGGAACCGTCCGGTCGATCAGGCGACGTGCCGGCGGGGGCCGCTCCGCGTGGGCAGCGTGCCGTCGCTGCCGTCGCTGCCGTCGCTGCCGTCACTGCTGTCGCTGCCGTCGCTGCCGTCGCCGTGGGCATGCTGCATCGAAATCCCGGCGCCGGCCACCAGGCGCGCCAGCTCCGTCACGTGGCCGCACTCCTGCGCGAACACGGCGAAGATGTCGGTCCTGGCCATGGCGGCCTGCAGGTACTGCTTGTGCGGCGCCTCGGTGAACTCCAGCATCCGGTGCACGATCTCGTCGGCCATGATCGAGCGCGACCGCCAGTCCGTGCGGCCGATCTCCGCGTCCTCGTACGAGTGCAGCCCCCGGTTGTGCAGGCTGATGCGCGTGGCGTACACGGGATCGACGGTGTCGAAGGCCGCGGCGCCCAGCGCGGCGTTCAGCGCGGCGAACGCGTACTCGTTGCGCCGCCACAGGTCCAGGATCAGGGCCAGGAGCAGGAACATTCCCTTCTGCAGCTCCGGGTTGTCCACCAGGCCGCTGGTGGCCATGTCCATCTCGGCGATCAGGAATCCCGCGTCCGCGTCCCCCGACCCGCCGACCGGCGTGTGCTCCTCGCAGGGCGGGTTGTTCAGCGCGAGTGACATCTCGGCCAGCGTCTTCTGGATCTCCAGCATTTCGACCTCCATTGAGTGAAGTGTCCGGTTTTTCGGCCGATTTCCCGCGGCTGCGTGGCCGCGGGCGGCTCTCCTGGCCGGCGGAGAGCCAGAGTTGCCTACGGTCTGGCGCGGATCATCCAGCGCACGCTCACGTTCCTGGGGCGGGTCTCCACGTCGCCGCCCGTGACCAGGTAGCGGTGCGTGGCCGCGCTCCCCAGCACCATCACCGTGTCGTCGCCGGCGCGCGGGGCGGGAGCCGGGCGGCGAAGCGCCCTTCCCGCGGCCACGGGGAGCTCGACCACGGTGCGGAACGGCTGCAGGGGGTCGCGCGGGAGCGCCGTGGCGTCGGGCTGGTACGAGCCCACGCGATTCCCGGTGTTGCCGGTGCCGGCGCGGGCGGCCGAGCGCGTCTCGGCGGCCGGGTCCGCGCCGGCCCGCGTGCCGTCCTCGCCCGCGTCCACGCCGCGCAGGAAGCGGCCGCGGTAGTCGGGGAGGTTGAAGTCGGCCTCCCGCACCCCCAGCATCGACACCCCCGCTCCGTGCGAGGTGCCGATGGCGCGGAAGAGCTCCGGCCAGTCGCCGCGGCGCAGCGCCCGCCCGTCGCACAGGAGCCATCCCTCGGGGATGCGCTCGCCCGTGTAGGCCGTCACCATTCCCACCGGCACCGCGCCCGGCGGGGCCCCGTTCGCCCCGCCCCCGTGGGCGGTGAGGCAGAGGGCCAGCGCGGCCAGCGCCGCTCCGCCCACCATTGTCCGCGTGATGTCCATGACCGTCCTCCTCGCTTCCGTTCGCGCGCCCGCCGCGGATGCCGCGGGGGCCGGGGTGCGGCGGCGGGGCCACGAACGTCTTGCGGCATCGCCGATCGTGCGACTGATTATGCAGCAGCCCCTTCAACTCATTTTCCGCACTCGCATCAACCACGTGAAATCGTTTCGCCTCAAGCTCTTCGGGGGTGCCGCCCTGGAGGGCGAGCACGGGGCCCTGCGCGGCAGGGCGGCCCACCGGCGCCGCATCGCCCTGCTGGCGCTGCTGGCCGCGGGGCGCGGGCGCACGGTGGCCCGGGAGCGGGTGATCGGGCTGCTCTGGCCGGAGACCGACGGCGAGGCCGCGCGCCACCTGCTCTCGGAGTCGCTGTACGTGCTGCGGAAGGCGCTGGGGGAGGGTGCGCTGGTGTCGGCGGGCGACGAGCTGGGGGTGGACCCGGCGGTGGTGGCGTGCGACGTGGCCGCGTTCGAGGAGGCGATCGCGGCGGACGAGCTGGAGACGGCCGTGGAGCTCTACGCGGGGCCCTTCCTGGACGGGTTCTACGTCTCCGACGCGCCGGAGTTCGAGCGCTGGGCCGAGGGGGAGCGCAGCCGCTTCGCCCGCACCTATGCCCGGGCGCTGCAGACGCTGGCGGAACGGCGCGAGGCGGAGGGCGAGTGGACGGCGGCGGTGGAGTGGTGGCGCCGGCTGTTCGCGCACGACCCGTTCAGCTCGCGGGTGGCGCTGCGGCTGATGACGGCGCTCGACGCGGCGGGCGAGCGCGCGGCGGCGCTGAAGGTGGCCGCGACGCACGCCGCGCTGATGCGGGAGGAGCTCGAGGCCGAGCCGGAGCCGGCGGTGCTGTCGCTGGCCGAGCGGCTGCGCACCGACCCCGCGCCCGCCGGCGAGCCGCCGGGGCGCCCCGACACGCACCTCCTCTCCATTCCCGTTTCCCCGCGCCCGGCCTCCGGGACGGACACGGCCGCGGCGGCGGCAACGGAGACGGCGGAGGAAGTCGCGGCGCCGGCGACGAACGGGCCGCGGGACTCCGTGCCCCGGGGGGAGAGGGATGGAGACGGGGCCGCCGCCCTGCTCGCCCGGGAAGCGCCGGACGCGGAACCGGCGCCGCCCGGAGAGGCGGCCACGAACCGTGGGCGGAAACGGCGCCGCCTGGCGGTCGCGGTGCTGGTGGCCGTTGCCGTGGCGGCGGCGGCGGTGGTGGGGTGGGCGGCGCTGCGCCCGGGCGAATCCGCGCCGGGCGTGACCGTGGCGGTGTTTTCGTACGAGGCGGCGGGGGGCTCCCGCGCCGCGCCGGTGGCCGCGGGAGAGCTGCAGGCGCTGTTCTCCAGCGCCTTCACGCTGGTGCCGGGGCTGTGGACCGTGGACGCGGCGCCGCCGGCCGGCGCGCGTGGCTGGCGCGAGGTGCCATCCGACGCCCTGGGGGCCGCGGCACGGGCCAGGGGCGCCCGCTACGCCGCCATCCTCGAGGTGCTGTCGGCCGAGCCGCTGCGGATCACCGTTTCCGTGCGCGAGGTCCGCGGCTGGAGCCTGGTGGCGCGGGAGATCTCCGCGCCGGGCGAGCCGCCGGGCGGCGCCGTGCAGCGCATCGGGCTGAAGCTGGCGCGCGCGGTGGCGGAGCGCGAGGACATTGACGTGGGTCCCGCGGCGTACCTGCTCTCCGCCAGCGACTCGGCCGCCGCGCTCGGCCATTTCATGCTGGCCACCAGCAGCTTCCGCGCGGGAGACACGCAGAGCGCGGTGCGCGAGTTCCGCAGCGCCGTGGCGGCGGACCCGCTGTGCCTGCTGGCGTACCACCGCCTGAGCGTGGTGGAGGGGTGGTCGCCGGCATGGCGCTTCGACCTGGCCCTGCAGGTGGTGGACTCGGGGCTGGCGCACCGCGAGCAGGGCCGGGCCATCGACGTGCAGCTGCTCGAGGCGCAGCGGGAGCTGATCATGCGCCGCGGGAACGAGGCGGTGCAGCGGTTCACCCGCCTGACGGTGAACGACGAGTCGCTGCTGGACGGGTGGTTCGGCAAGGGCGAGGCGGTGTTCCACTTCGAGGGGATGCTGGGGGGCAAGCCCGAGGACGCGCTCAGCGCCTTCGAGCAGGTGGTGCGGATGGACTCCACCTTCTCGCCCGTGTACGAGCACCTCGCCGAGATCGCGGTGCGCATGGGCGACCGCGAGCGGGCCCGCCGCTATGCCCGGCGCGTGCGCAGCCGCGACGAGGCGGCGGCGTACGGGCTGGCGGTGGAGCTGCGCTTCGGCGGCGCGAAGGAGCGGGCGCGCGCGCTGGCCGCGCTCGAGACCGCGACGCGCAACACCGTGTCCAACGTGGTGCGGATCATGACCTTCGATCCGGCGACGGTGGACACCCTGGGTGCGCTGATGATGCGCCGGAGCGAGCTGGACGAGCGCCGGCGGGGGGCGGGGTACCGGCTGGCGGCCCTCACCGCGCAGGGGCGGTGGCCCCGGGCGCTGGAGATCTGGAAGTCGGTTCCCCCCGCGGAGTTCGACAAGTGGATCGTCCACGCGCACCTGGTGGGGTACGGGACGTCCGCGGCGGCCGGGATGCTCCGGGAGGCGCGGGCGTTCGTCGCGGAGCACGGAGGTCCCGACTTCAGCGCCCCCCTCAACGCGCGGGGCGACGATGATCCGTTCCGCGCGCTGGTGCACCAGGCGCTGCTGCAGGGCGACTCAGCCGACGTTTCCTTCCTGATGCAGCGCCTGGACGCGGCGGCGGCGAGCGCCCCCGCGTGGAACCCCGAGCCCGGCGGGATGCGCGCGACGCTGCGCGCCCGCCAGGCGCTGCTGGCGGGCGACACCGCCGGCGCCATCCGGCGGCTGCAGGAGGCGCTGGAGCGCGCGCCGTGGTGGGTGTCGAGCTATGCGCCGCTGTCCGATGCGGCGCCCGAGCGGCTGCTGCTGGCGCGGCTCCTGCTGGCACGGGGGCGCGCGCGCGAGGCCGAGGTGTGGCTGAACTCGTTCGGCAACATCGGCGCGGTGGGAGACCTGGTCTACGCGCCGGCCGTCCGGCGCCTGCGCGCGCATCCCCCCGGCGCGCAGGGGTGGACCCGACCCTCGCTGAATAGCCCCCAGTTCCACTGATAAAGCGTTTCACGCAGAGACGCGGAGCCACGGAGAGAACACCAGGCTCTCTCCGTGGCTCTGCGTCTCTGCGTGAGACAACGCTGTAACGCTGTTTCAGCCGAAGGAGGCGAGGAGGTCGTCGATGCGGTCGAGGACGGGCTCGCGGTCCTGGTTGGCGCTCTCGTAGCGGCGGATGCGCAGGAGGGTGGCCTCGTCCAGGTCGGCGTCGTCCATCCAGGCGATCAGGGTGTCGCGGTCCATCCCGTCGTAGCCCAGCACCGGCTCCTCGAGGAGCGCCTCGTCCTCGTCCTCCTCCAGCAGCAGGTCGCCCTCGTCCCACCCCGCGCCCGGGAGGGCGGGCTGCAGCCATCCGCCGCCGTCGAAGTCGCGGAAGGCCAGCACGATGGTGCCCGCCGCCGCGGCGCCCAGCATCACCTTCAGGACGTTCATCATCTCCACTCCGTCTCGGGTCGTTCGCCGCCGCCACAGGCGAGCAAATCCCCGGCCACCCCTCAGCCGCCGCCCGCCTCGTCGCCGTCGGGCCGAACGCGGATGCGCTGCGCCAGCTCGTGCGAGATCACCTGCGGGCTCCCGTTCACCTGCAGCGTGACCGGCCCCTCGAAGGGCGACTTGCGCACCACCTCGACCTCGGCGCCGGGGTAGAGGTCGAGCGACCCCAGGTAGCGGAGCTGCTCGGGCTCTTCCACCTCCACCTCCAGCACGCGGCGCGAGTCGCCGGGCTCCAGGTCGCCCAGGGCGGGGTAGCGGCTGGTGTCCATCTCCCCCTGCGCGGTGGGGATGGCGTTGCCGTGCGGGTCGCGCTCGGGCTCGCCCATCAGCCGCGCCAGCCGCTCGATCAGCTCGTCGCTGGCGGCGTGCTCCAGCCGCTCGGCCTCTTCGTGCACGCGGTCCCACTCGTACCCCAGCGTCTCGGCCAGGAAGAGCTCCAGCACCCGGTGCCGGCGGATGATGCGCAGCGCCGCCAGCTCTCCCGGCGCCGCCAGCCGCACGCCGTAGTACGGCTCGTGGCGCAGCAGCCCCTGCTCGGCCAGGCGCTTGATCATCGCGGTGACGGCGGCGGCGGAGAGCCCCAGCCGCTCGGCGATGCGCGAGGTCGACACCGGAGACTCCTGCTGCTGGAGCATCCAGATCGCCTTCAGGTAGTCTTCTACGACGGGCGTGTACATCGCGGCGGCTCGGAGACGGCATCTCCCTCGGGGGTGAACGCTGAATACTAAAAGGGGACGGGTTACAGGGGACAGGGGACAGCCAGCCACTAGAGCGGTTTTCTCTCCGGTCCGGAGTTCGTCGTGCATCCGCGGCCGCGGCGCCCTCATCCCTGCGCCTGGGCCCTCTCCCTGCGCCTGAGAGCGCAAACCCTCTCCCGTGCCGGGAGAGGGAGGTGGCCGCAGCGGAGGTGAGGCCTGCGACGGAGCGTGTGAATGCAGATGCAGCGCCGCCGGTCGGGGACACGCCAGGGCCGCGGCATAGTCCGCGAAGGCGGACTTCGTGCCGTTCCAGCGGCGGGTTTCCAACCCGTCGGCTCCGGAGCGTCGCGCAATCCGCTCTAGCGCAGGTAGGGCGCCACGTTCGTCGCGACGGTACGCACCTCCGCCTTGGTGAGCGGGAGCAGGCT
The DNA here is from genome assembly GCA_045803205.1 of Longimicrobiaceae bacterium. GTDB lineage: Bacteria > Gemmatimonadota > Gemmatimonadetes > Longimicrobiales > Longimicrobiaceae > Longimicrobium. The sequence continues at coordinate 11,729 of JBJMPM010000223.1, forward strand.
GCGGAACGCCGCCCAGCTCTGGCGCGGCGGCAGGTTCCCGCCGAACGCCGAGTCGGTGCCGTACAGGATCCGTCCGAGCCCGATGCGGCGCAGGCGCGTGACGAGCAGCGCCGCCCGCTCCGGCGGGATGTCGTGGTTCACGATGCTGGCCACGTCGAACCAGAGGTTGCGCGTGGCCGGGTGGCGCGCGGCGAACGCATCGGCGAAGGCCGCCAGCGCCTCGTCCGACGGCGGGTCCTGGTACCCCGGCCCCGACCCGCCGAGGTGCGCCACCTGCACCACCACGTCGGGCGCCGCAGTGACGATGCTGTCCAGGAAGATCTGCGCTTCGGCGCGGCCGTACGGCCCGCCCCCGCCGGTGCGCAGGTGCACCACCAGCGGCAGGCGATGCTCGTTCGCCGCGCGGAACACGCGGCGGACGCGCTCCACCTGCGCCGCGTCGTGCAGGTTCACGCGGGAGTTGCCGAAGTGCAGCTTGATCCCCCGCATGCCGCGGAGCCGCGAGCAGCGATCCAGCTCCTCGACGGCGTAGTCGCGCGTGGGATTGAAGGAGCAGAACGCCACCAGGCGGTCCGGATAGCGCGCCGCCTGCGCCACGATCCAGTCGTTCTCGGCCCGCACGCGCGCCAGCTCGTCGGCGGGCGCGGGGTAGCTCGGGCTGCCGAACAGGTACGCCGTCGACAGCACCACGCCGCGGCGGATCCCGGCCGCGTCGAGCAGCTCCACCAGCCGGTCGGCGGTGAGCGGCGCGAGCTGCGGGTCGCGCGGCAGGGCGAGCACCTCCGAGGCGATCTTCCACCGCGAGTCCGCCCCCTGCCGCACCGCGATCATCACCCTCCCCGGGTGGCTGATGGAGTCGCCCGATCCGGCGGTGAGGTAGGCGTGGACGTACCCCGCCGTGCCATCCACCGAGAACTCCACGGGCGTGAGGCGGACGGGGGAGCGGGTGCTGCGCGCCCACCACCCGGCCACCGCGCCGCCCCCGCGCACCCACTCCGGCCTCCACGCCTGCAGGAGCCAGGCACTGTCGGCGTAGAGGGCGGCGAGGCGCGTGCTGTCGGCCCCGGCCCGTCCGCGCTCCTCGACCAGTGCGGCGAGCCCGGCGGGGAGCTCCACCGTCGGGAGGTCGGAGCGCTGCCGGAGGTAGCCGATCAGGGAGGGGCTGAACAGGTGCTGGTGGTGGTCCACCGCCGGACCCGGGGGGAGGGGCACGGTGTCGGGCCGGGCGGCCGAGGTGCGCGGCGCCGCCGCTGGTGCGGCCGCCGGGGCCAGCAGGGCCAGCAGGAGGAAGATGCCTGTCTTCATCGGGGTCTTCAGGGGGGGGGGTGATGGGACTTCCGGCGCCGGTCGCTGCGTGGCGCCTGCAAGCTTACCCAATCCCGCCATGGCTGAACAGCGCCAGATTTTCTATCTTTCGACCTGTACAGATTCTCCCTCTCCCACCTGTCTCAAGCCCTATGTCCGTCCCGCCGCCCGCAGGACCCTTCGCGTACGAGCGGCTCGTGAGCGACGTCACCGCCATGATCCAGGGCGGAACGCTCCGGCCCGGCGACCGCATGCCGTCGGTGCGCAGGCTCAGCGCGCAGCGCGGGGTGAGCGCCCCCACGGTGCTGCATGCGTACCGGCTGCTGGAGGCGCGCCGGGTGATCGCCGCCCGCGCGCGCTCCGGCTTCTACGTGCTCCCGCCGCAGCGCGCGCCCGTCGCGGAGGCGGACCGGCGCGGGCTGCACCTGCGCCCGGGCGAGATCGCCACGAGCGACCTGATCATGCGGGTGCTCGACATGGCGGCCGACCGCACGCTGGTTCCGCTGGGCACGGCGCTCCCCGATCCCGACCTCCTCCCGGGCGCCGAGCTCGCGCGGGCGCTGCGGCGCACGCTGCGCCGCGGCGAGTCGCGCTCGGGGCTGCACCCCACGCCGGCGGGCACCGAGGAGCTGCGCCGCGAGATCGCCCGCCGCGCGCTCGAGGCGGGCGGGGCCGTGGCCGCCGACGACGTGGTGGTCACCTGCGGATGCGCCGAGGCGCTCACCCTCTCCCTGCGCGCGCTCACCCGGCCGGGCGACACCGTGGCGGTGGAGTCGCCCACCTACTTCGGCACGCTGCAGGCGCTGGACGTGCTGGGGCTGCGCGCGGTCGAGATCCCGGTGGACCCGCTCACCGGCATCCGCCTGGACGCCCTGCGGGCCACGCTGGAGCGGGGCGGAGTCGCGGCGCTGGTGGTGACGCCGAACGTGCACAACCCGCTCGGCTGCGTGATGCCGGACGAGCACAAGCAGGAGCTGGTCGACCTGCTGGCGCGCACGGGGGTGCCGGCCATCGAGGACGACACCTACGGCGAGCTCTTCTTCGGGCCCTCGCGCCCGCGCTCGCTGCAGGCGTTCGACCGCGCGGGGATGGTGCTCACCTGCGGCAGCTTCTCCAAGACGCTCGCGCCGGGATACCGCCTCGGCTGGGCGATCCCGGGGCGGCACCGCGACGCGGTGATCCACCTGAAGCTCGGCACCACCGCCACCAGCCCCGTGCCGCTCCAGCTCGGCGTGGCGGAGTACCTGGCGTCGGGCGGGTACGAGCAGCACCTGCGGCGGCTGCGGCGCACCTTCCAGGGCGCGGTGGAGCGCCTCGCCTTCGAGATCGCCGACCGCTTCCCGGCGGAGACCCGCATCTCCAGCCCGGCGGGCGGGTTCCTGCTCTGGGTGCAACTCCCGGAGGGGAACGACACCGTGGAGCTCCAGCGCCGCGCGCTCGCCCGGGGGCTGAGCGTGGCGCCCGGGCCCGCCTTCTCCGCCAGCGGCGGCTACCGCAGCTACCTGCGCATCAACGCGGGCTACCCCTGGTCGGAGCGGACCCGCCGCGCGCTCGACACGCTCGCCGGGATGATCGAGCGGTCCTGAGAGGGTGTTGCTGAACGCGCACATTCCGCGGCACCACAGGTGTCATCCTGAGGCCCGGCCACACGGGTGCTGGCGTCAGCGCTGCAGACGGCAGGGCCGTGAGGATCTGGCCGAGGAATGCGCGGGAGCCGGCAGCGGAAGCCCGCACCGTTGACGCGTCCACGCCGGCGCTCGTCGATGCCCGGCTTTTCCTGCTTGGCATCGACGAGTGAACGTGAGGCCGGGGCTTCCGCGCGAGCTTCCGCAGCCGGCTCCGGCGTGGCCGCAATCATACCAAATCCGGGGATAGCGTTGGCGCATCTCACCGACTCACGTGCTGACGCGGTTATAGATCGGTAGTGACTCCCCACGTCAGGGATTAATTCTGTGTGTCAGGAACTCGGTCCAACTCCACACGTGGTCGCTCAGCCCGATGGCCATCGCGGGCGTACGCTGGCGATAGCGGTGGCCCTTCGGCAGGTCCGCTGCCTTCTC
>JBJMPM010000017.1:0-3584 GCA_045803205.1 Longimicrobiaceae bacterium
GGCGCTCCTTCCAGTACGCCAGCTGCCGGTCCAGCGCCTCGCCCGCCAGCTGCTCGCGCTGCCACACCGCGTAGTCGGCGTACTGCACCGCCAGCTCCGCCAGCGGCGATTCCCCGCCCTCGCGGTATGCCGTGTACAGCGCCGACAGCTCGCGGAAGAACACGCCCATGCTCCACCCGTCGCTGACGATGTGGTGAATCGAGAGCAGCAGCACGTGCTCTTCCTCGCCCAGCCGCAGCAGCCCGGCACGGACGAGCGGCCCCGCCGTGAGGTCGAACGGCCGTGCCGCCTCCTCCTCGGCGCGCCGCCCGACCGCCGCCTCGCGATCCGCCTCGCCGAGCCCCGACAGGTCCTCCACCGGCAGCATGAACCCGCCGAAGGGCGCGATCACCTGCACCGGCGAGCCGTCCACCTCCGCGAAGACCGTCCGCAGCGCCTCGTGACGCCGGACGATCTCGCCCAGCGCACGCTCCAGCGCCGCCTCGTCCAGCGCACCGCCGACCCGCCACACCACGGGGACGTTGTAGGCGGCGCTCTCCGGCTCCAGCCGGTCGATGAACCAGAGCCGCTCCTGCGCGAAGGAGAGCGGCAGCGCCCCGTCACGCTCCACCGGCACCACCGGCGGCAGCACCGGCAGCCCCGCGCGCCGCACCTCCTCCACGCGCCCGGCCAGCTCCGCCACCGTGGGTCCCTCGAAGAGCGCCCGCAGCGGCAGCTCCACGCCGAACACCCCGCGGACCCGCGACACCACGCGGATGGCCAGGAGCGAGTGCCCGCCCAGGTCGAAGAAGCTTTCCTCCACGCCCACCCGCTCCAGGCGCAGCACCTCGGCCCAGATCCCCGCCAGCACCTCCTCCACGGGGGTGCGCGGCGCCACGTACCGGTCCGCGTCGGCCGCGTACTCCGGCACCGGCAGTGCCTTGCGGTCCACCTTCCCGTTCGGGTTCAGCGGCAGCCGGTCCAGGGCGACGATCGCCCGCGGCACCATGTACTCCGGCAGCCCCTGGCGCAGGTGCGCGCGCAGCCCGTCCAGCTCCACGCTCCCCACCACGTACGCCACCAGCCGCTTGTCGCCCGGCTGGTCCTCGCGCATCATCACCCGGGCCTCGCGCACCCCCGGATACGCCGCCATCGCCGCCTCCACCTCCCCCGGCTCGATGCGGAAGCCGCGGATCTTCACCTGGTCGTCCAGGCGGCCCATGAACTCCAGAACGGCAGTGCGCGAGTGCGGGAGTGCGGAAGTGCGTTGGCCCTCGCGCGAATCCAGCCCACTTCCGCACTCACGCACTTCCGCACTCGCAGTTTCCTTCCACCGCGCCCGGTCGCCGGTGCGGTACATCCGGCCCCCGGGCTCCGCGGCGAACGGATCGGGGACGAAGCGCTCGGCCGTCAGCCCCGGCCGGCCCAGGTAGCCCCGCACCACCCCCGCCCCCCCGATGCACAGCTCGCCGGGCACCCCCACCGGGAGCGGCTCGCCCGCCGGGTCGAGGACGTAGGCCCGCGCGTTCGGGATCGGCCTCCCGATCGAGACCGTGGGCGCGTCCTCCGCCACCTCCCGCACCTCCTCGAGCGTGCACCACACGGTGGCCTCGGTGGGCCCGTACTCGTGCAGCACGCGAGCAGGCTTCCCCTCGCGCAGCATCCGGCGCACGCCCTCCGTCCCCACGGCCTCGGCCCCGAAGACCAGCTGGCGCAGGCCGGCGTAGACGTCGACCTGCTCGCGCACGTGCTGGTTGAAGAGCGCCGCTGTCTGGTAGAGGTGCGTAATCCCCTGCTCGCGCAGCGTCCGCCCCAGCAGCGGCGCGGAGAGGAGGACGTCGCGGTCGACGCCGACCAGGGCGGCGCCGTTCAGCAGCGCGCCCCAGATCTCGAACACCGCCGCGTCGAAGCTCGCGTTCGACGCCTGCGCCACGCGGTCGCCGGGGCCGAGCGGCATCGTCCCGGGGAGGCAGGCTGCGTACTGCACCACCTCGCGGTGCCCCATCATCACGCCCTTGGGGCGTCCGGTGCTCCCGCTGGTGTAGAAGACGTAGGCGAGGTTCCCCGCCGACGCGTTCGCGGGCGGAGGGTGATCCGGCCCGGCGGCAAGCAGCTCCGCCTCCTGGTCGAGACGGATGACGTGGAGACCCGAATCGGCCAGGGGGGCGGCGAGCTCACCCTCGCTCAGCAGGACGCGGACGGCGGAGTCGGCGAGCATCAGCGCCATCCGCTCCGGCGGGTAGGTGGTGTCCACGGGGACGCAGCAGCCGCCGGACTTCAGCACCGCCAGCGTGGCGACCACCATCTCCATCCCCCGCTCCAGGCAGATCCCCACCCGCGCCTCGGGGCCGACGCCCAGGCGGACGAGGTGGTGCGCCAGCCGGTTCGCCCGCGCGTCCAGCTCCCGGTACGTCAGCTCCTCCGCGCCCCAGACCAGGGCCACCGTGTCGGGCGTGCGCCCGGCCTGCGCCTGGAAGAGCTGGTGGATGCAGGCCTCCCGCGGGAACGGCCGCCCGGTCCGGTTCCACTCCACGACGACCCGGGCACGCTCCTCCGGCCCGGCGAGCGCCAGGCGCGAGAGGCGCACGTCCGCGTCGGCGGCGACCTGCTCCAGCATCCGCAACAGGTGGCCGACCATCCGGAGGGCCGTGCCGCGCTCGAAGAGGTCGGTGTTGTAGTTCAGCCCGCCACGCAGCCCCTGGGCGGTCTCCCTGAGGGCCAGGGAGAGATCGAACTGGGCGCTCGCGAGCTCCGCTTCGACTCCGCTCACGCTCAGCCCCGCGAGCGCGTCTCCGCGGCCCTCGGTGTTCTGGAGCGTGAGCATCACCTGGAAGAGCGGCGCGTGGCTCTGGGTCCGCTCCGGCTGCAGCTCGGCCACCAGGCGCTCGAAGGGCACCTCCTGGTGCTCGTACGCGCCGAGCGTGACCTCCCGCGCCCGCCGCAGCACCTCGCGGAAGCCCGGGTCTCCCGAGAGGTCGGTGCGCAGCACCAGCGTGTTGACGAAGAAGCCGATCAGGCCTTCAACCTCAGCGCGGTTGCGGCCAGCGATGGGCGTACCGACGCAGAGGTCGTCCTGACCCGCGTAGCGATGGAGCACCGCCTGGAGCGCCGCCAGCATGACCATGAACGGCGTGCAGCCTTCCTTCTTCGCGAGGGCCCGCACGGCGACGACCAGGTCGCGCGGGAGCTCGAACGGGTGGAGCGCCCCGCGGAAGCTCAGGACGGCGGGCCGCGGGTGGTCGGTCGGCAGGTCGAGGGTTGGCGTGGCGCCGGCCAGCCGGCCCCTCCAGTAGCCGAGCTGGCGCTCGAGCACGTCCCCCTGGAGCCACTGCCGCTGCCAGACCGCATAGTCCCCGTACTGGATCGGTAGATCAGGCAGCGTGCCCGGGTTCCCGGTCGTCCTCGCCTCATAGAAGCCCATCACGTCGCGCAGCAGCACGCCCAGGGACCATCCGTCCGAGATGATGTGGTGCAAGGTGAGGAGCAGGACGTGCTCGCGGTCCCCCAGACGTAGCAGGTTCGCGCGAACCAAGGGCCCACGCGCCAGGTCGAACGGACGTTGCGCCTCTTCGGCGGCGAGCCGCTGGACGTCTCCTCCATCGCAA
>JBJMPM010000018.1:0-9132 GCA_045803205.1 Longimicrobiaceae bacterium
CGGCTCCTCTGCGTCTCTCGGTTCCTCTGCGTCTTTCGCGCGAAGCGCGCCTCAGGGGACCAGGACGATCTTTCCGAACTGGCCTCCCGCCTCCAGCCGCTCGTGCGCCTCGCGGGCCTGGTCCAGCGGCATCACGGTGTCGATGACGGGACGGAGTCTCCCGCTGAAGACCGCCTCGAGCATGGCCTCGAACTCGGCCTTGGAGGCCATGGTGGTGCCGAGCACGGAGAGCTGCTTCCAGAACATCACCCGCACGTCCAGCTCCACCTTCGGGCCGCTGGTGCCGCCGTAGGTCACCAGCCGCCCGCCCTGCGCCAGCGCGCGCACGCTCCCCTTCCAGGTCGCCTCTCCCACGTTCTCCACCACCACGTCCACCCCGCGCCTGCCGGTGTCGGCGTGCACGGCCTTCGACCAGTCCTCCGCCGCGCGGTCGTAGACGAAGGCGGCGCCCAATGCCCGCAGCCGCGCCACGTTCTCCGCGCCGCTGGTGACGGCGAAGACGCGCGCGCCCGCCAGCAGCGCGATCTGCACCGCCGCGATCGCCGTCCCCCCCGAGGCGCCGAGCACCAGCACGTCCTCGCCGGGGTGGAGGCGGGCGCGGGAGTGGAGGGCGCGCCACGCGGTCATGTACGACACCGGGAGCGCCGCCGCGTCCTCGAACGCCACCGCGTCCGGCAGGGGGTAGACGTGGTCCGCCGGGACGGCGAGGTACTCGGTGAAGCCGCCGTCGGTGTGCTCGCCGATGATGCGGTAGCGCAGGCACATGCTCTCCTCGCCGCGCCGGCACCACTCGCACTCGCCGCACCAGAGCGAGGGGTTCACCACCACCCGCTCGCCGATCCGCGCCGCATCGACGCCCTCCCCCGCCTCCACGACCACTCCCGCCACGTCGCTCCCGCCCACGTGCGGCATGGTGGTCTCGATCGGCATGCCGCGGCGCACCCAGAGGTCCAGGTGGTTCAGCGCCGCCGCCCTGACCTCCAGCAGCACCTCGCCCGTCCCCGGCGCCGGCCGCGGCAGCTCCTCGATGCGGACCACCTCCGGCCCGCCGTTCTCGTGAAAGATCGCCGCCCGCATCCGCTCCGAGTCCGGTGAGATGGAAGATCGTGCGAGCGGCGAACGTAGGGGGCGAATGAATTCGCTGCAACAACGACACGAAGTCCGCCTGCGCGGACTACCGGCCGCGGTGCCGCCGATGACACGAGGCACGCGACCGGTTCCACCACGGCCGAGGTCCGCAGACCCCGGCCGCTGCGAGGCCAGTCGCGTGCCCTGTGATTCCGGCGACACGGCAGGCGGCAGTCCGCGCAGGCGGACTTCGTGTTTTTGTTGCCGCGGATTCATCCGCCCGGCCCCCCGAGGGCCTCGTGGCGTCACCGCGGATTCATCCACCCGAGGCGGTTTGCCCGGTCTTCGCGCGGGCTTTCGGACCGTCCCCCGCCCGCCTAGTTTGCGCCCCCATGAAGTACGCCAGCTCCGAGGACCGCCTGAACCCCATCACCCCCGAAGGCGTCAGCGACGAGACGCTCGGAGGGTACCAGGCGGTGCACGGCCGCGCCGCCGCCTTCACCGGGTGCGACGGCGAGCCGTACACTGTGGGGATCGAGACGGACGAGGAGGAGGAGCCGCCCGCCGCCTACCTGGTGTTCGTGCGCTGGGCGCAGACCGGCACGGCGGTGATGGGGCACCTGGAGACCGACGACCTGGCGACCGCCGCCACCCCGGACGAGGCCCGCGCCGCGCTGGAGGCGCTCCCGCTGGCGCGCGTGCGCGAGATCCTGGACGACACCATCCGGCGGAAGCGCGCCGGCGACGACGCCTGAAGACACCGACAGCCACCGCATGCTCAAGGAAAGCCTGCTCCTCCTCAGCGAGAGCGCGACCGCCCGCAAGGTGATCACCCGCGCCCCCGTGTCGCGCTCCCTGGCCATGCGCTTCGTGGCCGGCGACACCCTGGAAGACGCGGTGCAGGCGGCGCGCGCGCTGAACGCCGCCAACCTCTCCGTCTCGCTCGACTTCCTGGGCGAGAGCGTGAAGACGCGCGAGGAGGCCGAGGCCGCCACCGCCATGGTCATCCGCATCCTGGAGACCATCGCCCGCTCCGGCATCGACGCCAACGTCTCGGTGAAGCCCACCCAGTTCGGGCTGGACCTGGACGAGGCCTTCTGCCGCACCAACCTCGAGCTGGTGCTGCAGCGCGCCCGCGAGCTGGGCGACGGCGAGGGCGAGATCTTCGTGCGGCTCGACATGGAGAGCAGCGAGTACACCGCGCGCACGGTGGAGCTGCTGGAGGGGCTCTGGAACGACGGCTTCCACAACACCGGCACGGTGCTGCAGAGCTACCTCCGCCGCACCCCGGGTGACCTGGAGCGGCTGATCGCCCTCGGCTCGCGCATCCGGCTGGTGAAGGGCGCGTACAAGGAGCCGGCCGAGGTGGCCTTCGAGGACAAGGCCGACGTCGACCGGATGTACGTGGACGAGATGGAGCGGCTGCTGGAGGCCGGCCACTACCCGGCGATCGCCACGCACGACGAGGCCATCATCGACCACGCGCGCCGCTTCGTCTGGGAGAAGGGGATCGGGAAGGAGAGCTTCGAGTTCCAGATGCTCTACGGCGTGCGCCGCGACCTGCAGACGCGGCTGCGCGAGGAGGGGTACAACGTGCGCGTCTACGTGCCCTTCGGCGACAGCTGGTACCCCTACCTGATGCGGCGGCTGGCGGAGCGGCCGGCCAACGTGATCTTCATGGCCGGGAACATCCTCAAGGAGAGCGGGGCCGCGCGCTTCCTGAACCCCGCCGCCATCGGCGCGGGGATCGTGGCCGGGGCCGCGGGCGCGCTGGCGTGGCAGGGCCGCGGGCGCAAGCGCAAGCGGACGGCGAAGAGCCGGCGGCGCTGATGCCTGGCGTTTCCTATCGGCTGTGGATCTCGGAGCCGCAGACGCACCACTTCCTGGTCGACATCGAGGCCGACGGCGTCGAGGGCGCCGCGCGGGTGGTGATGCCGAGCTGGACGCCGGGCTCCTACCTGATGCGCGAGTTCCCGCGCAACGTGGTCACCTTCGCGGCCGCCGACGGCACCGGGCGGCCGCTCGCCTTCGCCAGGGCCGACAAGAACACCTGGGTGGTCGACGCCCCGGAGGACGGGCGGCTGCGGGTGCGCTACCTGGTCTACGCCGACGAGCTGTCGGTGCGCACCAGCCACGTGGACGCGAGCCACGCCTTCATCAGCGGCGCCGGCGCCTTCATGTACCTGGAGGGGCGCCAGGGCGACGAGGCGCGGCTGGAGGTGCGCGCGCCGCAGGGGTGGAGCGTGGCCACCGCGCTGGAGGAGACGGAGCCCGGCGTCTTCCGCGCCGCGGGCTACGACGAGCTGGTGGACTCGCCGCTGGAGATCGGCACGCACGAGGTCATCCCCTTCGAGGTCGACGGGGTGCCGCACCGCTACGCCGTCTGGGGGCGCGGCAACCTGGACCGCGCGCGGCTGGTGGCCGACACCACGCGCATCGTCCGCGCGGAGCGGGCGCTCTTCGGCGAGCTCCCCTACCGCGCCTACACCATCATCCTGCACCTGGTCCCCGGCGGCTCGGGGGGGCTGGAGCACCGCGACAGCACCGTGCTCGTCGCCGACCGCTGGAGCTTCCGCGGGCCGGCGTACGAGAGCTTCCTGGGGCTGGTGGCGCACGAGCTCTTCCACGCCTGGAACGGCAAGCGCATCCGGCCCGCGGTGCTGGGGCCCTTCGACTACGTGCGCGAGAGCTACACGCGCGAGCTCTGGGTGGTGGAGGGGATCACCAGCTACTACACGGACCTGGTGCTCCGGCGCGCCGGCATCATCTCCCCCCAGCGCTTCCTGGACAAGCAGGCGGAGCAGGTCAGCCGGCTGATCGGCATCCCCGGGCGGCTGGTGCAGCCGCTGGAAGACGCCAGCTTCGACGCCTGGATCAAGTTCTACCGGCCGGACGCGAACACGCCCAACGCCACCATCTCCTACTACCACAAGGGCGCCCTGGTCGCGCTGCTGCTCGACCTGGAGATCCGCCGGGCCACGGAGAACCGGCGCTCGCTGGACGACGTGATGCGCGCGCTCTGGGCGGAGTACGGGCGCCCCGACACGGGCTTCCCCGAGCGGCGGGTGGAAGAGGTCGCGTCGCAGGTCGCGGGCGTGGAGCTGCGCCCGCTCTTCGACCAGTGGCTGCGGAGCGCGAACGAGCTGGACTTCGCGCCCCACCTGGCGGCCGCGGGGGTGAAGCTCGTCCCCGCGCACGAGGCGCGTCCCGGCGCGCCGGGGGCGGGCGCGGCGCCGGCGCCGCCGGTTCCTCCCGCCGAGCCGGGCGCATCGGCGATGCGCGAGGTGCGGGTCGGCTTCCAGTTCAAGGTCGAGGGGGGAAAGACGCTCGTCGGCAACGTGCTGGCGGGAACGCCGGCCTGGCGCGCGGGGGTGAGCGCGGGCGACGAGCTGCTCGCCCTCGACGGGCTGCGGGTGGACGCGATGAGCCTCGGCGTGCGGCTGCAGGAGAAGGCGCCCGGATCGACGGCCGCGCTCACCGTCTTCCGCCGCGACGAGCTGCTCACGCTGCAACTCCCGGTGGAGAGCGGCCCCCCGACCCGCCTCGCGCTGCGCCCGGTCGACGCGCCCACCCCCGGGCAGCGCGCGACGTTCGACGACTGGCTGCGAGAGGATCCGCCGCCAGGGTGATGTCCAGCTGCTGCCGGGCTCTCACGGAGGCACGGAGGAAGCAGAGAAGGGCTGTATCGCTTTCACATCCCCGCTGACCATCCCCTCACCCCAGGAGTGATGCCATGAAGCCGATCGCGACCGCCCTGCTGCTGGTCTCCGCCGCCGCGTGCGCGGCCACGCCGGGCCCGGAGCCCGCGCCTGCCCCGCCGGTGACCGTGGCCGCGGCGCCCGCTCCCGCCCCCATGGCGTCGGCGGTCAACCCGGTCGGGAAGTTCGAGTTCGCGACCACCGTGAACGGCCAGTCGGTCACGGGGGCGATGGAGATCACCGGCACCCCCGGCGCGTACGCGGGCCGCATCACCAGCTCCGCCACCGAGCCGCTCACGGTCAGCGGCGTGACGGTGGAGGGGCAGGCGATGACGGTCACGGCCGAGACGGGGAACGGCACGCTCACCATCCGCATGTCCGTCGCCGCGGACGGCACCTTCACCGGCGCCTGGTCGCTGGGCGGCGACGGCGCGCCGCTCACCGGCCGCCGCATCTCGTAAAAGATCGTCCCATTAAATACAACAAAATCGTGACTCAGGTGCCGGGGGGCTCAGCCAGCAAGCTACGTTGCGGCAGTCAGCTTGAGGCCCGCGATCCCGGCTACGATGAGCGTAATGCACACCAATCGAAGCGCGTTGGAAGGTTCACCCAGGAGGGCGATTCCGAGAATTGCCGTCCCGACGGTGCCGATCCCCGTCCATACCACATAGGCGGTACCCAGGGGCAGGGTGCGCAACGCGATGCCCAACAGCACCATGCTGCCGATCAAAGCGCCCGCCGTTCCCAGCGTCGGCCAGAGCCGGGTGAAGCCATCGGTGTACTTCAGCCCCGCTGCCCATCCGATCTCCAGCATGCCTGCGAGAAGCAGAATGCCCCACGCCATGACTCGCCTCCGAGTCTGGTGTGGGGCCGTCCCCACGTGCGTTTCAGAGAGCAGAGCCGTCCCTGCCCGATGTGTGTACCTCCAATACACCGAAGCGCGGGGTTGTGTCAGAACGTCGCCTCGAGTCCGATCGTCGGCAGCACGGGGAACATGGTGACGCCGGAGCGGGTCGCGGGGGTGCGGTCGTAGTTGTAGAAGTAAAACAGCACGTTCTTGCGGTTGGTGGCGTTCAGCACCTGCGCGTAGGGGGTGAGGGTGCCCCAGCGCTTGTTGTAGGTGCGGCGGAAGGTGAGGTCCAGGCGCGTGTAGACCGGGTAGCGCTCGGCGTTGCGCCGGCCGGGGACGATGTAGAGGGGGACGTCGGGATCCTCGCCGACCGGACGGGGCACGCGGTAGCCGCCCTCGATCAGGCTCGTCTCGAACGCCACGAAGGCGGCGACCGGGCGCGAATAGGGCACGCCGGTGCCGAAGTTCAGCCGCAGACCCGCCTCGATCTTCCCCGGGAGCGGGTACTGCCCCACCAAGTCCAGGTCCGCGCGGCGGTCGAAGATCGGGGCGAAGGTGATGGTGCGCGGCTGGCCGTCGAGGTCCAGCGCGAGCGGGTCGGGGAAGGTGCGCCGCGCGCGCAGCAGCGAGAGCGTCATCCATCCCCTGAAGCGCCCCTGCGTGCGGCGTACCAGGAAGTCCGCGCCGTACGACCAGCCGCGCCCCTCCAGCAGGTCGTCGGCGGGGTCGTTGGGGTCGTCGGCCGTGTTCAGGTCGGTGAGCCCCAGGTAGCGCCGGTAGTACCCCTCCGCCGACACGTACCACCGCTCGCCCCAGTACTTCTCCACCCCGAGCTGCGCCTGGTCGCTCACCACGGCGGGAACGTTCTCGTCCGTCGTCACCCAGTAGTCGTTGCTCACCGGGAGCTGCTCGTCGCGGAGCGAGTGCAGGAACTGCACGTAGCGCCCCGCCGCCACCTTCACCGCGGCGTCGCGGCGCACGCCCAGGAAGCGCTTCACCGCCAGCCGCGGCGAGAGGTACTGCCGCGAGGCGCCGCCCCCGGTCCACCCGTCGGCGCGGAGGCCGGGCTCCACGATCCAGGCGCCGGGCGTCCAGCGGAGCTGGCCGTATGCGCTCCCCATCACCCCGCTGCCGCGGCCGGAGAAGAAGGTGGTGCCGCCCGCCTCCCCCAGGTTGTGGTAGCCGGTGCGCGTGGCCTCGAGCCCCGCCTTCAGGGTGAGCTGCGGCGCCAGCGGCCGCCCCGCGTCGGCGCGCGCGGTGACCTGCGAGATCCGCGACGAGAAGCGCGTGTCGGGGAAGTCGGCGAAGCCCAGCGCCTCGCCGTAGCGGGTGAGCCCCAGGCTGGCCGTGGCCACCCAGGCGCCCACCGGCTGCTCCAGCCGTGCCCCGAGCACGGTGTTCCCCCAGTCCCACTGGATGCGCAGCACGCTCCCGTCGTCTTCCTCCGCCCCCGGCGGGTCGAAGTCGGAGAGGTCCAGCACGTCCTGCCCGGTGTAGCCCACCAGCCGCAGCCGTCCGCCGCCGCGGGTGGCGAGCGTGGCGGTGCCCTGCAGGTCGGTCAGGTGGTAGGGGAAGTCGACCACGGGCCGCAGCAGCACGTCGAAGTAGGAGCGGCGCGCGGAGAGCATCCACCCCCCCGCGTCGCCGCCCAGCAGGCGCCGCGCGCCGCGGGGGAGGTTGCCGTGCAGGTTCAGGCGCGAGGAGAGGAGCGACACGCCGGCCTCGCCGCCGAAGCCCTCGGGCCCGCCGCCGGGCTTCGTCTCCACGTTCAGCACCGACGAGACGCGCCCGCCGTACTCCGCCCCGAAGCCGCCGGAGAGGAGCTCGGCCCGGGCCACCGCGTCGGAGTTGAAGACGCTGAACAGGCCGCCCAGGTGGAAGGGGTTGAAGATGGGAAAGCCGTCCAGCAGCACCAGGTTCTGGTCGGCCGAGCCGCCGCGGACGTTGAAGGCGCTGGAGAAGTCGGAGGTGTTCACCACCCCGGGAAGGACCTCGATGGCGCGCAGCACGTCGGCCTCGCCGAGGCCGGGGAGGAGCTTGATCTCCTCCCCGGTGATCACCCGGCTGGTGACCCCCGCCTCGCCCTCGAAGCGGGTGCGCTCGCGCTCCGCGTCGCGCCGGCTCACCGCCGTCAGCGGGTCGAGCGCCACGCCGGTCTCCGCCAGCCGCAGCTCCACCCGCGCCTCCGCGCCCGCCGCCACCTCGACCGCCTGCTCGGCGCCCGCGAAGCCGACGCGCGCCGCGCGCACGGTCCACCGCCCCGGCGCCACCCGCGCGATGCGCCAGCCGCCGTCCGCGCCCGTCCGCGCGCGCCGCTGCTCGCCGCCGGCGGCGGTGGCGGCGACCGCCGCGCCCGCGACCGGCGCGCCCGAGGCCGCGGTCACCCGCCCCGCGAGCGAGCCCGTCTCCTGCGCCGCCGCCGGCATGGCCACGGCCAGCCAGAGCGCCGCCGCGGCTGCGAAGGTCGGGACCCGGGGCGGGCGCAAGCGCATCATCTTCTGCAATTCCATCAGGATCGGACGATGGGGAACGGGCGCCTGCCGATGCAAAGACTGGACGCGCCGGCCTCGCGTGTACGCCCGCGCCGGGGGAAAGATCCCGTGTGGCGGCGCACGCCGGGGCTCCGTATCATCCGAAGTCCGTCCATCACCCGTCCGCACGCGCCTGGAGCCGAACGATGGCCGTCACCCCCGAGTACCGCGACTTCGTCCTGGAGCAGCTCGGCCGCGTGGTGCCCGTCACCCACCGCGCGATGTTCGGCGGCGTGGGCATCTACGCGGAGGGGCTGTTCTTCGCGCTGCTGGACGACGACACGACCTACCTGAAGGTCGACGACGGCAACCGCGGCGACTTCGAGCAGGCGGGGATGCGCCCCTTCGACCCCTACGGCGACGGCCAGCACATCATGCAGTACTACGAGCTCCCGGCGGACACCCTGGAGGACGCCGACGCGCTCCGGCCCTGGATCGACGGCGCCCTCGCCGCCGCCCGCGCCGCCCGCCGGAAGAAGAAGCGCTGAAAAGAGGTTCATCACAGATTTAGTTGCAGCAGGTCTCCCGCCCGCTCGCACCGATCCCGTCGACGAGTGGCTGCAGACCGCGCCCGCGCTGAGGATCGAAATTTTTTTGGAGAGACCCCTCGCTCCTTCGGCAATCGCGAAAGGCTCGGCTGCCTAAACGGATCGATCAGGAGGTCACCAGGCGAGCCGAGTCGCCGTGCACGTCCTCCGCATCGCTGGGCTGGATGACGATCATTCGCCCTATCCACGAAGGCTGGGCGACGCACGGAGGCTGCGGTGGGCTCGATTCCCCCTGATGACGCAGTTGCCGAAGCCTTCAGGCGCAGATGACGGGGTGAACGCCCGAACCGGGTGTGCTGCAAAAAAATTTCGATACTCAGCGCATTCCGAGCCTGCAGCCACTCGTCGACGAGCCTGGCGCTGCTGCAGTCGTCGCGGCCCGCACCGAGAGCGGGTAAAAGTCCCGGAGATTCGCCGTTCTGGTATGGAACCATCTG
>JBJMPM010000061.1:0-16650 GCA_045803205.1 Longimicrobiaceae bacterium
CTCCGCCCCGACTCCCACCGCGACCACCTCCACCCTCTGATTTTTGCGCGACGACTCGGGCTCGTCACCCACTCCCGGCTGTCAGATTTTCGACCGCCAGAAGTGTCAGACTTTCACCCGGCGTTGACACCGCGGGATCACGAAGGTGCGGGGTTTGTGACGGGCCGCGCGCCGCGCGCGCCGAGGCGAACGGACCTGTGACGAGCCGCCGCAGCCCGTGTGCGCCGCGGCGGCCCCGTCACCGGATCACCCTCCGCCGCCAAGCGGGTCGATGCATGACCCGCTGCCGGCCCGGACTGAAGTGGTGGTGCGCATGCCGTCCTCCTTTCACAGTGTGGATGGAACGCGGCCCCGGCACTCGCCGGGGCCGCCGAAGCTCAGCCGTTCGGATCGATCTCGCTGCCGGCTCCCGCACGGACGTGCGTCGCGGTGTTCATCGCGGGGCTCCTTCGGGGTCCAGGCCCCAGCCGCTGCCGGCGCGAAGGTGGGTGTGGATGCGCATGACTCGCCTCTGGCCGAAGGTGGCGTCGTTGGGGAAGCGACCTGCTTCTCCATGGATGGAACGGGCGGAGGACGGGCGTCGACGGCCGCCCCGTGACGGGCCGCGCGGGCGCCGGGATGGACGGATGCGGACGGGGGCGGGTGGCGCCTGACGTGTGGACAGGGCCGGTCTCGCTGCGTACACTGCGGCCGTCGGCGGCGCGGCCCGCGCCGTCCGACGCGCTCACGCAGTCAGCCGGGGAGGCAGACCATGGAGAAGAGACGGCTGGACCTCGACTCGCTCGAGGTGGACTCGTTCGCGACCGACACCCCCGAGGGCGGCACGGACGGCACGGCCCGCGGGTTCGTACGGACCCAGGAGCCCGCCTACACCTGCGGGTATACCTGCGGGTCGCGGGTCATCTTCCTCTGCTGCACGGGCTGAAGAAAAATGTCTCACGCAGAGAGACGCGGAGGTGCAGAGAGAGCCTACCCAGCCTCTCTGCGCCTCCGCGTCTCTGCGTGAGACGATCTTTTCTAGAGCGGGAGCCGCACGCCGAAGGTGGTGCCCTCGCCCGGCGTGCTCTCGACGTTCACCGAGCCGCCCAGCAGCTCCGCCAGCCGCTGCGTGACGCTGAGCCCCAGGCCGGTGCCCCCCGCCTGCCGCGTGCGCGATCCGTCCGCCTGCCAGAAGGGCTCGAACACCCGCTCCAGGTGGGCCGGCGCGATCCCCGGGCCGGTGTCGCTCACCGTGAGCTCCACCTCCCCGCCGGCCGCGCGGAGCGCCACCCCCACCACCCCGCAGTCGGTGAACTTCACCGCGTTGGAAAGGAGGTTCAGCAGGATCTGCCGCACCTTTCCGGCGTCGGTGACGGCCGGCAGCGGCGCCCCGGGCAGGTCCAGCGCGAAGCGGAGCCGCTTCTGCTCCGCCAGCGGCTGCATCAGCGCCGCCGTCTCGCGCACCAGCTCCACGAGCTCCACCGGCTCCGGGTGCACCTCCTCGCGCCCCGCCTCCAGCCGCGAGAAGGCCAGGATCTGCTCGATGATCCGCAGCAGGTGCCGCGCGCTGGTCTCGATCCGCGTGGCGTGCCCGCGCAGGTCGTCCGGCAGCGGCCGCGGGATGCCCATGAGGAGGAGCTCGGTGTAGCCGAGGATCGCGTTCAGCGGGGTGCGCAGCTCGTGCGAGACCACCGCCAGGAACTCGGCCTTCGCCCGGTTGGCGGCCATCGCCGCCTCGTACAGCCGGTGGATCTCCTCGTCGTCGCGGCGCCGCGCGATGGCGAACGCCACGTGGCTGGCGATGGTCTGCGCCAGCTTCACCTCCTCGGCGGTGAAGGGGTGCGGCTGGTCGTGGTAGACCATGAACTTGCCCAGCAGCTTCCCGCGCGTGGCCAGCGGGAAGAAGGCGAGCGCGCGGATCCCCTCGCCCAGCACCGTCGCCCGCAGCGCCGCGCCGAGCCCCTCGTCGCGCTCCACGTCGGCGATGGCGATCGGCTGGGGATCGGGGGTCTCCGGCGTCCACGGCGTGTGCCCCTCGACGGCGGCGCGGTAGGAGTCGGAGAGCCCGCGCCACGCCTTGAAGCGCAGCACCCCGTCCGGGTCGAAGAGGAGCACCGAGGCGCGCCGCGCGCCCAGCCCGCTCTCCAGCGCCGCCAGCGCCTCGTCGTAGATCTCCTCCACCGCCCCGGCGCGGGCGAGCGCCGCGGTGATGCGGTAGAGCACCTGCAGGCGGTCGTAGCGCGTCTGCAGCTCGTGCTCGGCGCGGCGCCGGTCGCTGACGTCGCGCTTGATCCCCACGTGGCAGAGGGGCTCGCCGTCGTCGCCGCGCACGGTGAAGGCCGAGAGCTCGACCGTGAGCGAGCGCCCGTCGCGGGTGGTGCTCACCACCTCGCCGTGGAAGCGGTCGGTGTAGCGGAGCGCCGTGGCCACCGCGGCGAAGGTTTCCTCGCCCAGGTGCACCGCGGGGGTCAGCCCGGCCAGCTCCTCGTCCGTGTACCCGATCAGCTCCCGGTGCGCGGCGTTCTGCTCCAGGTAGAAGCCTTCGGGATCGATGACGGCGACGGCCTCGCTGGAGCGGGCGATGATGGCGCGGTACACCTCGGCCGAAGCGGGAGAGGCGCCGAGCGCGGGGAGTGCGGTGGCGGGAGCGGCCATGGCGGAGGCGCGGGAGGAGGGACGGTCCGCGGGAAAGTCCTCGAAACCGGCGCAAGTCCGGTGCCGCACCCCAGAGACGGGCCACGAAGGGAATGGAGGCATGGAGAGACTCGCTCTCCATGCCTCCGTGCAATCCGTGGGTACCTGTGCGAGTGCGTGCCGCTCAGCAGCCGTAGCCGGGGCGGCAGAGGTTGCTCAGCGCCCCCAGGTCCGCCTCGATCCCCGCCAGGCGGCTGGAGTAGGTGGTGGTGAAGTCGCTCCCCGGGCCGCCCCACATCACCCCGTGCAGCCGCACGTCGTTCTCCGCCGTGCCGCTCCCGCCGATGTAGACGTACACCGGCGAGCCGCTGTCGCCGCCCTCGCTCCACACCTTGGAGATGTCCTGGCAGCGCAGCACGCCGATGCTCACGCACGAGTTGGTGACCTGGCCGTAGGTGGAGCCGCTGGTGCGCCCCGTCTTGTCCAGGTAGCTCCCCACCGGCAGCGAGCCCGTGTAGCGCCCGATGATGTCGAACTCGCCGATGGTGGTGAGCCCGCCCGCGGCGCCCGTGTTCCAGTTGGTGCGGATGATCCCGCCCTGGCCGACGGTGCGCGTGCCGTTGTTGCTGATGTAGGCCGCATCGGCCTGGCGGCAGGAGGTGCTGCCGCTCCAGCAGGCCCACATCCCGCGGTCCGCCACCTCGTTGCCGATCTGGTTGCCGGAGGCCACGACGTTCTGGTAGATGGCGATGCCGTCGTTGGCGTACTGGGTGCCCGTGCAGTGCGCGTTGGTCACGTAGATGTTGGCCCCGGTCGAGACGCGGCGCGCGTTGAAGCCGAGCGTGCAGAGGTACTGGCTGAAGGCGATCTGGATCCCGCCCACGGTGGTGGTGAAGCGGTCGCGCACCGTGGCGCGCACCTCGGGCTTCGCCTGCGTCTGCGTGGCGACGGCGTTCGCGGGGATGCCGAGGCGCGCGGCCTCGGCGCGCACGGCGCCGGTGGCGGTGGCGTCGGCCACGCCCAGCAGCACGCGGTTGTGCGCCTCGTCCACGTCGATCAGGTACACGTCGGCGCGCGCGAGCAGGGGGGTGAGCTGGTCCGCCCACCCCTTGAGCTGCGCGAAGTCGAACGCGGCCTTCACGAACAGCGGCGGCTGCGGCGCGCCCGCGAGGCGCCCGTGGCGCGCCTGGGCGAGCTCGGCCGCCAGGTACCGGTGCGCCGCGCCGCGCTGCGCGGGGTCGGTCAGCAGGATCACGGGCGTGCCGTCGTTCTGGAGGTAGAAGCCGGCGAAGCCGGGGACCTCGGCCCGCGCCACGCGCGCGAACTCTGTCGTCGGGGGAACGCCACCCCTGCTGCGCCGCGGCGCGGTCCAGCGACGGGTCCGCCGGCTGCGGCCCGACCGGCGCGTCGGACGAGTCGCCGCAGGCGGCCGCGAACAGCAGGGCGAGTACCGCGGTGGGTGCGGATTTCGTGTACCTCATGCGCGTCCTCCAGGATGGGTATCGGGAGGGTGCAGCGGAGTGCTGCGCCTTTGCAATTATGGCGTTAAAAGTTAGTCTGCGCAAGATGTTTATCCCTGAAACGCAGACGTGTCGCAGGAGCATTCAGATGCCAATCCGCGCTTGATTTTACATGGACAGAGGGGGCACGGGGCGAAGCCGGCTTCCCTGATGTCCTGGGAATCGCGCCGGACCGACACCGTACCCCCATCAACGACACAAAAGGGACGGTGTGGGAGACGTCCCTGCTCCTGGATATCAGCACGGATGGTCTCACACGGAGTCAGCGGAGTCAACGGAGTGCTGATCCGTCCTCCGTCGACTCCGCTGACTACATGTGAGAGGCGGCCGCCGTCACGCCGGCTCGCGCACGCGCGGGGCCGCGGCGGCGGGCTCGTCCCACGCGGGGGCGCCGGGCCCGGGGAGGGCGAAGGTGGCGGAGACCGGGGCGGCGACGTCGTAGCCGTGCTCCAGCAGCCACGCGTCGTCGTAGAGGGTGGAGAGATAGTTGGAGCCGCCGTCGGGGCAGAGGCACACCACGCGCTCGGCCGACGGGTTCGCGCGCAGGTAGCGGATGCACGCGGCCAGCACCGCGCCGCTCGACCCGCCCACCGACAGCCCGGTCTCCGCCCGCAGCGCGCGGCAGTGGTCGAACGCCTCCTGGTCGCCGATCAGGATGTGCTCGTCGTACAGCTCGGGGGTGATGAAGTCCGAGCGCCGCGCCGAGCCGAGCCCCACCAGCCGGCGCGTTCCCGGCGGTCCGCCGAAGATCACCGACCCGCGCGCGTCCACCGCCACCACGCGGGTGTCGGGGCTGGCGAGCCGGAAGTAGCGGCCGATCCCCGCCAGCGTGCCGCCGGTCCCCGTGGGCACCAGCACCGCGTCGACCCGGCCGTCCATCTGCCGCAGGATCTCGGGCCCCGTCCACATGAAGTGGACCCGCGGGTTGGCGGGGTTGGTGTACTGGTCGGCCGGGACGCAGGCGGGGTCCTGGCGGATGAGCTCCTGGGTGTGCGCCAGCCGGGCCGCCAGGAAGTTGCCGGTGGCGTCGGGCTCGCTCACCATCTCGATGGTGGCGCCGTACGCCCGCATGCTGGCCAGGTGCTCGGGGGTGACCTTGGGGTCCACCACGGCCACGAATTCGTAGCCGCGCGCCTGGCAGATGAAGGCGAGCGAGACGCCCATGTTCCCCGAGGTGGACTCCACCACCCGCGAGCCGGGGCGCAGCCTCCCGCGGAACTCCAGGTCGTTCACCAGCCCGAAGGCGGTGCGGTCCTTCATCGACCCGGCGGGGTTGTGCCCCTCGAGCTTCAGGTAGAGGGTCCGCGGGACGCCGTCCAGCTCCACCCGCAGCGGCTGCAGGGGCGTGTCGCCCACGTCGCGCAGCGCCTCGCTCCGCCGGCGGCGGGTGGGGTCTCTCTTGGTGTCGAGCATCACTCGCTTTGCAGATGACCAGGATCCGTCCCGCTCGCGCCACCACCCGCGCAAGCAGGGTTTCGCCGCGACCGCGGCCGACGCGTCGCTGCTCCTGCCACGAGGCGGGCACGCACGGGATCACCTGCGTGGCCAGTTTTCCGTGGCCGCCCAGCCGGACACCCGTGCGCAAAAGCCTGGCGTATGTACAATAATGCGCGGTAAACGATGGTTGAACAAGGGCCCTTGAGACCTCGGTCGAAGCCGGGGAACCAGAACGATTCCCGGAATCGTGGGATCACGGCTCGTCGGCAGGCGGGTCCTCGTCGCGCGAAACCCGTACGCGAACCGGCGCTGAAACGGGGCGTGGCGGGGGTGACTATGCAGCCTGACGTTTCATGCCCTATCTTGTGCGGCACCGCCGCATCCCTGTCCCGTCGTGCCGAATCCGCGCGAGCCCCGACATGGCTTCGTTCGGTCCACCGCCCGGCCGGCTGGTGTCGAGATGGAGAGAGCGGATGGGTGCCGCAACGCGGGCCCGCGGGCACGATCGGCCGGGTGACGGAGAGGCCGGATGGCGATCGGCGCTGAACGCAAACACTTCGAGAGGACATGGCTGACGAGATCCTGATCATCCGCGGCGAAGAGGTCGTGGCCGCGCTCAAGGGGGAGGAGGTGCGCATGATGGAGCTCGTGCGCGACGCGTACGAGGCGCACCTGCGCGGGAACACCTCGCTCCCGCCCTCCTCCTTCCTCCTCTTCCCCCGTCCCGGCCAGGAGCGCGACCGCATCATCGCCCTCCCCGCGTACCTGGGCGACGGCTTCGACCTGGCCGGGATCAAGTGGATCTCGTCCTTTCCCCACAACCTGGAGCGGGGGATCGAGCGCGCGTCGGCGGCGCTGATCCTGAACTCCACCGAGACGGGGCGGCCCCTGGCGCTGCTGGAGAGCTCGGTGATCAGCGCCACGCGCACCGCCGCCAGCGCCGCCCTGGCCGCGGGGGTGCTGCACCCGGACCGCGACCTCACCCGCTGCGGGCTGATCGGGTGCGGGCTGATCAACCACGAGATCACCCGCTTCCTGCTGGCCGTCTTCCCCCGGCTGGAGACGCTGGTGGTGCACGACACCGATCCGGAGCGGGCGGCGCGGTTCGGGCGCGAGTGCGAGCGCCTCTCCCCGCGCCTGAAGACGGTCGTGGCCGCGACCGCCGCCGACGTGCTGGCCGACGCCGCGCTGGTCTCCTTCGCCACCACCGCCGGCACCCCGCACATCCACGACCTGTCGATGTGCCCCCCCGGGACCACGCTGCTGCACGTCTCGCTGCGCGACCTGGCGCCGGAGCTGATCCTGGCCGCCGACAACGTGGTGGACGACGTGGACCACGTCTGCCGCGCCAACACCTCCGTCCACCTGGCCTCGATGCAGACGGGGAGCCGCGACTTCATCCGCTGCACCCTGGCCGAGATCACCTCCGGGGCGGCCGAGCCGCGCCCCCATCCGGAGCGGATCACGGTGTTCAGCCCCTTCGGGCTCGGCGTGCTGGATCTCGCGGTGGGCCAGTTCGCGTACACGCAGGTGCGCGACGCGGGCGGCGGGGTCCGCGTCGATTCCTTCTTCCCCCGCCCCTGGCTCGACCGGGACTGAGAACCATCTCAGGCAGAGACGCAGAGACGCAGAGGCGCGGAGACAACACCGCCGTTTCTCTCCGCGCCTCTCTGCGTCTCTGCGTGAGACGCTTTTATCCGTTCCGCCACGCTCGTCGGAGAACGGCCGCCCAGGGCGGTTTTCTCTCCGGTCCGGAGTTCGTCGTGCATCCGCGGCCGTGGCGCCCTCTCCCTGCGCCTGGGCCCTCTCCCTGCGCCTGAGAGCGCAAACCCCTCTCCCGTGCCGGGAGAGGGAGGTGGACGCGGCGGAGGCGAGGCCTGCGACGGAGCGTGTGAATGCAGATGCAGCGCCGCCGGTCGGGGACACGCCAGGGCCGCGGCATCGTCCGCGAAGGCGGACTTCGTGCCGTTCCAGCGGCGGGTTTCCAACCCGTCGGCTCCGGAGCGTCGCGCAATCCGCTCTAGACCTCCTTCACGCTGCTGATCAGCGTCTGGATGCTCTGCTTGGCGTCGCCGAAGAGCATGGCGCAGCGCGGGTGGTAGAAGAGCTCGTTCTCCACCCCGCTGAAGCCCGCGGCCATGCTGCGCTTCAGCACGATGATGCTCCTGGCCTGGTCCACGTTCAGGATCGGCATCCCGTAGATGGGGCTCGACGGATCGTTCTTGGCCGCCGGGTTCACCACGTCGTTGGCGCCGATCACCAGCACCACGTCGGCCTGCTCGAACTGGTCGTTGATCTCCTCCAGGTCGTAGAGCCGGTCGTAGGGCACGTTGGCCTCGGCCAGCAGCACGTTCATGTGCCCCGGCATCCGCCCCGCCACGGGGTGGATGGCGTACTTGAACTCGCCGCCGCGCTTCTCCACCAGCGTGGCCAGCTCGCGCACCTGGTGCTGGCACTGCGCCACCGCCATCCCGTAGCCCGGCACCACGATCACCTCGCGCGCGTAGGCGAGCTGCACCGCCACGTCCTCGGCCGTGACGCTGCGCACGGTGCGGTTCTCCGCCCCCGCGGCGGCGGCCGATGCCGTCGGCGCGGCCCCGAAGGCGCCGAAGAGCACGTTGCCGAAGGAGCGGTTCATCGCCTTGCTCATCAGCACCGAGAGCAGGAAGCCGCTCGCCCCGTCCAGCGCGCCGCAGATGATCAGCACCGTGTTGCCGATGGCGAACCCCGTGGCGCTCGCCGCGAGCCCCGCGTACGAGTTGAGCAGGCTCACCACCACCGGCATGTCGGCCCCGCCGATGGGGAGCACCATCAGCACGCCGATGGCCAGCGACATCGCCACCATCGCGTAGAAGAGCACCGGGTGGCCGGGGCTCACCACCAGGTAGGCGAAGATGCCGATGGTGGCGGCGAAGAGCGTGAGGTTGATGGCGTTCTGCCCGCGCCAGGTCACCGGCGTGCCGGTGACGAAGCCCTGCAGCTTGCCGAAGGCCATGAAGCTGCCGGTGATGGTCAGCGCGCCGAAGAGCACCTCGAACCCCAGCGCCGCCATCGTCGCCTGCGACGGCGCGCCCTGGTGGAGCTGGTACTCGGCCACCCCCACCAGCGTGGCCGCCAGCGCGCCGAACATGTGGCTCACCGCGATCCGCTGCGGCATGGCCGTCATCGGCACGAACATCCCCAGCGGGTAGCCGATCGCCGTGCCCAGCAGCAGCCCGCCGGCGATCCACTCGAAGCGGACGATGTCCCGGTGCAGCAGGGTGCCGATGATGGCCAGCAGCATCCCCAGCGCCGCGAGCTGCATCCCCCGCTGCGCCTTCGCCGGCCTGGTGAGGGAGTAGAGGCCCAGGATGAAGAGGACGCCGGACGCCAGGTAGGTGAGCTGGATCCCCGCCTCGCGCAGGTCCAGCCCGGCCGTGGCCGCCGAATGCTCCGGAAGCTGCAGGACGAGGGCGAGCATCACCGGGCCTCCGCGTCCGGGCGCGCGCCGTTGCCGCCGGCGAGCGCCTTCGTGCCGCCCTCCTTCGCCGCGTCGCCGCCGCCGGGGAGGCGCTGGCGGAACATCTTCAGCATGCGGTCGGTGATCAGGAAGCCGCCCACCACGTTGATGGTGGCCGCCGTGACCGCGATGAAGCCGAGGATGGTGGCCACGTCGCCGCGGTCGGAGCCGGCCAGCACCAGCGAGCCCACCAGCGAGATGCCGGAGATGGCGTTGGTGGCCGACATCAGCGGCGTGTGCAGGAGCGGGGGGACGCGGGTGATGGTGAAGTACCCGACGAACCCGGCCAGCACGAACACGAACAGCAGGGTGACGTTCAGCATGGGGCGGTGAGGCCGTTGGGGGTGGGACTCCAGTCCGTCGTGACGCGGGCCGCGGCGGGGCCCGCTGCGGTTCTACTCGCCGAGGCCCAGGCGGCGCTTGAGCTCGTTGACGATGATCCCGTCTTCGAAGATCGAGACCTCGCCGCTCTCGATCTCGCGGCGGCGCCGCCGGATCTCGGCGAGGGTGGGGTCGTCGTCCAGCCGCTCGTCGTGCGGCTCGCCGGCGACGGGGCCCTCGGGCGCGGGGGCGGGCGCCGCGCCCTCGACGTCCGCCAGGTACGCGTCGACGAGCTTGGCGGCCTCGCCGTACCACGCGAGCGTGTCGTCGTCGCGCGGCGCGAGGCTCGCGAGCAGCGCCCGCGCCAGCCGCGCGCGGCTCGGCTCCGTCAGCGACAGCGCCGCCCTTTCCACCACGGTGAGGTTGTCGGTCACGTACGCTCCACGGCGTTACCGGTCATCACTGCCGTTCCTCCCATGCGACTGGCATCATCCGGTCATGCTTCACCGCGACGACGAAGATTCCGTCCTCTAAAAGGAACTCTGCGATACGGGAACCCGTACGGCGCGCCTGCTTCGGGGTACTCGCGGATGAGCGATATGGCTGCCCAGAGCTGCTCGCCGAACCGCTGCGCACCGCGTTCGCTGCGCTCGTCGTAAAAGGCCGCCGCCTCGAAGGCTTCCACGACTGCCGTCTCCGCCCACCGAAGCGGCTTCAACCGAAGCGCGCCTGGAAGCGGGCGATGACCTCCTCGTGGCCCACCGCGCGGATCTTCCCTTCGCGATAGGCCTGATAGCGGCGATGGACTTCCGCCATCCACGCGCGGTCGATCTCCCCAGACCGGTCGAGGCTGGAGAGCAATGCCTCGAAGAGTTCCTCACGCTCCTCCTGCTCGAGGTCGAGCACCTCGTGCTTCAGTGCGGCCACGGTTCGGGACATGGTAGCTTTCCTCCGGTCGATCAATCAGGAACAAGCTCACCGCAAGCGGGCGCACGCACTCGCGCGAACACTTCTTCGTTCTCGATCAGCTCCGCCCTGCCCTGCTCGTACTCCGCCTCGCGCCGGTCGAGCTCAGCCTTCCAGGCATCGCTGAGCGGGCCGGGATCAACGAGGCTCTCCATTGCGGCACCGATGATCTTCCCACGCGGTCGATTGTCCGTCAGTCGTGGCTCAACGCCCGAGCCAGAACAGTGGCTCGCGCTTGTCGTGAGCTACCGCAATCACCTGAACGCTTTTCGCCCTCACCCGGTAGATCAGGGTGTAGGGAAATCGGTGAACCAGCACTCCTCGGTGCTCGCCGTGCACGGAACGCGCGATCAACGGAGAACGCCGGATGAGCTCGGTCGTAGCCTCCACGGCAGCCAGGAACCGCGAATCCCGCCCGTCCCGCTGCGCCTTGTACGTTTCGGCCGCCTCGTGCAGCTCTTCGAGCGCGAGCGGGTGCCAGTCGACCGACCTCACCGCAAGCGTGCGCGTACTCGCGCGAAGACCTCTTCATTCGGGATGAGTTCCACCTCGCCCGCGTCGATCTCCCGGCTGCGGCGGTCGATCTCGGCTTTCCAGGCGTCACTGAGCGGTGGCGCTGGAAGCAGACTTTCCAGGGCAGCGTCTATGACTTCCGCCCGCGCCTCCTCGGGAAGCGCGAGAACGGCGGCCTTGATCTCTTCGAGTTGACTCAGTACGGGCATGTGTCTGGTCCTTCCCTGGGGACTTCGGTCAATCCATCCCTTGTACCCCGCACCTCGCGTTCCGTCATTCCGGCGCGGGCGCCTTCTCCAGCATGGAGCGGACGCGGTCGTTCACCACCTGGCCGGCGTGGGTCACGCAGGCGCCCTTGATGATCTCGTCCTCGAAGTCGGTCTTGAAGGCGCCGTCCTTCACGAACTCGGTGATCATCGCGGCCACGGTGCGGGCGTACATCTGGCTGGCGTGCACCGGCATCTCGGCCGGGAGGTTCAGCGGGCCGAAGATGCGCACGCCCCCGACCTCCGCCACGCCGCCGCGCTGCGTGAGCGCGCAGTTGCCCCCGTTGGGCGCGGCGAGGTCGATGATCACCGAGCCGGGGGCCATCGCCCGCACCGCGTCTTCCGACACCAGCGGCGGCGCGGGCATCCCGGGGACGAGCGCGGTGCAGATCACCACGTCGCTCTCGCCCACGTGCGGCACCAGCAGCTCGAGCTGGCGGCGCTGCCGGTCGGCGTCGAGCGCGGCGGCGTACCCCCCGCTCCCCTCCGCGCCGGTGGTGTCGAAGTCGAGCTGCACGAAGCGCCCGCCGACCGACTCCACCTGCTCGGCCGCGGCGGCGCGCACGTCGTAGGCGCTCACCACCGCGCCCAGGCGGCGCGCGGTGGCGATCGCCTGCAGCCCCGCCACGCCCGCGCCCAGCACCAGCACCTTCGCGGGGCGCACGGTGCCGGCGGCGGTGGTGAGGAGGGGGAAGAACTTCGGGAGCGACTCGGCCGCGAGCAGCACCGCGCGGTACCCGGCGATGGTGGCCATGGCCGAGAGCGCGTCCATCTTCTGCGCGCGGGTGGTGCGCGGCACCAGCTCCATCGCCAGCGCGGTCACGCCGGTCTGCGCCAGGCGCGACACGCCCGCGGGGTCGTCGAGCGGGCGCAGGAAGCCGATCATCACCCGCTCGGCGGAAAGGAGCCCCAGCTCGTCGGCCGGGGGCGGCTGCACGCGGGCGATCACGCCGCAGGCGTACACCTCGGTGCGCCCGCCAATGCGCGCACCCGCCTTCTCGAACGCGGCGTCGACCAGGTACGCGCCCTCGCCGGCTCCGTGCTCCACCACCACCTCCATCCCGTCCTTCACCAGCTTCTGCACCACCTCGGGGACGAGCGCGACGCGCCGCTCCAGGGGCGCGGTCTCCTTGGGGACGCCAACGCTGACGGGCATGGGAATGCGGCCGGGGGATCGCGGGTGGATCGGGATCGGGGGCTCGCGCTGAATCTAGGTGCGGCGCGGGGGACGGGGAAAGCTTTTTCTGAACTCCAGGGGACAGGGGACAGGGAACAGGGGACAGCCTGCGGGGCGGCGGCGCGGGATCGGCGGGGTCGCGCGGTGCTTGACCGGCGGAGAATCGCGCTGAATCCTTCTCCGCGACCCGTGCCGCCCCTCCCGCCACTCGCCCGGACCCCGATGCCGATCGCGCCGACGCCCGACTACCTGTTCGTCCTGGTGTCGATCATCATCGGGCTCGGCATCTCGCGGGTGCTGACGGGGATCGCGGGGACGGTGGTGCACTGGCGCCGGGTGCGGCTGTACTGGCCGTGGGCGGTGGCGGCGCTGCTGGTGTTCCTCGCCCACGTGCAGCTCTGGTGGGGCACCTTCAGCGTGGGCGAGACGGTGGCGAAGGGGAGCTTCCTCGACTTCACCCTCTTCCTGCTGAGCCCCATCGCCCTCTACCTGAGCGCGTCCGTCATCATCCCGGACTTCGAGGGCGACGACGAGCGGGTGGACCTGCGCGACTACTTCTTCGAGAACCACCGCGGCTACTTCGTCTTCCTCGCGCTCGTGCCGCTGCTGAACGGCATCCGCTCGCTGGTGATCTCGCACGATCCGCCGTGGACGCCCGCGCGGCCGTACGAGATCGCCTTCTTCCTCCTCCTCGCCAGCGGCGCGGCGGTCCGCCGGGAGGGATACCAGAAGCTGCTCGCGGTGGTGAGCCTGGCGATGTTCGCGCTGTTCATCGTCACCGTCGGGAGCAAGGCCGGATGAGGTAGACTGATGGCTGTTGAGAAATCGTCTCCCGGACGTCATCCTGAGAGGGTGTTGCGAAACCACGTCTCCACAGGTGTCATCCCGAGGCATCCTGAAAAACCGTGGGGGGCTTCGCCCCGAGTACGCAGAGGAACTGAGAGACGCAGAGGAACTGGAGGGCTGCTCTGCGTCTCTCGGTTTCTCTGCGTCTTGGGGCGAAGCCCCCAACTGCCGTAATGGAACGCCATGGACGAGATCGAGCGCATCGCCAACCAGCTGTCGCGCATCATCGACGGGGATCCGTGGTACGGGTCGAACATCGCGGACGTGCTGCACGACCTCACCGCGCGGCAGGCGGCGCACCGGCCCATTCCGCAGGCACACACCATCTGGGAGATTGCGCTGCACATCACGACGTGGAACCGCGAGGTGCTGCGGCGGCTGCGCACCGGCGTGGCGCGCGACCCTGAGGACGGCGACTGGCCGGAGCAGCCGGAGGCGACGGAGGAGAACTGGCGCTGGACGGTGGATGTGCTGGAGGCGTCGTTCCGCGACCTGCTCGCGGCGGTCTCCGCCTTCCCCGCGGCGCGGCTGGACGAGGTGCTGGGCGAGGAGCGCGACCGGCCGCTCGGGTCGGGTGTGTCGTTCTACGTGTTGCTGCACGGGATCGTTCAGCACAACGTTGCACACACCGCGCAGATGTCGCTGCTGAAAAAGGCAGTCCTTTGAACGGCTCTCTTTACCCTGGAGGCATCATGGCGCGCTCACCAGAACCCGGACGTCCGATCGCTTTCGGCGTGAACAGGTTTTCATGGGAGATTTTTCTGCGGTGGGTATTCGGAGATGTCGCGTACGCAGTACTTCCGCTGGCGGCCACGGTGATGCTCGTGTGGCTGCTACGGCGGCCGTGGGAAGAATTGGTCGTGAGCCCGGAGTGGGCGTTCGCGTCAATCATCTGTTTCGGCCTCTCCATTCGCTCCCTGATCGAACTGAAGGTGCGTCACCAGCATGATTTCTCGTTCAAGCTCGACACAGGTTCCCAGGGCTTCGTGGTGTTGCTGATCGCCTCGGTCCTGGCTCTTGCGATGGCACAGCTTCATACCTGGCACCTGCTGCCGCCCACATGGGAGGCTGCCAAAGGCACGTTGGTGGCAGTGCAGATCGCGCTTCTCGTGATTGGGGCGGGATCGCTGTTCGCAGTCACATACTACCGGGAGCTGATCATTCAGCAGCGCGAGACGTTTCCACAGGACCTGTCGAAGCAGCGTTATTCGTTCTGTCTCGAACGGAACCTCGCCGACGCGTCCCACCACATGGGCGCGGCGCTGGTGGGCGCCCGGCAAATCGCTTTCTTTCTGGATCGTCCCAATGATGATTCACTGGACCCCGTCGCCGCCGACAGGCTGCGTGGGCGACTGGAGATGCTGCTCGATGAAATCGACGCAGCCTCCGGGGAAGTCCGCGAACTCCTGGCGGCCCGGTTCACCGAATCGCCCCTTGGGTCGTATGTTCGCGTGAAGCTCTCGCCACCAGTCAACGATGCGTCATCCGCGCCGATCGGCGATGCCGACTGATCTCTCAAGATCCGCCTCCTGCCGGTCGCGGACACGCTGCTGAACGGCAGCGCACGGCCAGCGCCGTATAAACTACTTGCACAGGGAGCCCTGCCCATGCCCCGCAGCCGCATCTACCGAGACGTCACGGAAACCTTCGGCGACACGCCGCTGATCGAGCTGCGCCGGGTGGCGAAGGGGCTCCCCGCCCGCGTGGTGGTGAAGCACGAGGGGTACAACCCCTTCAACTCGGTGAAGGACCGCATCGGCGCCGCCATGCTCGACGACGCCATCGCCGCCGGGCGGCTGCGCGAGGGGATGGTGGTGGTGGAGCCCACCAGCGGCAACACGGGGATCGGGCTGGCGTACGCGGCGGCCGCGCGCGGCTACCGCTGCGTCTTCACCATGCCCGAGACGATGACCGTGGAGCGGCGCAACCTGCTGCGCGCCCTCGGCGCCCGCGTGGTGCTCACCGAGGGGGCGAAGGGGATGAAGGGCGCCATCGCCCGCGCGGACGAGATCCTCCAGCGCCTGGGCGGGCGCGGGTGGATGCCGCGGCAGTTCGACAACCCCGCCAACCCCGACGTGCACTACCGCACCACCGGGCCGGAGATCTGGGAAGACACGCAGGGCGCCGTCGACATCTTCGTCTCGGGGGTGGGGACGGGCGGCACCCTCACCGGCGCGGGGCGCTACCTGAAGGAGAAGAAGCCGGGGCTGCGCATCGTGGCGGTGGAGCCGGCGGAGAGCCCGGTGCTCTCGGGCGGGGAGCCGGCGCCGCACAAGCAGGCGGGGATCGGCGCCGGCTTTATCCCCGGCAACCTCGACACCTCGCTCTACGACGAGATCGTGAAGGTGACGAACGACGACGCCATCGCCACGGCGCGGCGGCTGGCGCGGGAGGAGGCGATCTTCGCGGGGATCTCGTCGGGCTCCATCACCTGGGCGGCGCTGCAGGTTGCCTCGCGCCCGGAGAATGCCGGGAAGACGGTGGTGTCGATCATCTGCGACTTCGGCGAGCGCTACCTCTCCAACCCCGTCTACGCCGAGCTGCCGGACCCCGACTGGAGCGACCTGGACGAGGCCGTCGCGCAGCCGGAGCCGGTGCCGGCGTAGGTCAGCCCTGATAAAAGCGTCTCACGAATCTTTTGCCGAATCTGGTACTGGACCGACGGGCGAAAAAAGGCCCCGGCGCCGCAGGTGTGCGGCGCCGGGGCATCTATGTGGAAAGCGAGGGCCGAGTTCGCGTCCAGTGAGGGTCAGGACTCGGCGGTCGCGAGGGGGTGGGCACGGGGTGCCCGGGGTGCCGCGCTCAGCACCTGCATCGCGTTGGCGGCGTTGATCGTGCCTCCGTCGGACCGCGGCACGGTGACGGTGAGCGGCGCGAGCACGCAGGGGTTCTCGATGGCGCCGCAGCTCGTCAGCCCCCGGCTGGCCAGCTCGCGGGCCACCAGGCTCTCGGCGCCGACGTACATGCCCAGGCCGAGAAGGAGAAGCGCGAAGGCGCTGCGGACGTAGAAAGTGATCGACTTGCTCATGGGGCCCTCGTTTCGGCTCGTGGTTTTTGGATTCGGGTACTTCGTACTGCTCGCGGTATATGACGTAGGAAAGGGGCAAAAGGTTTTATTTCGATTCTTAGTCGCGGATTAAGAGCCGTTGAACGGTGCGGATTTCTCGCCTCACCTGAGGTAATAAGTCATTGCAGGATAATGAGATACGATCAGTTTCCCGTGCTCGCCCGCACCCCGTCGGGATCGTCGAATCCCCCTCCTCTTCCGCTGATCCGCCGTAACCCGGCACCCTCGAAACGACGAAAGTGGGACACGGATGCCCCACTTTCTAAAAGATTTTTGTCTCACGCAGAGACGCGGAGGCACAGAGAGAACCACTCTCCGTGCCTCCGCGTCTCTGCGTGATACGCTTTTATCCGTACCGCCGCACCATCCGCGCGCAGAAGTCCGCGAACTCGTCGACGCGCTGGGGAGGGCTGGTGTGGTGGGGG
>JBJMPM010000067.1:0-45197 GCA_045803205.1 Longimicrobiaceae bacterium
GTGCTGGCGGTGGGGCACCCGGTGCCTACATTGCGCGGCTCCTCACGGTCAACGCTCGATCCGGAGTCCGGATGAACGTCCGCACGACCCTTCCGGCGGCGGCCATCGCCTGCCTCGCGCTCGCCGTACCCGCGCGCGCGCAGACGGACTCGCTGCGCCCGCGGCTGCCGACGGGGGCGTGGATCGCGCCGGAGGGGTCGCGCGTCGACGTGGGGCCGCTGCCGCTGGCGATGCTCCCGGCGCCGGAGGGCGACCGCGTGGTCCTCCTCCAGTGCGGATGGCGGGACCAGGGAGTGGTGGTGGTCGCGCGCGACGGGCGGGTGCTGCAGACGCTCGCGCAGCCGGCGGCGTTCGTGGGGCTCGCCTTCTCGCCGGACGGGAAGACGCTGTACGCCTCGGGCGGCAACCAGGACGTGGTCTACCGCTACGCCTGGTCGGGGGGCGCCGCGGCGCTGCGCGACAGCCTGGTGCTCGCCGTGAAGCCGCCGCGGCGCGACGGGACGCGCTACCCCGCCGGCATCGGCGTCTCCCCCGACGGCCGCTGGCTCTACGTGGCCGAGAACCTGGCCGACTCGCTCGCCGTCGTAGACCTGGCCACCGGGCGCGTGGCGCAGCGCCTGGCCACCGAGCGCTACCCCTACGGCGTGGCGGTCGCGCGCGACGGGCGGGTGTACGTGTCGGCGTGGGGAGGGAGCACGGTGTCGGCGTTCGTCCGCCGCAACGGGCGGCTCGTCCCTGCCGGGCGGATCCCCGTGGGGCGCCATCCCTCCGCCATCCTCGCCAGCCGCGACGGGTCGCGGCTCTTCGTGGCGTCGGGGAGCACGGACCAGGTGGCGGTGGTGGACACGCGCGCCGGCCGGGTGATCGCGCGGCTCGACGACGCGCCGCCGGCGGGGCCGAACCAGGGGAGCACCCCCAACGCCCTGGCCCTCTCGCCCGACGGGACGCGGCTCTGGGTGGCGGAGGGCGACGCGAACGCGGCGGCGCTCTTCCGGCTCTCGCGCCGCACCTCGGGCGTCACCGCGGCGCGGGGGAACGACCGGCTGGCGGCGCGCGTCCCGGCCGGGTGGTATCCCACGGCCGTGCTGGCGCTCGGCGACACGCTGCTGGTCGCCAACGGCAAGGGGCGCGGGACGCTGGCGAACCCGAACGGGCCGCAGCCCGCCGCTTCCACCATGCACGTGTCGACGGAGGGGAACTCCACGCTGGCGCAGATCGGGGGGACGCTGCAGACGGTGGCGCTGGCGGGGGCGCCGCTCGGCGCCTTCACCCGGCGGGTGGCGGCGCTGAACGGGTGGGACCGGCCGGCCCCGGCGGCGCGGCGCTATCCCCCGTTCACGCACGTGGTCTACGTGATCAAGGAGAACCGCACCTACGACCAGGTGTTCGGCGACCTGCCGGAGGGCGACGGCGACAGCACCCTCCTCTTCTTCGGCCCGCGCTCGGCGCCCAACCACAAGGCGCTGGCGCGGCGCTTCGGGCTCTTCGACCGCTTCTTCACCAACGCCGAGGTGAGCCCCGACGGCCACAACTGGTCGACCGCGGCGTACACCACCGACTACCTGCAGAAGACCGTGCCCTCGCGCTACTCGGGGCGCGGACGCAGCTACGACTACGAGGGGACCAACCGCGGCACCTGGGAAGACCCGCAGGTGCCCGACGACGACGTGAACGAGCCGGCGCACGGGTACCTGTGGGACCTGGCGGCGCGGCGCGGCATCACCTTCCGCAACTACGGCGAGTTCGTGGTGCCGGTGCGCCGGGGCGGGCGCATCGTCCGGTACCGGGGGACCAAGCGGAACCTCATCCGGACCAGTCATCCGCACTTCCCCGGCTTCGACCTGATGATCCCCGACCAGCGGCGCGCGGACCTCTGGATCGCGGAGCTCGAGGAGTTCTCGCGGCGGGGGGAGATGCCGGCGCTGGAGGTCGTGCGCCTCCCTAACGACCACACCATGGGGGCGCGCGCCGACCAGCCCACGCCGCGGGCGATGTTCGCCGACAACGACCTGGCGCTGGGGCGGATGGTGGAGGCGCTCTCGCGCTCTCCCTTCTGGGCGACCACGGTGATGTTCGTGCTGGAGGACGACGCGCAGAACGGCCCCGACCACGTGGATTCGCACCGCTCGCCGCTGCTGGTGATCAGCGCCTACAACCGGCCGGGGGTGATCCATCGCTTCGCCAACACGACGGACGTGCTGCGCACCATCGAGGAGATCCTGGGGCTGGAGTCGCTCTCGCACTTCGACCACTACGGCCGGCCGCTGCGCGAGATCTGGGCGGCCGAGCCGGACCTGTCGCCCTACACGGCGCTTGTCCCCGTGGTGCCGCTCGACCAGAAGAATCCCCCGAACACCGCCGCCGCCCGCGCCACCGAGCGGCTGGACCTGCGCGCGGAAGACGCGGCGGAGGAGGACCTCTTCAACCGCATCCTCTGGTCGGTGATCAAGGGGCCGGAGGTGCCCTACCCCGGCATCCGGCGCATCCCGGCCGCGGAGCTGGTCGGCGCCCGCTGAACGGCGTCTCACACAGAGGGACCAGAGGAACCAGAGGGAGCAGGCGCAGCTCCTCTGGTTCCTCTGGTCCCTCTGCGTGAGATTTCTCTGGAACCGTGCTTGCAAAGGGTCCGCCCCATCTTCTACGGCCTTGTGGACGAGGAGCGACGATGAAGATCGGGGCGAAGGACGTCTTCCAGCTGGTGAAGGAGTCGGCGAAGGACTTCAGCCAGGACGAGTGCCCGCGGATGGCGGCGGCGCTCGCCTACTACACGGTGTTCGCCCTCCCCCCGCTGCTGATCCTGATCATGATGATCGTCGGCAGCTTCGTGAGCCGCGAGTCGGTGCAGTCGGCGCTCAGCGGCCAGGTGGGGTCGATGATCGGCAGCGACGGCGCGCGCACCGTGCAGACCATGATCACCCAGTCCAAGCAGCCGGGCGGCGGCGGCGCGCTGGGCACCCTGCTGGGGATCGGGGCGCTGATCCTGGGCGCGACCGGCGCCTTCATGCAGCTCCAGACCGCCCTCGACCGCGCCTGGGAGGTGAAGCCCGACCCCAGGGCCGGCGGGATCAAGAACTTCATCTTCAAGCGCGTGCTCTCGCTGGGGATGGTGCTGGGGATCGCCTTCCTCCTCCTCGTCTCCCTGGCCCTCAGCGCGGCGCTCACGGCCGTCGGCACGGCGATCGGCGCGCTGATCCCGGGCGCCTCGGCGGTGGTCGTCGGCATCCTGCAGACGCTGATCTCGCTGGTCGTCATCACCCTGCTCTTCGCGGCCATCTTCAAGGTGCTCCCCGACGCGAAGATCGCCTGGCGCGACGTGTGGGTGGGCGCGCTGGTGACCGCCGTGCTCTTCGAGATCGGCAAGTGGGCGATCGGGCTGTACCTGGGGAACAGCAACCCGGGGAAGGCGTACGGCGCGGCCGGCTCGCTGGCGGTGCTCCTGGTGTGGATCTACTACACGGCGATGATCGTGCTCTTCGGGGCCGAGTTCACGCAGACCTGGGCCATCCGCCGCGGCTCCGGCATCCACCCCGAGGAGGGGGCGGTGAAGGTGACGGAGGACGCCGCGCCCGCCGGCAAGGGCGAGGGGAAGAAGGCCGGCGAGACGCCGGAGCAGAAGCGCACCGCCGCCGCCGGCCGCGCCGACGCCGCCCGCAAGGAGCCGGGAAAGCACGACCGGGAGCCGGAGGACACGCCGGAGAACCAGAGCGGCCAGCCCGGCGGCGGCGGCGGCCGGCGGGAGGACGTCGGCGGCTCGGGCATCCACCCCCTCTCCGCCGGCACCGCGCCGGAGGACGCGGAGGTCCGCACCACCCGCGGCATGGGCGGCGAGGCGAAGTAAAGGCGGTCTCTCACGGAGGCCACAGAGGTCACAGGGAACCGGCGCTGTTCCTCCGTGACCTCTGTGACCTCTGTGAGAGACCAGGCTGAATCTCCCTTCACACTAGAGCGGATTGCGCGACGCTCCGGAGCCGACGGGTTGGAAACCCGCCGCTGGAACGGCACGAAGTCCGCCTTCGCGGACTATGCCGCGGCCCTGGCGTGTCCCCGACCGGCGGCGCTGCATCTGCATTCACGCGCTCCGTCGCAGGCCTCACCTCCGCTGCGGCCACCTCCCTCTCCCGGCACGGGAGAGGGTTTGCGCTCTCAGGCGCAGGGAGAGGGCCCAGGCGCAGGGAGAGGGCGCCGCGGCCGCGGATGCACGACAAACTCCGGACCGGAGAGAAAACCGCTCTAGAATTGCGGATTTGGTATGAGACCGCTTTTCCCCGACTCACACCCCGATTAGCTTGCGGGGTCGAATGTTCGGCCCCGCATTTCTTGCCCTTCCTCTCTCCTGCATGAGCACCTCCGTCATCGTCGGGATCGCCGTCCACGCCGAGCCGCGGCGCTTCATGGCGACCGTGGAGAGCGTTCGGCGGCATACGCCGGGCGCCGGCATCGCCGTCATCCCCGACCGGCCGGACGCGGAGACCTCCGCCACCCTCGCGCGGATGCCGGGGCTGCACCTCCTCCCTCCGCCGGAGGCCGCGGGCGGCGCGGCGTGCCTCAACCGGCTGCTGGGGAGCACCGACGCGGGCGTCTGCGTGCTGCTGGAGAGCGGGTGCCTGGTCTCGCCGGGGTGGCTGGACCGGCTGCTGGCGGGGCTCGCCGCGCACCTGCGCAACGGGCTGGCGGGGCCCTCGACCAACCGCGCGTGGAACGCGCAGCAGGTGGAGCCCCGCTGCACCCCCGCCGAGGCCGCGCTCGCCGACGCCGCCCGCCGCCTGGCCGCGCGCCACGGCGGCGAGACGCGCACGCTGGAGCCGCTCCACGCGCTCTCGGACTTCTGCTACGCCGTGCGCCGCGAGGTGTGGAACGACATCGGGATGGCGGACGAGGGGTACGGCGGCGGGCCCTGCTGGGAGATGGAGTACAACGCGCGCGCGGCGCGGGCCGGGTGGCGCGGCGTGTGGGTCCCCGCGTCGTTCGTCTGGCGCGCGCCCTTCACCGCCCGCCGCGCGCTCGACGAGCGGCGGCTGTTCGAGGCCAGCCGCCGCCGCTACCAGGACCGCCTCTGCGGGCTGCGCCTGCGCGGCGTCGCCGGGGCGTACGAGCCGCACTGCCGCGGCGACGCCTGCGAGCACTTCGCGCCCGCGGAGCTCATCCAGCTCCGCATCGAGCCGAGGCCCGCACCGGCCGTCCTCCCCCTCCCCATCGTCATCGCCCCGCGCGCGCCGGACGCGCCCGCGCAGGCGGGTCCATCGACTGATGACGCCGCAGCCGCGGCCGCGCACCTTTCCCCATCGACCGAAAACGCGACGACGGTGCCGGAGCCGCCGCTGATCACCTGCATCATGCCGACGCGGGGGCGGACGGAGCTGGCGCTGCAGGCGGTGCGCTACTTCCAGGCGCAGGACTACCCGCGGCTGGAGCTGGTGATCATAGACGACGCGGGGAGCGATCTGGGGAGCCGGCTGCCGCCCGACCCGCGCATCCGCTGGGAGACGGTGCCGCCGGGAACGAGCATCGGTGCCAAGCGCAACCTGGCGGTGGAGCGCGCGCGCGGAGACATCGTGGCGCAGTGGGACGACGACGACTGGTACGCGCCCCACCGCCTGCGCATGCAGGCCGCGCCCATCCTGGCCGGCCGCGCCGACGTCACCGCGCTCCGGGCCGACGTGTTCTTCGACCTGGAGCGCTGGGAGTTCTGGGGATGCACCGAGGCGCTGCACCGGCGCCTGTTCGTGGGGAACGTGCACGGCGGCACGCTGATGTACCGGCGCGCCGTCTGGGGCGCGCGGGCCAGCTACCCCGCCGCCTCGCTGGCGGAGGACGCGGCCTTCCTCACCCGCGCCGTGCGCGCCGGCGCGCGCGTGGAGCGGGTGGACGAGCCCGGGCTCTACCTCTACCTGCGCCACGGGGCGAACGCCTGGCGCTTCGCCCTGGGGCGCCACGTGGACCCGGGCGGGTGGCTGCGCATCGACGAGCCCGCCTGCTTCGCCGCGGACCGCGAGTTCTACCGCGTCCGCTCGGCCGCCGCGCGGGCGGAGGGCGCGCCGCGCCGGGTGCGGGTGGCCGCGGCCGAGCCGCCGCTGGTCTCCTGCCTGATGCCCACCGCCGACCGGCGCCGCTTCGTGCCGCGCGCGATCGAGCTGTTCCTGCGGCAGGGCTACGCGGCGCGCGAGCTGGTGATCGTCGACGACGGGCGCGACGCGGTGGAGGACCTGGTCCCCGCCGACCCGCGCATCCGCTACGTGCGCGCGGAGCGCTCCGCGAGCCTGGGGGCCAAGCGCAACCTGGCCTGCTCGCTGGCGCGCGGCGAGCTGCTGCTGCACTGGGACGACGACGACTGGACCGCGGCGGACCGGATCACGCGGCAGGTGTCCGCGCTGCTCGCCTCGGGCGCGGAGGTGTGCGGGCTCTCGGTGGTGCGCTACTTCGACCCGGCGGCGCGGCTGGCGTGGGAGTACCGCTGGACCGACGCGGCGCGCCCGTGGGTGGGCGGCAACACCCTGCTCTACCGGCGCGGGGCGTGGGAGCGCCGCCCCTTCCCCGCCCTGAACGTGGGCGAGGACACGCGGTGGGTGTGGTCGCAGCCCTCGGTGCACGCGCTGACCGACTCGCGCTTCTTCGCTGCGCTGGTGCACCCGCGCAACACCAGCCAGAAGCAGACGCGCGGCTCGCGGTGGCACCCCATCCCCCTCTCCCTGGTGCTGGAGCAGATGGGCGAGGACTGGGGATTCTACGCCTCGCTCGCCCGCGAGCCCGCGGCGGTGGGCTAGCCCGGAACGGCGTCTCACACAGAGACGCGGAGACACGGGAGAGAACGTCGACCTCTCTCTCAGGCCCCCGACTCCTCCATCGAGGCGAGCACGTCGGGGGGCGCGGTGGCGCGCTCCAGCAGGCAGGCGCCGCCGGAAACGGCGAGCCAGGCCACCAGCGCCTCCAGCGGCAGCCGCGCCACGAAGCAGGCGAAGGGCGCCGCCACGCACACGCTCAGGCAGTAGAAGCATTCCATCAGCCCCGGCATGCCGCCCCCCGGCCACACCCGCAGCCGGGTGACGGCGCTCCAGGGACCGTGCTCGCGCGCCAGCAGGTGCGTCACGCGCCAGGTGGCGAGCACGGCCAGGATCAGGCGCAGCCAGGTCTCCATCATTCCACCCGCGGTTCGAGGGCGGCAAGGGCACGCGTGATCGGAAACGCCTCTTCGGTGCTCATGAACGGATGCCTCGCATGAATGGAAGTCGTGCCAGTGTGCGGGGCACGGCGCGCAAGCGGCGAACCGTTCGGCCGCGGTACCGGATGAACACGCTGAAAGCTTTACGCCGCAGCGCTTTGCAGAGCAGCGAATCAAGGCTCTGCATCAGGTTGAGACCTCCTCGGCCGTATGTTTGGGACATTTCTTCTACAGGATAGAGGCGCGGGCGCGACAAAACCGACGGATACCTCTCCAGGCAATGGATCATTGTGCCCGGATCCAAATGCCTATTCCTCGAAAAGAAGCGCGCGGAGCCACCTTTCCGTGACTCCGCGGAAAAGATCGTCTCATACCGCTTTTACCATTTGATTGTGCATTCCTTGATCGCCAAAACAGAAGTGGCTCTCACAGAGGTCACAGGGGCCACAGAGGAAAGCACTGCAGTTGCTCTGTGACCTCTGCGACCTCTGTGAGAGATTGCAGTTTTGCGGCATAGTCAGGTGGCGGCGCCACGGGGACCGGCAAGTCCGGAGGCAAAGGCGGAAGCCCGGGCCTGCCGGGCAAGCACCCCGGCAAGCCCTCGGGGAAGGGCCGGGTCGACCTTCCCCCAAAAAGCCCGCCGAAGTCCTGAACCGAGCGCGGCGGCGAAGTGATTCGCCGCCGCGCTGTTCGTGCACCGCAGGCCGCGGCGTTCAGCTCGGAGCCGCTTCCGCGGGCTCGCCCGCGCCGGTGTCGGCGGCCTCTTCCGGCGCAGACGGTCCTTCGGCCGGCCCGGCGCCGGCCTCGTGCGGAGCGGCAGCCGCGGGCGCGGCATCCAGCCCCGTCTCCATCAGCCCGGCCATGAGCTGGGTGAAGCGCACGGGGTCGTGCGGCTCCGAGCCCTCGGCCAGGAGCGACCAGCCGAGGAGCAGCTCCGCGTAGTCGCCGACGACCGGATCGTTCGGGTCGGCGTCGAAGCGGCGGCGGAGGCCCTGCACCAGCGCGTGGCCGGCGTTCAGCTCCAGGATGCGCCGCTGGCGGATCCCCTCGCGCCCCCTCGAGAGCAGGCGCTCGAGCTGCGGCGAGTAGTCGTGCTCGGCGACCACCAGCACCGCGGGCGAGCGGGTGAGCCGGCCGGAGAGGCGCACCTGCTTCACCCACGTCTCCAGGCGCTTCTGCAGCGCGCCCAGGAAGGGCTCGAACTCCTTCTTCCGCTCCTCGCCCTCCTCCTTCTTCTCCCCCTCGGCCTCGTCGAGCTCCACGGCGCCCTTCCCGGCCGAGCGCAGCTTCTTCCCCTCGAACTCCGTCAGCCCCTGCACCACCAGCTCGTCGACGGGCTCGGTGAGGTAGAGCACCTCCCAGCCGCGGTCGCGGAAGGTCTCCAGCGCCGGCGAGTTCTCGATCTGCTCGCGGCTGGCGCCGGTGAGATACCAGACGTCCTTCTGCCCCTCGGGCATCCGCTCCACGTACTCCTTGAGCGTGGTGAGCGACTCCGCGTCGCGCGAGGAGCCGAAGAGGAGGAGCGGCACCAGCGCGTCGCGGTTCTCGAAGTCGCTGTCCACCCCCTCCTTCACCGCCCGCCCCAGCTCGCGCCAGAAGCCCTCGTACTTTGCGCGGTCGCCCTCCAGCATCTTCTTCAGCGTGTCGAGCACCTTCTTCGTCAGCGTGCGGCGGATCTGCCGGACGTGGCGGTCGCTCTGCAGCATCTCGCGCGAGACGTTCAGCGGCAGGTCGGGGGAGTCGACGGCGCCGCGCACCCAGCGCAGCCAGCGCGGGAGCAGCTCCTCGCTGTTCTCGCGCACCAGCATGCGCTTCACGTACAGCCGCAGGTTGGGCTTGAAGCCGGGATAGTACAGCTCCGCCGCCCCGCGCGACGGGAGGAAGAGCACCGCCTGGAACTCCACCAGCCCCTCGCCGCGGGTGTGGATGGTCTCCAGCGGCTCGCTCCAGTCGTGGGAGATCTGCCGGTAGAAGTCCGCGTACTCCTCTTTCGTGACCTCCGCCGGCGGCCGCGTCCAGATGGGCTTCATGGAGTTGAGCGGCTTCTCCGGCTCGGGCGTCTCCCCCTCCGGCACCTCCTCGGGCTTCTCGGCGGGGAGGAGGATCGGGTAGGGGATGAAGTCCGCGTGCTGCCGCACGATGCGCGAGAGCACCCAGCGGTCGGCGTAGTCCTCGATCCCGTTCTCGGTGTCGACGGGCTTCAGGTGCAGGGTGACGGTGGTGCCGGGGCGGTCGCGCTCGGCCTCGGTGACGGTGAAGGAGCCGTCGCCGGAGCTGGTCCAGCGCACCGCCTCGTCCTCCCCGGCCTTGCGGGTGACCAGCTCCACGCGGTCGGCCACCATGAACGCCGAGTAGAAGCCCACCCCGAACTGCCCGATGAGCTGCCCCGCCCCCTCGCCGCCGGCCGCCTTGAGCTGCTCCAGCGCCTCGCGCGTCCCCGAGCGGGCGATGGTGCCGATGTTCTGCACCACCTCGTCGCGCGTCATCCCGATGCCGTCGTCCTCGATGGAGAGGGTACGGTTCTCCTTGTCGGGGACGAGGCGGATCTTCGGCTCGTCGCTCTCGGGGAGGAGCTCGGGGCGGGTGAGCGCCTCGAAGCGGAGCCGGTCGATGGCGTCGGATGCGTTCGAGACCAGCTCCCGGAGGAAGATCTCCTTGTGGGTGTAGAGCGAGTGGACCACCAGGTCGAGGAGCCGCTGCACCTCGGCCTGGAAGGCGAACTGCTGGGCCTGCTCGGTCACGCTTCCCTCCTGTTGCTCGCGTCTGAAGTCGTCGTCAGATGGTATCCGGCCGGGGGAAAATCTAGTGAATCCGCCGCCCGGTTGAAAAGCGCCTCACGCAGAGACGCGGAGGCGAGGTGCGGAGAGGACACGGTGACTTGCCGAGCTACGATCATCCCGACAGCTTCTCGAACCCCGTTTCTCTCGTCTGCCCGAACGCACCCAAGATCCAGATGCGTTTCAGGCTCGGGCCAGAGACCGGGAAGGGAAACGTGGGTGACGGTCATCGCAAGGCGGAGAAGGTTCTTCGTCCCGTCGACGGGGTCGAGGAAGTGCAGGTCGTCGGAGCAATCTCGCAAATCGTAGCCGAGTACCTCGGGCTGGCGACAACTGCGAGGAGCGTCTGGTTGCACCCTGGCGTAGTGGAGCACATCCGCGGTCAGCGTGGTCTCACACGGGATGATGCCGACTTCGTTCTCTCCCGCATCCCTCCAACCGTGATTCGCCCACACTACTGCGGACCGGATCCGCGCTGGGAAGGCAGATTCGACCTGATTCACGTCCCTGACGACGCAGCCCGCCCGGTTTTCGTCGCGATCAAGCTGGTGCACGCGGTAGACGAGCGCTCGACCGACGAGATCTGGATCAGCACGGCGTACCCGCTCTCGGGAAACTTCATGTCCCGCAAACGGTTCAAGGATTCGCTCCGGCGACTCCCCTGGGTTTAGCAGTACAAGTTGACTCAATTCGGAAGACAGCTTAGCTTATACCAAATCCGGCGATAGAGTTGGTGCATCTCACTGACTCACGTGCTGACGCGGTTATAGATCCTTCGGCCTGCAAATTATTCTGCAGACGATGATTGCTGCATGGCCGGCCTCAGGATGACGTCGTCGGGTCGGGTTGCGTCAACATCAAGTGTTCAGGCGGATTTAGTATTAGACGGCAGGAGAGACCACGACAGAGGGCGGAAATCCGTACCGCCAGGCGTATCCCGCAAGGGGTCGCGACACAGATGCCGGAACTGCGGGCCCGGCCTGTCATGGTCTCAAATGCGAAGCGGTCCTGACTGAGCTCGGTCAGGACCGCTTCGACGTTTGGAAGCACCTCACGCAGAGGCACGGACAGGGCTCGGTGGGCCCTCTCCGTGTCTCTACGTCTCTGCGTGAGACGAATCTGTTGAAGCCGTATCAGACTTCCACGAAGCGGTAGCTGGCGTGCAGTCGTAGTCGATGCCGTGCTTCTGCTTGAGCTGCTGGATGTAGCGGAGCTGCCCCTCGGTGTGCGGGGAGGCGACGCCGTCGCCCAGCGGCTCGCTAGTGTGCAGGAGGATCTCCTCCAGGAGGCCGCTCAGGCTCATCCGCTTGTGCGCGGCGAGGTCGTGCAGGAGCGCGGCGAGGCGCTTCTCCAGGCGCGCGGGGACGTCCACCCGCTCGATGGTGATCGGCTCGCGACGGTGTGCGATGGAAGGAGCCTTGTCCGGCTTTCGCCTCGGCGTACGTTTATTCTTTTTCCGCTCCTCCCCGCACTTCCCTCCCCGGGACCTCCCGTGCGCCGAAATCTCCTCCTCCTGGCATCGCTCCTCGCCGCCCTCCCGGCCGCGCTCGCCGCGCAGGCGGTGAGCGGAACCGTGGTGGACGCGCAGAGCGGCGCCCCGCTCCCCGGCGCGCTCGTGTCGCTGGTCTCCAGCGACGGGCAGGCGCGCGCCCGGGCGCTCTCCGACGACGCGGGGCGCTTCTCGCTGCGCGCCCCCGCGACCGGGCGCTACCAGCTCCGCGCCGAGCGCATCGGCTACGCCGCGGCCACCTCTCCCCCGCTGGAGCTGGCCGCGGGCCAGACCACCACCTACCGGCTGGCGGCCTCGGCGGAGCGCCTGCAGCTCCAGGCGATCGTCGCCACCGGCGGCGGCGATTCGCGGCGGTGCACGGTTCGCCCCCGGGCGGGCGAGGAGACGGCGGCGCTCTGGGACGAGGCGCGCAAGGCGCTGC
Organism: Longimicrobiaceae bacterium; assembly: GCA_045803205.1. Taxonomy (GTDB): domain Bacteria; phylum Gemmatimonadota; class Gemmatimonadetes; order Longimicrobiales; family Longimicrobiaceae; genus Longimicrobium. The sequence continues at coordinate 11,865 of JBJMPM010000067.1, forward strand.
AGGCCGCCGTCGCCACGCGGGAGCAGTACCCCTACCTCTTCCGCACCGAGCGCCGCATCCGCGTGCTCGACGCCGTCACCCTCGGCGTCCGCCGCGAGCTGGTGGAGCCCACGGAGCGGGTGAGCGAGAGCCCGTACGTGGCGGTGAGCCCGGAGCGGCTGGCGGAGCACGGCTACGTGGAGAAGGTGGGGAACACGGTGCACTTCCACGCGCCCGACGCGGGGATCCTCCTCTCCGAGCCGTTCCTGGAGACACACTGCTTCCGCGGCCGCCGCGGCGACGGCGAGCACCCGGGGATGGTGGGGCTCGCCTTCGAGCCGGTGCGGAGCGGCCGGTGGGCCGACGTGGCGGGGGTGCTCTGGCTCGACGCGCGCACGGCCGAGCTGCGCACGCTGGAATACCGCTACACGGCCGGCTCCCGCTCGCCCCTGGTCCCGGGGCGCGCCGGCGGGCGGGTGGAGTTCCGCCGCCTGCCGAACGGCGCCTGGATCGTGAACCGCTGGCGCATCCTGATGCCGTCGCAGCAGGCCGCCGTGATGTCGTACGCCACCCCCATCCCCAGCTCGCAGGCCATGCGGGCGACGATCGGGGAGGAGACGGGCCAGGTGGTGGAGGTGCGCTCCGCGGACGGGGCGCCCGTGGAGATGGCCGCCGTCGCCAGCATCACCGGCGTGGTGTTCGACAGCATCCGCGGCCGCCCGCTGGCCGGCGCGCGCGTCTCGCTCGCGGGGACCGCCGACAGCACGCGCACCGACTCCGCGGGGCGCTTCACCCTGCCGCGGCTCGCCGAGGGGGTGTACGCCCTGGCCTTCGACCATCCGCGGCTGGACTCGCTGCGCTTCGTTCCCGACGCCGCGCTGGTGACGGTGGTGCCGCCGCAGGAGCTCCGGCGCGACCTGGCCATCCCCTCCGTCGCCTCCATCCTGGCCGCGCCCTGCCACGCCGCCGAGGGGAGCGCGGTGGGCGCCGCGGTGGGGCGCGTCACCGACCGCGCGGCGGGCGAGCCGCTCCCCGGCGTGCCGCTCCTCGCCACCTGGGAGGTGCCCGGCTCGGCGGAGCCCGGCCACGCCGCCACCGTGAGCGACGCGGGCGGAGGCTACCGCTTCTGCGAGCTCCCCGCGGGCGCGCGGGTGCGGATCGTGGCGCGGCTGGAGGGCGACTCGGCGGTGGCGCGGGCGGAGCCGCGGCAGGGCGTGCCGCAGCTCGCCGACCTCGCCCTCGCCGCCCCCGCCGAGCTGGCGGCCCGGCGCGAGGCCGAGCAGCGGGAGCGGACGCGCGTGGTGGTGCGCCTGGTCGACGACGGCAACGGTCGGCCGATCGCGGGGGCGAAGGTGAGCCTGGGCGGGTCCGCCCGCGAGTGGACCACGGGAAGGAACGGCGAGCTCGCGGTCGACCTCGCCCCCGGCACGTACTCCATCGCCTTCAACCACCCGGTCTACGGGGCGGGGATCGCGCGGCTCGCGGTGAGCGGGCGCGGGACGGTGCAGTACGACATCAAGCTGCCGCGGCGCACGGTGACGCTGGAGCCGCTGCGGGTGGTGGCCCAGCGCGTCTATCCCGGCTACTTCGACCCGCGCACCCGCGGGCGCCGCCTGAGCCTGATCACGCGCGACGAGATCGAGCGGCGGGCCGGGGCGGCGGGGAACGTGGGCGGGATCGTGCGCACCCTCCCCGGGGTGCAGGTGCAGGAGTTCACGTTCCGGAGCAGCGGGATGGTGATGGACGTCTGCATCCAGGACCGCACCGCGATTCCCGACGGAGTCCGCCAGTGCCCCGCGAGAGTCGCGGTGGCGCTCGACGACGTGCTGATCGGCGGGCCGGTGGGCGAGCTCCTGGCCAGCCTGTCGCTCTCGAGCATCGAGAGCATCATCTACCTGAAGCCCAACGAGGGCGAGGGGCGCTACGGTTACGCCGCCCGCCACGGCATCCTGCTGATCTACACCCGCGGCAACGGGCCCACCGTGCGCCCGCAGCAGTAACGGCCGCCTCACGCAGAGACGCGGGAGGCGCGGAGGGGGCACGACGGCCTCTCTCCGCGCCTCCGCGTCTCTGCGTGAGATCAAACCGGTCGGAGCGTTGACCAGCGAGGCCACACCGGGTAGCTTCGAACATGAAATTTCATGAACCCCTGGAGCGAACATGATCAACCTGAAGGACATCCATTCGCTTTCCGACTTCCAGCGGAACGCGCGGGCGTACGTGGAGCACCTGAAGGAGACCGGCCGTCCCCAGGTTCTGACCGTACACGGGCAGGCCGAGCTCGTGGTGCAGCACGCGGACGCGTACCAGAGGCTCCTCGACCTGGCGGCCAATGCCGCGGCTATCGTGGGCATCCAGCGCGGCTTGCAGGGGATGTACGACGGGACCGGCGAAGATGCCGAGGATGCGTTCGCTTCCCTCGAACGTGAGCTCGGGATCGCGGAGCAGGCGTAGTGTTCCGCGTCAGGATCGAGGTGGAGGCCAGGAACAATCTCCGGAAGCACTACCAGAACCTTCGCTCGCGCAACCCCGGCTCGAAGTACCCCGATCAGTGGTACTACGGGATTCGAGCCGCCATACGGGATCTTGCCGTGTCGGCCCAGCAGTGCGGGCTGGCGTATGAAGACCGGTTCTTCGCCGAAACGATCCGCCAGCGGCTCTTCGATTCGTACAAGATCCTCTTCGCGATCCGTGAGGATACCGTCCACGTGCTCCACATTCGGCACCAGGCTCAGGACCCGGAGGATCTAATCCCGGATCCGTAAATTCACCCTTGTGAATCAAGCCTGATAAAAGCGTCTCACGCAAAGACGCGGAGGCGCGGAGAGGGCACGGCGACCTCTCTCCGCGCCTCTGCGTCTCTGCGATACCGAATTGGGTTCAAGAGTGCATCCGCAGATTATGCGACTATGCGACTGAAGTCGCCGCTACAAAGGCACGCAGTCCGCCTTCGCGGACTTCAACGACCACGGACCGTCTTCCCGGACCCGGCATGATGCCGAATCCGGGAATTCAGCGCGTGTATATGCCCGCCCCCGCTGACGTCATCCTGAGGCCGGCCTCGCCGCAACTTACAGGCGCGCAACCGTTTGCAGGCCGAAGAACCGCGTCAGCACGTGAGCCGGCGCGATGCACGTTCTTCCTCCAGATTCGACATCACTTTTCCACGAAGCGGTAGCTGGCGTGGCAGTCGTAGTCGATGCCGTACTTCTGCTTGAGCCGGTCGGCGGCTCCCTCGGGATGACGTCGCTGGGATTGCACCGCGTCCCGGTGGGAGTATGCCGCCGTGTTCCAGACGCCGAAAGGGCCGTGCCCACTCAGGAGCACGGCCCTGTCGCTGCTTCCTCTCGCTTCCGGGACGCTACTGCCGCGGCGCCGGGGCCGGGGCCGGCGGAGCAGGCTCGAACACGAACGCGATGTCGCGTTCCTCCGTGCCGCGGCGGATGCGCAGCGTGTAGCGCGTGCCGTAAACGCGCTGGCCGAACAGGCCCCGCTCGCGGGCATCACGCCCGTTCACCGCCAGGAGCACGTCGCCGGGGAGGATGCCCGCCCGCGCCGCGGACGAATTCGGCTCGACCCCCGTCACCACCGGGTGCTCGGCGAAGCGGATCTGCCCGTCTTCCCCGACCCTGGGGTTGCCCGTGTACGCGATCCCGATCGACGGACCGGGACGCCGCGACATGCGGACCGTGCCGTCGGGCGTCTGCTCGACTCCTTTGGGTAGCCCGGTCGGTGAGCCCTGCGCGCTGGCGTGGCACGGGTGGAGCGCGGCCGCCGCCGCGACGAGTGCTGCGATCAGAATGGCTCGACGGGTCATTCGTGTTTCCTCCGGTGGAGCGATGAGAGTTCGAACGTCAGCGGCCCGCCCGTGGAGCGGAGACGGGCGTTGTGCGCCCGCTGCCCGCGTCCCGGCCGGCCGCCCCGAGCATGCGCTGCACGAGAAGGTCGAGCGCGCGCTCGGTCGGAGCGCCCTGCACGAGAATGTGGTTGATCAGCACCGTCGGTGTCCCCGTCACGCCCACCTCGCGTCCCGCCGCCCGGTCCCGGTCCAGCGCCGGAACCCGCCCCGGGCGTGCCAGGCAGGCCGCGAACGCCGCCGTGTCCGGAACCCCTGCGGCCTCGGCGAAGCGCGCCCATGGGCGGCGGCCGATGGACCCCTGCGCCGAGAAAAGGGCGTCGTGGAACGGCTCGAAGCGGCCCTGCTCGCCCGCACACTCGGCGGCTCGGACAGCCTGGACTGCGGACTTGTGCATGGGGAGCGGGAAGTGCCGGTACACCACGGCTACCTCACCGGGGTAGCGGGCGCGGAGCGCGCTGAGACGCTCGGCGAGGATCCGGCAGGCGGGGCACTGGAAGTCGGAGAAGCTGGTGATGGTGACCGGCGCATCCTTGGGGCCCATTCTCTCACCCTGGGCGGCGTACACCTCCCACCTGGCGACGTTCCGCGGGCGGCCGGCCTCCTCGCCGCTGCTACCGAGCGCGCGGCGGACCACCAGCGCCACCACCACCAGCGCACACACCGTCACCGCCGCGGTGAACAGGTTCGACCAGGCTTGCCGTTTCATCCGCGCGTGGAGGGAGGTCGGTTGGGCTGCATCGTAGGCTCAGGAAAAGACAGCGCCTGCTGCGTCCCGGGGCGCGGCGCGCCAACCGCCGCGCTCCGGGGAAGCTCCGCTAGTAGTAGCAGGTCAGGTCCCACCCGTCGGCGGTGAAGTTGCTGGCCGACCATCCCACCGCGTCCGGGCCGCAGACGGCGTCGGAGATCACGATCACGTCGATCAGCGTGTACCCCGGCCGCGCCTGGGCCTGGGCCGGAGTGGCGAGGTAGAGGCTTCCGGCCAGCGCGAGCGCGGCACAGAAGGAGGTCCAGATCCGCTTCATGCGTGCCTCCACAAAAAGGGGGGAAACTGGAAGGGATGCTTCAGAACCGCCGCCGTCGTGCGGTGTGAGGTCCGGCAGTCGTCGGCGCCAACGCGCCGTTCCCCACGGTGGACGCATCCGGCCGCCCGGCGGCGGCAGGCCCATGATATGTCCTGATAAATGCGGCGTCAAGAGGACCGTTTCCCCCTCGGGTTTCCGGAGGAGCTTGCGTAGCGGGCCGGCGGACGTGAACTTAAAGTCCCATCGGTGCGCCCGATGGCTCCGACCGGCCACACGCTCTGGTCGCCGGGCCCGGCCATCGCTCCTCTCCCGAATCCGCCGTTCCATCCTACTCACGTCATGCTCTTCCCCGGCTTCGCCCGCCCTTCCGCCGGCCTCTCCGCGGCTGCCCGTGCGGCGTTCCGCGGCGCTGCCTGCCTGCTCCTCCTGGCGACGGCCTCTCCGTCGGTCGCTCAGTCGGAGCGTGTCCTGACGGGGGTGATCCGTGGCCCCGGCGGGCGTCCGGTGTCGGGTGCCGTGGTGCGCGCCACGGGCGAGGACGGCCGCACCGCCACTGCCCGGACCGATGCGGCAGGCCGGTACCGGCTGCCGCTCGCCGCCGGCTCGCAGCGGTGGACGGTGTCGGTCGACGCGCAGGGGATGGAGCCGCAAACGGAAGTGGTTGCGAGACCCGCCGGCGGCGGGGGCGTGGCTCACGACGTGGAGCTGAAGGAGCGCGTCGTGCGGCTGGCCCCGCTGACCGCGCAGGCCTCGCGCCCCTCGGCCCGGGCCGCCCGTCCGAGCGCCGGCGAGCGGTCCAACAACGCGTTCGCCACGACCACGGAGCGCCTCCCCGTGGAAGGCGGAGAGCTGGACAACGTGGCGTCGCTCACCAACGGGGTGCTGGCCACGCAGGGGGACGAGGACGGGAGCTCGGGAGTCTCCATCGCCGGGCAGCCCCCCTCCCAGACGGGGCTCACGCTCGACGGCGCGAGCTACGGCGCCTCGAGCCTCCCGCAGGAGGCGGTGCGCGGCACCCGCGTCGTCACCTCCTCGTTCGACGTGTCGCGCGGGCAGTACTCGGGGGGGCAGATCGCCGCGACCACGCGCAGCGGCGGTACCCGGTGGGCAGGGGCCGCGGGTGCGTGGGTGCGGGGCGGGGCGCTGCGCTACGGAGAGGCTCCCGGCGCGGGGAGCGGGCGCGAGAACCTGTTCCTCCGGCTGGACGCCGGCGGGGGCGGGCCGCTGGTGCGCGACCGCCTCTTCGGCTTCGGGGCGCTCCAGGTCACCCGGAGCGACGCCTCGTCCGCGTTGCTGGACACCGTCGACGCCGCCGCGCTGCGGCGGCTGGGCGTGAGCCCGGACTCGGCGCGGCGCTTCGGCGAGATCGCGGCGCGCCTGGGGGTTCCGCCGTCCAGGACAGGCGGAGCGGGCTCGGAGCAGGCGACGGCGGTGGCGCGCCTGGACTGGCGGCTGGGCCAGTCGCACGACGTGATGGCACGCCTGGACTGGCGCGGGACCCGCTCCGGCGGGCTGGGTGCCTCGCCTCTGGGGCTGGCGGGGAGCGGCGGCGAGCAGGAGAGCGGCGACGGGGGAGGGTTGGTCCAGGCCACCTCGGCGTGGGGCGAATGGACGCACACGCTGCGCGCATACGCGGCGGGCGGCGGGCGGAGCACGCAACCCACGGTGGACGCTCCCGCCGGACGGGTCCGGGTGGTCTCGGAGCTGGAGGACGGCACGCAGGGAGTCGCCGTCCTCCAGCTCGGCGGGAACCCCTGGCTCTCCTCGCGCGTGGGGACGCGGCTGCTGGAGCTCTCGGACGACCTGGTGCACGCCGCGGCCAGCGGGGCACACCAGGTGAAGGTGGGCGCGCTGTACCAGGAGGAAGGGGTCTGGCGGGAGGGGGAGGCCAACGAACAGGGCACCTTCACCTTCGGCTCGCTGGCCGCCCTGGAGGCGGGGCGCCCGGATGCATTCACGCGCACCCTGAAGGGGCCGCGCCGCCGCGCGGAAGCGCGTTACGCGGCGGGGTACCTGGGAGACACCTGGCGCGCCGGGGGTGGGCTCACGCTGACCTTCGGGGCGCGGCTGGAGCGGTCGTGGTACCCCTGGCGCGCCGGCGCGGACCCGGCCGTCCGCGAGACGTTCGGCACGGCGCCCGGGCGCCTCCCGTCCGAGCTGCGGCTGAGCCCGCGGGTGGGCTTCACCTGGGAGATCCCGGGGCTCGAGAAGTTCCTGGCGACGGTGCGGGGAGGAGCGGGCGAGTTCCGCGGCAAGGTGCCGCTGCGCTCGCTGGCCGGCGCTCTGGGCGAGACGGGGACCACCGCGTACGAGCTGGTGTGCGTGGGACCGGCGACGCCGGTGCCGGACTGGGCGGGCTACGCCTCGCGGCCGGAATCGGTGCCCACCGCCTGCTCCGGCGGGGAGCCGGAGTTCGCGGCGCGCCTCCCGGCGGTCACCCTCTTTTCACCCGGTTTCTCGGCACCGCGGGTGTGGAACGCGTCGCTGGGGGCCGACTGGAAGGTGCACGATCGCTACTTTTTCAACGTGGCCGGAACGCTGGTGCGCGGGGCGGCGCGGCCCCTGGCCCGCGACCTGAACCTGGGACCGGTGCATGGCGCCCTGGTGCAGGAGGGCGGGCGGCCCCTGTACGTCTCGCCGGCGCTCATCGACCCGTTCAGCGGGTCCGCGGCGCCGGCGGGGTCGCGTCTGCGCCCGGGGCTGGGGGTGGTGCGCGAGGTGGACGCGCTGGGGCGCTCGTGGACGGGACAGCTCAAGGCCGAGCTGAACATGCTGGCCAGCCGGAGCTCGGTGGTGGGGATCGGCTACACGTTCACGCGCTCGCGCGACGCGGCGACCGGAGTGCAGGCGCCGGGGGGCGCCACCGCCACCACGGCCGGCGACCCCTTCCGCCGGGAGTGGGCGGCCTCGGACCTGGAGCAGCGCCACGTCCTTCAGACGGTGATCTCCCGCCGCCTCTCGCGCTCGGCGGACCTGGGGGTGGTGGCCCGGCTGGCATCGGGGCCCCCGTTCTCGCCGGCGGTGGACGGCGATGTGAACGGGGACGGCCTGCTCAACGACCGTGCCTTCGTCTTCGACCCGCGCGTGACGGACGACCCGGAGCTGGCGGCGGGGATGGAACGGCTCCTGGACGGGGCGCCCGGGCCGGTGCGCGACTGCCTGAGGCGGCAGCTCGGCCGCGTGGCCGGGCGCAACAGCTGCCGAACGCCGTGGTCTCCATCGCTGGACCTGCGGCTCAACTTCCGCCCGGGCTCGGCGTCGTTCCCGCGGCGGTTCCAGGCCAGCCTCATCGCCTCGAACGCCGCCGCCGGGCTCGACTACCTGCTGCACGGGCCGGACGGGCTGCGTGGCTGGGGGCAGCTCCCCTTCGCCGATCGCACCCTGCTCCACGTGCGTGGCTTCGACCCGGCGGCGGGGGCGTTTCGCTACGCAGTGAACCCCGGATTCGGGCGGTTGGTGGGGACGCGTGGAGCGGGCCGCCTCGCCTTCAGCCTGACGCTGCAGGGGAGGATCGCGCTGGGGCCCGACCCGGCGTTCCAGCCGCTCGCCGGGATCATCAACGGCTCGCGGCAGTCCGCGTTCTCGCCCGAAGCCGTGCGTGCCGCGCTGGAGACCCGGCTGCCCAACGTCCCGGCGCAGGCGCTCGTCCTCAACGGCTCGCGAGCACTGGAGCTGACCCCCGACCAGGCGCTGCGGCTGCAGGGTGCGGCGGCCGGCCTCCAGGCCCGGCTGGGGCCGGCGCGCGACTCGCTCGTCGCACTGCTCTCCGCCGGCTCCGCGCGCAGGATCGTGGCGCAGGGCGAGATCACCACGCTCAGCACCCGGGCGCAGGCGCTGGTGGGGGAGGGGGTAGAGGCGGTGCGCGCGGTGCTGACCCCCGCACAGTGGCGCCGGCTTCCCTCCTCGCTGACGCAGCCGCCTCGCGACGCACCCCTGATGCCGCCCCAGCGCGTAGAGTTCTCGCCCGGCGGCCAGTGACAACCCGCGCGCGGTTCCGCAGGTTCCGTGCTGTCCCGAGCGAACAGATTTTCTCACGCAGAGACGCGGAGACACGGAGAGAAAAGCAGTTCTCCCCGTGCCTCCGCGTCTCCGCGTGCAACCATCAGACTTCGACGAAACGGTAGCTGGCGTGGCAGTCGTAGTCGATGCCGTGCTTCTGCTTGAGCTGCTGGATGTAGCGGAGCTGCCCCTCGGTGTGCGGGCTGGCGACGCCGTCGCCCAGCGGCTCGTTGGTGTGCAGGAGGATCTCCTCCAGGCAGCTGCTCAGGCTCATCCGCTTGTGCGCGGCGAGGTCGTGGAGGAGCGCGGCGAGGCGCTTCTCCAGGCGTACCGGGACGTCGACGCGCTCGATGGGGACCGGCTCGCCCACGGTGAAGATGTGCTGGCCGAAGCCGATCCAGTAGCCGTACAGGTCGCGCACCATGTAGTCGCGCAACCCGTACTCCCGGTCGCCGATCTCCTCCACCACCTCCAGGCCGGCCGCGCGGTGGAACTCGTAGAGCGCGTCTACGTCGCCGACGACGAACTGGAGCGAGCATCCGCCCGGCTTCGGCTCGCCCTGCATCAGGAAGGTCTGCTCGTCCCCCAGGTTCACGCCGGCGAAGGTGGGCGGCTCGCCCCAGGTGAAGCCGGGGGTGAAGCCGAGCTTCTGCGTGTAGAAGTCGACCGCCTCGTGGATGTCGCGGACGACCAGCGTGGTGTGGTGCCGCTTGCAGTCGACCTGCGGCGGGGTAGGCGCGGCCATCGTCGGATCTCCGGGCGGGGTCTCGGCGTCGGGCGTGAGTCTCCGCCGGAGAATATGATGTCCACCTTGTCGATGTGCACGATCCATCGGCGGCGGCGCGGAGGGCCGCGGCCGTGGAAGGGAAGGAGCCGTGCTCAGCCGGCCGCGTCGCGCTTCGCGGCGGCGGCGCGCCTGCGCACGCGGCGAACCGGGCGGAAGGCGACGTGCGCCTTGCGCGAGGCGGCCAGGCGCGGCGACGCGTCCACGCCGGCGCTCGTCGATGCCTGGCTTTTCCTGCGTGGCATCGACGAGTGAACGTGAGGCCGCGGCTTCCGCGCGAGCTTCCGCAGCCGGCTCCGGCGTGACCGCAATCAGATCCTCACGGCCCTGCCGTCTGCAGCGCTGACGCAGCATCGTGTGGTCGGGCCTCAGGATGACACCTGTGGTGCCGCGGGAATGTGCGCGTATAGCAACGCCCTCTCGAGGATGACGTCTCAGGGGAGATTCGAGGTTCTCGAACGCCTCCGAGCACCACTGCAGGACAGCGCATCCCGAAGTTCTCTCCCCGACCCACCCAAGCAATGGAGGTGACCATGCGTCTGCGGTTCGTTTGCGTACCGGCTCTCGCGCTGCTCGGAGCGTGCGGCGGCGCCGATCGAACGTCCACGGCGGAGGCGGCGGAACCGGCGGCGACCCCGGCCGCGGCGCCGGCATCCGCTTCATCCACCCCGGCGCCCGCGGCGAGCCTGACCCCGGCCCGCGGCAAGGAGGTCGGGATGGTGTTCGAGGCCTGGCTCAGCCCGTGGCAGGAGGGCGACGAGGAGGCGAACACCCCCAGCTCCACGCCGGCGAAGTTCCGCTCCACCACGCCCTCGCAGACCCGCGCCCAGCGCGAGGCGGCGGGCCATCGCGCCCACGGCCTCCTCCGCTTCAGCAACGACCTCAGCCGGGCCTGGGTGGACGTGAAGGTCGAGGGGGTCGACCTCTCCGCCGTCAACATGTTCCACATCCACTGCGGGCGCCCGGGGATCCTGGGCCCCATCGTGGTGGACTTCTCCCAGGCCACGGACGTCAAGCAGAACCTCGCCGACGGCACCTTCTCGGTGGAGGTGACGGACGAGCACATCGTCAAGACTTCGAAGGCCGGCGAGGGGCTGGTGGGCGTCGCCACCATGGGGTGCGTCATCCCCAGCCCGTCGCTCGGGTCGAACGGGCCGGTCAAGTACTCGACCATCGCGGGGCTGGCGCGGCTCGCCCGGGACGGGGAGCTGTACTTCAACCTCCACACGACCGGGCAGACGTACTTCGGCGACCTGCGCGGGCAACTCCACCCCGCCGAGAGCTCCGGCGGCCAGTAACAAGAGTTCGTCTCACGCAGAGACGCAGAGGCACGGAGAGCGGTTCTCTCCGTGCCTCTGCGTCTGAATAGAAAGTTCGTCCAGTGTGTTAGATTCTGAGCTGACGTGACTTTCATCCTATCGGGTCTCGCGCAGCGAGGTGGGGAGACTCTGCGTGAACCCTGTTTTTACCCCCTCACTCGCCGCCGCGGCGTTCCACGCGAGCGCGGGCCGAATACGGCGCCACCTCGAAGTACGGGACGGTGCATGCACCCGACCGGGCGGGATGATACTGGGCGCTCTGGTATTGATCGAGCGCGATGCGGTCGAATCGCGGCTCGCCGGAGCTGCGCACGACCTCCACGCGAACCGGTTTCCCCTCCCGGTCGAGCTGATACGCCAGCAACGTGGTGAGCCCGCCCCCCTGCATCAGGCGATTCAGGAGGCTCCGGTCCAGCTCTCCCGTGGGTGGACGCGACGTGGACGAGAGCTGCCGCCCCTTCCTGGTGAACGGCACGAGCACGTAGTCGCCGTCGCGCTGGCGCTCGTGCGCCAGGCGGAAGAGCGAGTCGGCCGCGGCGGCGACGGTGCGGCCATCGGCCAGGCGGTCGCCCGGGGCGCAGGCGGTGGAGTCCGCCTGTGCGGCGAGAGCGCCCGGGGCCAGGGCGGCCGCCACCATGGCGCAGGCGAGCACTGCGGTTCGGCTGGAGAGGCGCATCGGAGGGTCCGGCGTGGAGGGTGAACGAGGCTGCAAAAACTGGAGCCAACGGGCTGGAGGAAAGAATGACTCACGGAGGCACGGAGGAACAGAGGGAGTGCCCGAGTGCTCCTCTCGTCCTCCGGGCCCTCTGTGTGAGAGACTGTTTTCCGCCGCCTCACTCACCGCCGCGGCGTACCGAGAGATCGCGCGCCTCGAACGGCGCCACGTCGAAGAACGGGACGTCGCATGCGCCCGCCCGGGCGGGTCGATACCGGGCGCCCTGGAAGCCCTCGAGCGCGAGGCGGTCGAATTGCGGCTCGCCGGAGCCGCGCACGACCTCCACGCGAACCGGCCTCCCCTCCCGGTCGAGCTGATACGCCAGCATGGTGGTGAGTCCGCCGCGCAGCAGGCGCTCCGTCATGCTCCGGTCCAGCTCCAGCGGGCGCCGCGTGAGCTCCTGCCTCCCCTTCCTGGTGAACGGCACGAGAACGTAGTCGCCGCCGCGCTCTCGCTCGTGCGCCAGGCGGAAGAGCGAGTCGGCCGCGGCGGCGACGGTGCGGCCGTCGGCCAGGCGCTCGACCGGGGCGCAGGCGGTGGAGTTCGCCTGTGCGGCGAGTGCGCCCGGGGCCAGGGCGGCCGCCACCATGGCGCAGGCGAGCACCGCGGTTCGGCTGGAGAGGCGCATCGGAGGGTCCCGCGTGGAGGGTGAACGAGGTCGAGATGAGTGGAGCCGACGCCCCGGATCGGGCTGCGTCACTGCAGCCGGACTAAAGAATAGCTCCTGACGCCCGGGCGCGGGAAGACGGTCTCACGGGGGCATGGAGGACCCGGGGGAGCGCCCGGGTGCTCCCCTGGTTCCTCCGCGCCTCTGCGTGAGACTGCTTTTTGCCTGTGGGGGGACGATCCCGACCCCACCCACCAGGGCAGACCATGCAGGACGCGCCATCCCCATCTCCCGACGCAGCCGTCCGCTCCGAGTCGCGGCTGGCGGCGGTGCGCGCCACGGGGCTGCTCGACACCCCCGCGGAGCCCGCCTTCGACCGGCTGACGCGGCTGGCGGTGCGGCTGCTGCGGGTGCCCGCCAGCTTCCTTTCGCTGGTGGACGAGGAGCGCGACTTCTACAAGGCCGCCACCGGCTTCGGCGAGCCGCTCGCCGAAGCGCGCGAGCTCCAGGGGCGCACCTTCTGCCACTACAGCATCGCCGGCGCCACCCCCCAGCGGCCGCTGGTGATCCCCGACACCCGCGCCGACACCGTCTACCGCCGCGTCCCCACCGTCGACTCCCTCGGCGTCGCCGCCTACCTCGGCGTGCCGATCATGGTCGAGGGAGAGGCGGTCGGGTCGATGTGCGCCATCGACCTGGTGCCGCGGAGCTGGACGGACGAGGAGGTGGAGATCCTCACCGAGCTGGCCGCCTCGGCGCAGCGCGAGATCACCCTGCGGATGGCGCTCGACGCCGCGCGCCGCCGCGGCGAGGAGCTGCGGCGCGCGTACCAGGAGCGCGAGGAGCTGCTCGGCGCCACCAGCGACGGCGTCTACACCCTGGGCCCGGACGGGCGCATGAGCTACGCGAACCGCGCCGCCGCCGAGCTGCTGGGGTACGCGCCGGAGGAGATGGTGGGAAAGGACGCGCACGCCCTCTTCCACTACGCGCGCCCCGACGGAAGCCCCTACCCGCGCGAGGAGTGCCCCATCGCCCGCGCGGGCGACGAGGGGCGCGCGGTGCGCGTGTACGCCGACGTGCTCTGGCGGAAGGACGGGATGCCGCTCCACGTGGCCTACGCCTCGTCGCCGCTGCACCGCGACGGGCGGGTGGTGGGCGCGGTGGTGCGCTTCACCGACGTGGGCGAGCAGAAGCGCGCGGCGGAGGGGATGGCGCTCCTGGCCGAGAGCGGACGCGCGCTCTCCTCCTCGCTGGAGGTGGAGGAGACGCTGCGGGCCGTGGCCCGCATGGCCGTCCCCCAGCTCGCCGAGATGGCGATGGTGGACCTGCTGGAGGGCGACTGCATCCGCCGCGTGGCCGCCTCGCACGCCGACGAGCGGGCCTCGGCGCTCTTCGAGCGCGCCTCGCGCTACCCGCCGCGGCTGGGCGACGGGGGCCCGCAGGACGAGGTGCTGCGCACCGGCAAATCGCTGCTGGTGCGCGAGATCGACCGCGCCTGGATCGACCGCCTGGAGCGCGCCGCCGAGCACACCGAGGTGGTGCACGCCCTGGCGCCCCGCTCGCTGGTGGTGGCCCCGCTGCGCTCGCGCGGCGCGGTGCTCGGCACCCTCTCCTTCGTGCGCGGCGAGGGGCGGCCGCCCTTCGACGAGGCCGACTGCGACCTGGCCGAGGAGCTGGGGCGCCGCGCCGCGCTGGCGGTGGAGAACGCGCGCCTCTACGACGCCGCGCGCAGCGCCACCCGCGCCCGCGACGAGATGCTGGGCGTGGTCTCGCACGACCTGCGCAACCCCATCCACACCGTGCACATGAGCGCCTCGTTCCTCCTGGACGTGCTCCCGGAGGAGCGGAAGCTGGAGCGCACGCAGGCCGCCATCATCCGCCGCGCGGCCGAGCGCGCCAACCGCCTGATCCAGGACCTGCTCGACATCTCGCACATCGAGAGCGGCCGCCTCTCGCTGGACCGCGAGCCGCACGAGGCGGCCTCGATCGCCCGCGAGGCGGTGGAGCAGGCGGAGATGGTGGCGGCGGAGCGGGGGATCGGCCTGGCGTGCGGGGAGATGGAGCCCGGCGTGCGGGTGGTGGTGGACCGCGACCGCCTGCTGCAGGCGCTCGGCAACCTCATCGGCAACGCGCTCAAGTTCACCCCGCGGGGCGGCCGGGTGACGGTGGCCGCCCGCCGCGCGGACGACGGCGTGCGCCTGTCGGTGGCCGACACCGGCCCCGGCATCCCCGCCGCGCAGGTGCCCCGCCTCTTCGACCGCTACTGGCAGGCGAACACCGCCGACCGCCGCGGCGTGGGGCTCGGCCTCTCCATCGTGAAGGGGATCGCGGAGGCGCACGGGGGCGACGTGAAGGTGGAGACGGAGGAGGGCGCCGGCACCACCTTCACCCTCGTCTTCCCGCCCGAATCCTGAAAAACCGCGGCGTTTCGCCGTCTCCCGACGCCGCGCGGCGTCGGGAGACGGCGTCTACGCGAAGGCCGCATCGATCCGCGTTCCGCCAGGAGCCGCGCAACCGTCGCCGCCCGGCCCGCGCCTTCCAATCTGTCCATGGCGGTGGGACAAACGCACGTTTTCGCCGCGGGGGCGGAGCCGTGCACGCGCTGACACTTGCCGCAACGCGCCGGGGACGCTACTTATAGAAAAGGAACGACAATTCTCCCCCGACCGCCGTACCGGCCCGCGCAAGGTTTTTCCCATTCCGACCCTGCACCGCACCCCGCGACCGAGCCTGCACCACGCACATTCGCGGCGCGCGACGCTTTGCCGTTCCGTTCGGTCGCGCCGGCCGGCCGGCCGCGCCTGAAGGGCTACTCCTCACCAACCGCCATCTCCGACCGCGCCGATGCCGAACGCACTGAACCTGACCGGAATTGCGCTGACCACCGACCAGGGCCGCTGGAAGCGCCTGGCCGCCAAGCTGGCGAAGGAGGTGCTGGCCCCCAACGCCGAGCTGACCGACCGCGAGGCGAGGTTCCCCATGGAGAACCTGCGCCGCCTGGGGCAGGAGGGGCTGCTGGCGCTCCCGCTCCCCAAGGAGATGGGGGGGAAGGGCGAGACCATCCTGACCACGGCCCTCGTCACCGAGGAGCTGGCGGCGGGGTGCGCCTCGACCGCCATGAGCTTCCACATGCACATGAGCACCATCCCCCTGATCGCCGCGCTGGTGCAGGGGGAGGAGCAGAAGGAGAAGCTGCTGGGGCCCATCGTGCGCGGCGAGGCGTTCGGCTCCTTCGCCATGAGCGAGCCCGGCTCGGGGAACCGCCTCTGGCACACCGACAGCTACGCGCAGCGCGAGGGCGAGAACTACGTGATCGACTGCTTCAAGTCGTTCGCCACCAGCGCGGGGCAGGCCGACTACTACGTGGTCCCCACCCGCCCGTCGAAGGACTCGGGGCCGAACGACCTGAGCCTGTTCATGCTCGACGGGAAGGACCCCTGCATCAAGCCGGTGGGCACCTGGGACGGGATGGGCTTACGCGGCAACTCCAGCACCCCGGTGAAGTTCGACCACTGCCTCGCCCCCGAGTGGCGCCGGCTGGGCGGCGAGAACGTGGGCTTCTCCATGCTCTTCGCCTACTCGCTCCCCATCTACCAGGTGGGGCTCGCGGCGTGCTACGTGGGGATCGCCCAGGCCGCGTACGACACGGCCGTCGAGCACGTGAAGAAGCGCATCCACACCGACACCAACCAGGCGCTGGCGCGGCTGGAGACGGTGCAGCGCTACGTGGCCGAGATGCGGCTGGCGATCGACCTGGTGCGGGGGATGGTGCACCGGGTGGCGCAGATGTCCGACAACGCCCTGGTGCTCTTCGACGAGCTGCACTCGGCCGGGCTCCTGGACGAGATCATCCGCGAGAACCCCGACGACCCCTTCTTCGTGGAGGTGGCGCAGGTGAAGACCGCCGCCGCCCAGATGGCGGTGGAGGTCGCCCACAAGGCGCTGCAGGTGTGCGGCGGCACGGCGTACAAGCGCGGCCACCGCGCCGAGCGCGCCTACCGCGACGCCCGCGCCGGCTCGGTGATGGCCCCCTCGGACGACACGCTCAAGCTGATCGTGGGCCGCCAGGTGCTCGGCATCGAGCAGCCCTGGGAATAGCGCTCCCCCCGGACGGACAGGCGACACACCGGGGGGCCGCCGGCCCCCCGCACCAGACGGCAACCCGTTCCTCGAACTCCGCAGGTACAGCCATGATCGAAGCCGCCACCGCCACCATGGAAGAGGTCCTGACCGACTTCCGCGACCGCTTCAACGAGAACTCCCGGGTGAAGAAGCTCATCGTCGGGTGGAACCGCGACATCCTGGTGGAGCCGCTCGACGCCGACACCGCCTTCACCATGACCATCGAGAACCTGGAGATGACCAGCGTCGCCCCCGGGGTCCACGCGGGCGGCGACGGCCAGGTGCACATGCAGGCCGACGAGGACATCCTCAAGCGCATCTTCACCGGCGAGTACAACCCCGCCACGGCGCTGATCGACGGCAACATGGCCGTGTTCTCGGAGGAGCGCGACAAGGTGAAGCTCGAGGCCATCGCCATGGTGATCTGGGGGCTGTAAGGCCCCCTTCGCCCGCGGAACCCACAAACCGCAGGAACGCGTTCATGAAGCGCTGGTTCGAGCTGCTGTTCTACGTGACCTTCGGCG
The DNA here is from genome assembly GCA_045803205.1 of Longimicrobiaceae bacterium. Classification (GTDB taxonomy): domain Bacteria; phylum Gemmatimonadota; class Gemmatimonadetes; order Longimicrobiales; family Longimicrobiaceae; genus Longimicrobium. The sequence continues at coordinate 28,795 of JBJMPM010000067.1, forward strand.
CCGGCATGGCGTTCGGGATGAGCTCGTTCACCATGCTCTCGGGGCTGAACGAGATCGTGACCGGGCCCTGGGTGGTGGTGGCCATCGTGCTGGCGGGGCTCCTCTGCTCGGTGATCGCGAGCTCGGTGGCCGAGCTGGCCAGCATGTTCCCCTCCTCGCCGGGGGTGCGCACCTACCTGAAGGCCGCGTTCGACAACCGCGTGTCGCTGATGCTGGTGTACCTGTACCTGATCTTCATGGTGCTGGTGGCGGCGGTCGAGGCCTACATGTTCGCGCTGGTGCTGGGCGCCGTGTTCCCCGTGGTTCCCGCGGCGGCCGCGGTGCTGGGGATCATCGGCTTCACGGTGGTGGTGAACGTGCTCGGGCTGGAGCTGCCCAAGACCATGCAGATCGTCACCACCCTGCTGCTGATCGCGCTGATCATGGTGCTGGGGGTGGTGGGGATCACGCGCGGCGCCCAGCCGCCGGCGGCCAACGAGGGGTGGGAGCAGGCGGCCAGGGTCCCCGCGGCCATCGGCATGGCGGTGTACCTGTTCATCGGCTTCGAGTGGATCACCATGCTGGGGATGCGCCCGGACTCGTACAAGCGCACCATCCCCCTCTCCATGCCGCTGGCGATCGCCACCAACGTGGTGGCGTACTCGTTCGTGGCCTTCGGCTTCTGGCGGCTCCTGCCGCACGCCGCCATCGTGGCCGGCACCACCCCGCAGGTGCCCTACTTCACCGCGCTGCTCGGCCCCGCCGGCCCCTACCTGGCGCTGGGGATCTCCTTCCTGGCGATCTTCTCCACCTTCAACGCCGGGGTGATGGGGGGCTCGCGCCTGATGTACGCCCTCTCCCGCGAGGGGATCCTCCCGGGGTGGTGCGCGAAGATGAACGAGCGCGGGGCGCCGGTGGGGGGAGTGCTCACCCTGGGCTCCCTGGCCGCGCTCACCGCGCTGGTGGTGGTCACCTGGAAGCTCGAGGTGCTGGCCGCGGTGATCGGCTCGGCCTTCGTCTGCTTCGTGTACGCGGCCTTCATGCTGGCGGTGATCAAGCTGCGGCGCACCCGCCCGCAGGCGCGCCGCTCCTTCCGCACGGCGGTGCCCGAGTGGCTGCAGTGGGGGATCGCGGGAGCGTTCCCCCTGCTCGGCCTGTCGTCGCTGGTCTCGCAGCCCGGACCGAAATCGATCCCGATCCTGGGCGCCCTCGCCTTCGTGGTGGCGGCCGCCCTGCTCACCCGCTGGTCCCACGCCCGTACGGAGAAGAGCAAACGTGCCACCCCGTACCGTCCCGTCCTCGAGCCCGAAGCCTAGGGAGCTCCACCCCGGCGCCGGCGGCACCGCCGCCGCGCGGGAGCCGGTGGACACCATGGAGGCTTGGGGACGCTACTGCCGGCCCGCCGTCCTGCGCATGATGCAGGCGGTGGGGCTCGACGCCCTCTACGAGCGGGCCGAAGGCGACCTGCTCTGGCGCCGCACCCCCTCGGGACTGGTGGAAGTGCTCGACCTGGTGGGCGGCTTCGGCGCCAACCTCTTCGGGCACTACCACCCCGACCTGGTGGCCGAGGAGCGCCGCCTCTCCGAGCGCAAGGTGCCGCTGCTGGCGCAGGGCTCCTGCCGCGGCGGCGCCGCCCGGCTGGCCATGGAGCTGGCCGCGCGCATCGGCGACTACGTGACCGTGTTCACCAACTCGGGGACCGAGACGGTGGAGGCCGCCATGAAGCACGCCCGCCTGGAGACGGGGCGGGGGAGCTTCTGGGCGGTGCGCGGCGCCTTCCACGGCAAGACCGTGGGCTCGGTGCAGGCCACCTGGACCTACCGCCACGCCTACGGCGGGTGGGGCCCCAAGGTGCGCTTCATCGACCCGCACGACCCCGCCGACTGGGCCGCCGCCGAGGCCGAGCCCGAGGCCGCCGACCTGGCCGGGCTGCTGCTGGAGCCGGTGCAGGGCGAGGGCGGGGTGCGCCCGCTCCCGGCCCCCTTCGTGGCCTGGGCGGTCGAGGCCTGCCGCCGCCGCGGCGCCCCGGTGATCGTGGACGAGATCCAGAGCGGGATGGGGCGCACCGGCACCCTGCTGGCCAGCCAGGCGCTGGGGATCGAGCCCGACTACCTCTGCCTCTCCAAGGCGCTGGGCGGCGGGCTGGTGAAGATCGGCGCGCTGATGATCAGCCGCGAGCGGCTGGTCGACGACTTCACCCTGGCGCACACCTCCACCTTCGCCGAGGACGACCGCGGCTGCCTGCTGGCGGCCAAGGCGCTGCACATCCTCGACCGCGACGACCTTCCCGCGCGCTGCGCGGCCTCGGGGAAGGCGCTGCAGGAGCGGCTGCAGGGGGTGGCCGACCGCTTCCCCGACGTGATCCAGGAGGTGCGCGGGGCGGGGCTGATGGTGGGGGTGCAGCTCCGCGAGCAGGACGACTCGCCCTCGAACACGCTGCGCATGCTCTCGCGCCAGGAGGTGCTGGGGTACGCGGCCGCGGCCTACCTGCTGAACGTGCAGCGGGTGCGGGTGCTCCCCACGCTCAGCCAGCCGCTCACGCTCCGGGTGCAGCCCTCGGCGTACGTGAGCGAGGTGCACATGGACCGCGCCGCCGCGGCCATCGAGGCGCTCTGCACCACCCTCCGCGCGGCCGACCTGGTGCACTTCACCGGCTTCGCGGTGGGGCGCCCGGCCGCGCCGGTGCAGCCGTGGCGCCCCGCGGTGCCGCTGCGCCGCGAGGCCCCGCGCATCACCCGGCGCGTGGCCTTCCTGGGGCACCTGATCGTGCCCGAGCACGCCGTGCTCTGGGACGGCGCGCTGGAGCGCTTCACCCCCGACGAGATCGACGCCCACGTGCGCCGCTCGGCGAAGGTGCTGGGGCCGGTGATCTTCGACCAGGAGCACATCACCTCGGTCACCGGCGAGCAGGTGCACTTCTCCTTCATCGGCCTCTACCTGACCTCGGCGCAGGTCTCCGAGTCGCTGGCGCGGCGCGACGGCGACTGGATCATGGAGAAGATCGAGGAGGGGGTGGCGCTGGCGCGCGACAGCGGGTGCCAGGTGGTGGGGCTGGGCGGCTACACCTCGATCGTGGCCCGCAACTGCAAGCGGGTGCGCACCCCGGGGATCGCGCTCACCTCCGGCAACTCGCTCACGGTGGGGATGGGGCTCGAGGCGCTCCGCCGCGCCGCCGACGAGGCGGGGATCGGCGTGGCCACGTCCGCGCTGGGGGTGGTGGGCGCCGGCGGCAACATCGCCTCGACCTACGCGGCGATCATGGCGCCCCGGGTGCGCGAGGTGGTGCTGGTGGTGCGCGACCCCGAGAGCCCCCGCGCCCGCGCCCAGGTCGACGCGCTGCGCCAGATCGCCCCCCGCACGCGCATCACCGCCACCGCCGACCTGGGCGCGCTGCGCGCCTGCCGGCTGGTGCTCGCCGCCTCGAACGCCGCGGAGCCCCTCATCTTCCCCCACCACCTGTACGAGGGACCCACCGTGATCTGCGACATCTCGCTCCCCCCCGACGTGGACGCCTCGGTGGCGGCGGAGCGCCCCGACGTGCGGGTGATCCGCGGCGGGGTGGTGCGGCTCCCCCACAACCCCACCTTCGGCCTGGCCGGCGCCCCGCTGGACCCGGGGCTGGTGTACGCCTGCCTGGCCGAGACGGTGCTGATGGGGCTCGAGGGCGCCACCACGCACGGCTCCTACGGCCCGGTGACGCCGGCCGGGGTCGAGGCGGCGCTGGCGATGGCCCGGAAGCACGGCTTCGAGCTGGGGGCGTTCCAGCAGGCGCGGGCGTACTGACATGGCGCGCCTCATCGGGAGCCTGAACGGCAACGGCAACGGCAACGGGCGCGCGGCGCCCACCCCCCGGGTGGTGCTGGTCACCGGCGCCTCGTCGGGGATCGGGAAGGCGTGCGCCGACGTGCTGCACGAGCGCGGCTGCCGCGTGTACGGCGCCAGCCGCACCGCTCCCGGGATGGCGGCGCCCTGGAGCCGGCTGCGCATGGACGTGGGCGACGAGGGCTCGGTGGGCGAGGGCGTCGGGAAGGTGCTGGAGGCCGAGGGGCGGATCGACGCGGTGGTCAACTGCGCCGGCTTCGGGATCGCCGGCGCGGTCGAGGACACCTCGATCGACGAGGCCAAGGCGCAGTTCGACACCAACTTCTTCGGCGTGCTCCGGGTCTGCCGCGCGGTGCTCCCGTCGATGCGGGAGAGGAAGCGCGGCACCATCGTGAACGTGAGCTCCATCGCGGGGCTGGTGTCGCTCCCCTTCCAGGCCTTCTACAGCGCCAGCAAGTTCGCGCTGGAGGGGATGACCGAGGCGCTGCGCATGGAGGTGCGCCCCTTCGGCGTGCACGTGGTGCTGGTGGAGCCGGGCGACACGCGCACGAAGTTCACCGCCAACCGGCGCAAGACCGAGGCGGCGCTCTGCGAGCACTCGCCCTACCGCCCGGCCTTCAACGAGGCGATGGGGGTGGCGGAGAGCGAGGAGCTGGCGGGGGTGGACCCGGTGCCGGTGGCGAAGGTGGTCGCGCGCGTGGTGCACGCGAGCGCGCCCGACCTGCGCTACACCGTGGGCCCCACCATGCAGCGGCTGGCGCCGCTGATCCGCGGGGTGCTCCCCCATTCCGTGTACGAGACGTTGATGCGCAAGCACTACGGCGTGTAGCCGCCCCACCCGCGGAGCCCGAGGGAGCCGATGCGCGTGATGGAGAGGTGCGCCGCCTACACCGCGGCGAGAGAGTGCCAGGCGGCCGGGCTGTACCCCTACTTCCAGCCGATCGAGCGCTCGGACGACGCGGAGGTGGTGATCCGCGGCGAGCGCAAGGTGATGGCGGGCTCCAACAACTACCTGGGGCTCACCCACCACCCGCTGGTGCTGGAGCGGGCGCGCGAGGCGCTGGCGCGCTACGGCTCGGGGTGCACCGGGAGCCCGCTGCTGAACGGCACGCTGGACCTGCACGTGGAGCTGGAGGACCGCCTGGCCCGGCTGCTGGGCACCGAGGCGGCGCTGGTGCACAGCACCGGCTACCAGGCCAACCTCTCCGCGGTCTCCACCCTGCTCCGGCGCGGCGACCACCTCTACATGGACCGGCTGAACCACGCCTCGCTGGTGGACGGCGGCGGGCTCTCCGGCGCGACCGTGCACCGCTACCCGCATTCCGACCTGGCCACCCTCGACCGGCAGCTCGCCGCCGCCCCGGCCGACGCCCCCAAGCTCATCGCCACCGACGGCGTGTTCAGCATGGAGGGCGACATCGCCGACCTCCCGGGGCTGGCGGCGGTGGCCGAGCGCCACGGGGCCGACCTGCTGGTGGACGACGCGCACGCGCTGGGGGTGCTGGGGGCGCGCGGCGGCGGCACCGCGCAGCACTTCGGGATGGAGGGGCGGGTGTCGATCACCGTGGCCACCTTCTCCAAGTCCTTCGCCTCCATCGGGGGGATGGTGGCCGGCCCCGAGTCGGTCCTCCACTTCCTGCGCCACCACGCGCGCCCCTTCATCTTCTCCGCCAGCATGCCGCCCGCCTCCGTGGCCACGGTGCTGGCCGCGCTGGAGGTGATGGAGCGCGAGCCGGAGCGGCGCGAGGCGCTCTGGCGCAACACCCGCGAGACGCGCGCGGGGCTGGTGGCGATGGGCTTCGACGTGGGCCGCAGCGAGACGCCGGTGATCCCGGTGGTGATCGGCGAGATGCTCGAGACCTTCGCCTTCTGGAAGGCGCTCTTCGAGGTGGGGGTCTTCACCAACCCGGTCACCCCCCCCGCCGTGCCCCCCGGCGAGTGCCGGCTGCGGGTGTCGCTGATGGCCACGCACACGCGTGAGCACGTGGAACGCATCCTCGACGGCTTCGACCAGGTGCGGCGGATGTTCGCCGGCGCGCCGGGCAACGGCAGGGGCAACGGCCGCCCCGCCGCCCTGGCGGCGGCCGCGCCCTGAGCGGGGGAGGGACGGCGACTCCGGCCGCGAACGGGACCGGCGCGTCCGCCCCGCGCGCCGCCTCCGCGCCGGTGCCGCGGCAGGCCTGACCGGGCCGCGGGGCGGGGAAGCCGCCACCCCGCGGCCATCCATTCATGAGAGGGAAACCGCTCGCCCGCCATCTCCCGCGGTTTCCGTCGTTTTCTCCGCGAAGCACGGGGGCGACCCGGACGCTCTTCGTCCCGCGTCACCGCTTCGCCTCCCGGCGCCCGCCGCGCCCGCACCGGCCGACGCTGCCTTCCAACCGGGCACCCGCCCCATCATGCATGGAGGCCCCCCATGAGCCGCCGCACCGTCAAGCTGGTCCTCCTGTCCCTGATCCTCCTCGACATCATCTTCCCGGTGGTGATCTTCGGCTTCCACCCCCTCTGGCCGCAGATCTTCCACGGCAAGCCCATGGACGACCCGATGGGGCTGCTGCACCGCCTGGGCGCGGGGTGGGCGGCGTTCGCCGTCTGGCAGATCGTGGCCTATCTCAAGTGGGAGCGCGAGCCGGGGTGGCTGGCGGTGGTCGCGGGGATCCGCTGGACGGAGAGCTGGGCCGACTGGGTGTACGTCTGGTTCGCGCACCAGGCGGGGAACGACACCCTCTGGGCCTGGATCGGGCTGGGCGGCGCCTCGCCGGTGAACCTGCTGGCCGGCTGGTACTTGTGGCGCGCCTACAAGTTCTACAAGTGCAAGGCGCCGGACGCGCCGCCGCCTCCGCCGGGCGCTCCGCGGACGGCGTGAGGGAGGGCGCGCGATGCGCTACGTACGCCCCGCCACCCTGGCCGACGCCGTGGCCGAGCTCGCCGCGGGCGGGCTCGCGCTCGCCGGCGGCACCATCGTGGTTCCCGCCCTCGCCACGGCGCCGCGCGAGCTCGTGGTGGACGTCGGCCGGCTGGACGCGCTGCGCGACTTCCAGGAGGGAGACGGCGGGCTGACGCTGGGCGCGGGGCTCACCCTGGAGGCGCTGGCGGCCCACCCCGCGGTGCGCGCCGGGGCCGCCGCGCTGGCCGAGGCGGCGGACGCGGTCGGCAACCCGCTGGTGCGCCGCGCGGGGACGCTGGGCGGCAACCTGGGCTTCGCCTCGCCGCGCGCGGACCTGCCGCCGGCGCTGCTCGTCCTCGACGCCGAGGCGGTGCTGGCCGGCGCGGAGGGCGAGCGCGCGGTGCCGGTGGCGCAGGCTGCGTGGGGCGGGGCGGCGGGGTCGCTCCTCCTGGCGGTCCGCATCCCCGCCGTCCCCGGCCGCCGCTCCGCCTTCCGCAAGTTCTCCTGGCGCCGCGCCACCGCCGCGTCCATCGCGAACGTCGCCGTCTCCTTCCGATGGGAGGACGGGGTGGCGCGCGGCGTCCGCGTCGCCGCCGGCGGGCTGCTCGTGCACGCGGGGCGCCTCGCCGCGGCCGAGGCCGCGCTGGAGGGGCGTCCCCCCGCCGCCGCCGCGGAGGATGCCGCCCGCGCCGCGGCGGAGGCGGTCGCGCCCGACCCGGAGGCTCCCGTGGGCGCCGCCTACCTGCGCCGGCTGGTGGGCGCGGGCGTGCGCAGCCTCGTCGCCCGGCTGGGGGAGCCATGAGCGCGGAAGCGGTGCGGGTGCGGCTGCGGCTGAACGGGCGCGAGGCGGAGGCCGACGTCCCCGCCACGCGCACGCTGCGCGAGCTGCTGCACGTCGATCTCGGCGCCATCGACGTCCGCTACGGCTGCGGCGAGGGGGCGTGCGGCGCCTGCGCCGTGCTCCTCGACGGCCGCGCGGTGGCGTCGTGCCTCCTGCTGGCCGCGCAGGCCGACGGGCGCGAGGTGGTGACCGCCGCCGGGCTCGACGCGCCGGCGCTGCGCGCCCACCTGCACGGCGCCGGCGCCTTCCAGTGCGGCTACTGCGCCTCGGGGATGCAGGTGAGCGCCGCGCACCACCTCCAGTCCGGTGGCGGGGGAGATCCCGCCGCGGTGCGGCGGGCGCTCTCCGGCAACCTCTGCCGCTGCACCGGCTACGAGGCCATCGTCCAGGCGGTGCGCGCCGCCGCCGCCGGCGAGGAGCCGCCGCCCCCGCGCCCCGCCCGCCTGGACCTGGGCGCAAAGCTGGAGGGGAGCGCCCGCTACCCCACCGACGCCCTGCCGGCCGGCGCGCTGCACGGCCGCGTGGTGTGGGCGGCGCACGCGTCGGCGCACGTCCGCTCCGTCGACGTGGCGGAGGCGCGCGCGGTGCCGGGCGTGGTGGCCGTGCTCACCGCGGCCGACATCCCCGGGCGCAACCTGGCGCCGGGGTCGATCTTCGCGCACGACCAGCCGCTGCTCGCCAGCGACCGCGTGCGCTCCTTCGCCGACGCCGTCGCCCTGGTCGCCGCCGAGACCCTGGAGGCGGCGCGCGAGGCCGCGGCGCGGGTGAAGGTCGACTACGAGCTCCTCCCCGCCGTGCACGACATGCGGGCGGCGCTCGCCCCCGGCGCCCCGCACCTGCACGCCGGCGGGAACGTGGTCACCCACCTGGTGGAGGAGCGCGGCGACGTGGAGGGCGGCTTCGCCCGGGCCGCGCGGGTGATCGAGGCCACCTACGGGTGCGGGAGCAGCGACCACGCCACCATCGAGCTGGAGGGGGGCACGGGGTGGATGGAGGAGGGCGTGCTGGTCCTCCGCGTTCCCGCGCAGACGCCCTTCGTCGCCCGGCGCGGGGTGGCGAAGGCGCTCGGGCTCCCCCAGGCGCAGGTGCGGATGGTCACCGAGCGGATGGGCGGCGCCTTCGGCAAGTACCTGGTGCCGAGCGTGGAGGGGTGGCTGGCGCTGCTGGTGCACGCGACGCGGCGCCCGGTGCGGCTGGTGATGGAGCGCGCCGAGATGCTGCAGCGGCGGGTGAAGCGCCACGCCTTCGAGGGGCGCTACCGGCTGGCCTTGGACGCCGAGGGGCGCTTCCTGGCCATGGAGGCCGAGCTCCTGGCCGACGCGGGGCCGTACGTGATCCTCACGCCCCCCGTGGCCTCGATCTTCGCGGCCGAGGCGGCGGGGGCGTACGAGGTGCCGGCGCTGCGGGTGAGCGTGCGCGGCGTGGCCACCCACAACCTTCCCGCGGCGCCCATGCGCGGCTTCGGCTCGCAGCAGGTGAACTTCGGGATGGAGTGCCTGGTGGAGAGGGCGGGACGGGAGACGGGGCTCGGCCCGGTCGAGATCCGCCGCCGCAACTTCCGCGAGCACCTGCGCCACGGCGACGCCGAGGACCTGGGGATCGCGCTGGACCGCATCACCGAGGCGCTGGGCCCGCGCCCCGAGCCGCCCCCGGGGTGGAAGGTGGGGCGCGGCTACGCGGCCGTGCACGTGAAGTACGGCTACCCCTACGGCATCACCGACCGCGCCGTGGCGCGCGTCTCGGTCGACGCGGAGGGGCGCTTCCTGGTGGAGTCTGACCTGGCCGACGCGGGGACGGGCGCGCCCTTCGGCATCGTGCAGCTGGTGGCGGAGAAGCTGGGGCTGGAGGCGGTGCCGCGCTACGAGCAGAGCCGTGACGCGCTCGACGACCCCACCGGGTACCTGCTCACCACCGGGCGCCCCGCCGGGCGGTGGAGGCGCACCCTGTACGACCTGCTGGACTCGGGCCCCGCGCAGCTCACCGGGCTGCTGCTGCGCCGCATCGCCCCCATGCGCCCCGGGCGGCTGCGCCTGCTGATGCGGGTGCTGGCGCCCGGCATCGCCCTGGGCGGCTTCACCGCGGCCGGGGTCAAGCAGCTCTTCTTCCCCTTCGGCATCGACGCGGTGAACCCGCGCACCAGCGGGAGCCGCGGGGTGTTCATGACCGGGCGCGCCGCCCTCGACGCCGCCGCGAGCCTCTCCCGGATGGCGATCGACGCGGCCGCGCTGCTGCTGCGCGCGAAGGCGGACGCGCTGGAGACCTTCGCCGGGGGGGTGCGGGTGCGCGCGGAGCCGGGGCGCGCGGTCGCGTGGGGCGAGCTGGCCGCGGCCGCGGGCGGGCGCCTCTCCGCCTGCGGGCAGGCGTCGCTCCCCTTCGGGTGGGCGGTGGACCCGCGTACCGGCAACCAGACCGGGCCGGTGGACTCGACCTCGGGGGTGCACGCCTGCGACCTGGCGGTGGAGCCGGAGACGGGCGCCGTGCGCATCCTGCGCTGGGCCGCCTCGCACGACTTCGGGCACGTGATCGACCCCGTCGCGGTGCGCGGGCAGGTGGTGGGCGGGCTGGGGATGGGGGTGGGGCAGGCGCTGCTGGAGCGGCTGGAGGTGGTCGACGGCCGCGTGCGCAACGGCGGGCTGCGCGAGTACCTGATCCCCACCGCCCTCGACCTTCCCGACGACCTGCGGCTGCTGACGGAGGAGTCGGGCGCGGGGGCGGGGCCGGGCGGCTCGCGCGGGGTGGGCGAGGCGGGGGCGGTGGCGCCGCCGATCGCCATCTGCGCGGCGCTCTGGGACGCGCTGGGGACGCAGCCCACCCACGTCCCCCTCTCCCCCGAGCAGATCTCCGCGATGGCCCAGGCCGCGCCCGCCGAGGTGGCGCCCACGGTCTGAGTCCATTTCCCCGGGTTCGACTGCGCAAACCGGGAAAGTCATCCTGAGAGACTGTCGAGGGACCCTCGGGAAGACGTCATCCCCGAGAGACGATTGAGGAACCACCTGGAAGACGTCTGGAGGAACGAGGTTTCTCGACCGTCTCTGAGCGGCGCGGCTGCATCCGTCGATCATCTGCTCCTGACTGTGGCACGGGCCTCCGGGCTTCATCCTTCTCCCGCTTCCATCCGCGTTCGCCGAATCACTTCTTCCGTTATGGTCGACATCATGGCGAATCCCGTCATCGCCCCCGCCGCGCCGCCCGACCCCGGCTTCGCCGCGGACGAGGCCGCGCTCCGGGCGCTCGCGGCCGACCCGCCGGGCACCGTGCTGGTGGTGAGCGACCTCCACCTGGCGGGGGGCCGCGATCCCATCACCGGCCGCTTCGACCGCACCGAGAACTTCTTCGCCGACGAGGCCTTCCACCGCTGGCTGAAGCACCACCGCGCCGAGGCGGCCGCCGACGCGCTGCTGGTGCTGAACGGCGACACCTTCGACTTCCTGCGCGTGGTGGCCGTCCCCAGCTCCCGCGCCGAGATGGAGTCGTGGAGCGAGGGGCTGGCCGGGCTCGGGGTGCAGAGGAGCGCGGACGAGCTGGCCGCCCGGATCGACAGGAAGGAGAAGCGCTACGGGCTGGGCACCGAGGACTTCAAGTGCATCTGGAAGCTGGGCCAGATCGAATGGGGGCACCAGGAGTTCTTCGCCGCGCTGCGGGAGTGGCTGCGCACGGGCGGGCGCCTGCTGGTGGTGAAGGGGAACCACGACGTGGAGCTGCACTGGCCGCTGGTGCGGCGGGCGCTGCGCATGATGCTGGGCGCCGCCCCGGCCGGCCAGGCGGGCGCGGGCGCGCTGGTCTTCTGCGACCACGCGGTGCGGCTGGCCAACCTGTACCTGGAGCACGGCCACCGGTACGAGAAAGTCACCCGGGTCGAGGGGGACGAGCCCACCATCACCGTCGACGGCGTGGAGACCATCCGCCTCCCGTCGGGCTCCTTCGTGAACCGCTACCTGATCAACAGCGCCGAAGACATCTACCCCTTCCTGGACAACGCGCGCCCGCTGGGCAAGTCGATCCGGCTGATCCTCCGCCGGTACCCGATCGCCTCGCTCAAGCTGGTGTTCCCCGCGATCCAGCTCATCTCGCGGAGCTGGCGCCTGGACAAGAACAAGAGCAGCTTCGCGCGCAGCATCCTGCTCCTCGTCAACATCCTGGCGCCGATCCTGGGCGTGCTGCTGGTGCTGGGGCTGCTGTACTTCACCGAGCTCCGCGACGCCTTCAAGGACCTGGGGAGGTTCCGGTTCCTGTTCTCCTTCGCGGGCCTCGCGCTCCCCTACCTCCTCTCCGCGCTCGCCGAGCTTTTCCCCCGGGGGAAGGGGCAGGTGCTGGACGACGAGTTCGGCGACCAGGCGTACCGCGCGCTGGCCGCCACCCGCCCCGCGCCGGCCGCCTCGCTGCTCTACGCCGTCTACGGGCACACCCACAACCAGGACGTACAGTTCGTTCCCGCCCGCGACGGCGCCCCGGACATCATGTACATGAACACGGGGACGTGGACGCCGCTCTTCATCGACGACCGGCCGGACCTGATGGGCCGCGCCTTCCGCCCCTTCATCCGCTTCGACTGCGGCGGGGCGTACGGCGAGTACCGGCACCAGTACCTGCAGTGGAACGACACCCGCGGCAGGCCCGACGCCATCGAGATCCTGGGGCCGGTGCGGCGCAGCGGCTGGGAGGGCCCGTACATCATCAGCGACCCCGAGCCGGCGGAGCCCGCCGAGCCGGGCGGTGGCGGCAATCCCCCGGTCAGCACCTGATCACGGCGGCGCCCGGACTCGTCCGGCACCCGACACCCTGCACCGCCAGCCGGTACGCGCAGACCCGCGCCGGCTCCCCGACCCGGAGGAGGTGAACCATGACGAAGGCCTTCGACGCAGACGTGGTGATCGTCGGCAGCGGCTTCGGCGGCTCGGTGACGGCGTGCCGGCTGGCCGAGGCGGGCACTCCCGTGCTGGTGCTGGAGCGCGGGCGCGAGTGGGAGTCGCCCAACTTCATGCCGCCGCCGGGGGAGGAGCCGCGCCCCTCGCCCTACCCCGACGAGGACGTGCACGACTGGTTCTACGACTCGCGCCGCCCGCACAGGTGGAACGGGTGGATCGAGGCGCACATCTGGGGCGGGATGTCGGTGGTGACGGCCGCGGGGGTGGGCGGCGGGTCGCTGGTCTACGCCAACGTCTCGGCCATCCCGCCGGAGCGCACCTTCCAGGCGGGGTGGCCCTCGCAGATCACCTACCAGGGGCTGTTGCCGTACTACGACCTGGTGGGGCGGATGCTGAACGTGCAGCAGATCCCCAACAACCAGCTCACCAGTCGGTACCACCTGATGCAGAAGGCGGTGACCAACCTCGGAGGGCAGCCCCCGCTGGAGAAGCTGGACGTCGCGATCACCTTCCACCCGGGCTTCGACACCTCGCACTACCCGCAGAAGGACCTGCGCTTCTCCGCCGACCACCTGAACGTCTTCGGGAAGCCGCAGGGGACGTGCATCCACGCCGGCCGGTGCGACGTGGGGTGCCCCACCAAGGCCAAGAACACCCTCGACGTGAACTACCTGGCCGTCGCGCGGCGCCACGGGGCCGAGGTGCGGGCGCTGCACCAGGTGAGCCACCTGGAGCGGGTGGAGGGGGGCTGGCGGGTGCACTACCACCGGATCGACCGCGAGCGGAAGACGCGCACCGCCGGCTCGGTCACCGGCCGCACCGTGATCCTCTCCGCGGGGTCGATCGGGACCACGGAGATCCTGCTGCGCTCGCGCGACCTCTTCCGCACCCTGCCGGGCCTCAGCCCGCGCCTGGGCGAGCGCTGGAGCGGGAACGGGAACTTCCTCACCCCGGCCAAGCACCCCGGCGTGCGGGTGGACCCCACGCTGGGCCCCACCATCACCTCGGGGATCAAGTATCTGGATCGCCCCGAGGGGGAGCCGCGCTTCGTGGTGGAGGAGGGCGGGTTCCCGCCGCTGCTGCGCCTGCTGCTGGAGGGCGGGATCAAGGGGAAGCTGATCCGCAGCGTGCTGCTGCGGCAGCCGTTCAGGGCGGCGGCCAAGCTGCCGGTGGGGCGCGCCGGCGACGAAGACCCCGCGCTGCACACCATGCCCTGGTTCGCCAACGGCGTCGACGCGGCCAACGGGCGGCTGCGCATGGGCCGCCGCTGGTACGCGCCCTGGCTGAAGGACCGGCTGAAGCTGGACTGGGACGTCTGCCGCTCCGTTCCCGTGATCCTGGCGATCCTGGCCAAGCACCACGCCCTCGCCGCGGCCTCGGGCGGGACGGAGTTCGCGTCGCGCATCTGGCCCTTCTTCATGGGCCTGGTCACCCCGCACCCCCTGGGCGGGTGCGGGATGGGGCGCGGCCCCGACGACGGCGTCACCGACCACCTGGGGCGGGTGTTCGGGGCCGACGGGGTGATCGTGGCCGACGGCGCGCTCCTCCCCGAGGCGCTGGGGATCAACCCCTCGCGCACCATCTCCGCGCTCGCCGAGCGCATCGCCGAGCACCTGACCGGGCGGACCGCGACCGCGCCGCCGCAGCCGCCGTACGGGCCCTACCCGCCGATCCCGCCGCTGCCGCCGCCGCCCTGATCGGCGCCGGCTGAAAGGATGGTCTCACGCAGAGACGCAGAGAGACACGGAGAGGAGCATCCACCCTCTCCGCGTCGCTGCGTGAGACGCCTTTTCGTAGCACCTGGACGACATCGGCGTTGACGAGCGCCGCGGTCTGCTTTTAATTGTTTACGCGGCCACAAGCTTCGTCGCGTTCGGTACGTCCATCTCCCTTCATCCGTCATCTCCAGGAGAACGCCCGCCGCGCGGGTGACCCCGCGCCGTGCGTCCTCCGCCGTCGTCCCCGCGGGACGCCGCCTCCCTTCGGCCTCCCCTCACTCCTTCCGCGAGGTTGTGCCATGCCGGATTCCTTCGATTTCGACGTCGTCATCATCGGCAGCGGCTTCGGCGGCTCCATCAACGCCTGCCGGCTCTCGGCGGCGGGGCAGCGGGTGCTGGTGCTGGAGCGCGGCCGCTGGTGGAAGCCGCCCGCGGAAGACAACAACCCGGTGGACATGAGCCAGTTCCCCGCCGGCGCCACGCCCTATCCGCGCCGGCCGGAGGACCCCTGGATCTGGTCGGTGGACGACCCGGAGAAGCACAACGGGTGGATCGAGTTCCACTTCTGGCCGCACATGGCGGTGGCCACCGCGGCCGGGGTGGGCGGGGGCTCGCTGGTGTACGCCAACGTCTCCGCCATCCCCCCCGCGATCACCTTCGAGCAGGGGTGGCCGACGGGGATCGACCGGGAGACGCTGCTGCCGTACTACGAGCTGGCGGGGAAGGTGCTCGACGTGCAGGAGCTCCCCGACAACCAGCTCACCCGCCGCTTCCAGCTGGTGAAGGAGGGCGCGGAGGCCATCGGCGACGGCGACCGCTTCGGCAAGCTGCCGCTGGCGGTCACCTTCTCGGAAGACTGGCACTACGGGCTGAAGGACCCCTTCGACAATTCTCACACCCAGCCCTTCACCAACGCGTTCGGGCACGCGCAGGGCACCTGCGTGCACTGCGGCAACTGCGACGTGGGGTGCCAGGTGCTGGCGAAGAACACGCTGGACCTGAACTACCTCTGGCAGGCGCAGCAGCAGGGCACCGAGGTGCGCGCGCTCTGCATGGTGAGCCACGTGGCCCCCGAGGGCGACGGGTACCGGGTGCACTACTCCACCCTCGACCCCGACAACGACTCCAGCACCGAGGGGTTCAGCGTGACCGGGCGGCGGGTGATCCTGGCCGCGGGGTCGCTGGGGAGCACCGAGCTCCTGCTGCGCTCGCGCGACCAGTTCGGCACGCTCCCGGACGTCTCGGAGGCGCTGGGCGGGCAGTGGAGCGCCAACGGCGACTACCTGACGCCGGCTTGGTACTCCAAGCGCGAGCCGCCCCCGTCGCCCACCTGGGGCCCCACCATCACCTGCCACATCGACTACCTGGTCGACCAGCCCGAGGGTGAGCCGCGCTACACCATCGAGGACGGCGGCGCCCCGCCGGCGCTGCGCGACTGGCTGGTGCAGGCGATCGAGGTGGAGGAGGGGAAGGTGGCGGACAAGGCCATCAAGATGGCGCTGCAGCACCTGGCGAACATGATCACCGACGACAACGAGTTCGACAAGCTGATGCCCTGGTTCGCCAACGGCGTCGACGCCGGGACCGGGGTGCTGGAGCTGAAGGACGGGAAGCTCTTCCTGGACTGGGACGTGAAGAAGTCGAAGCCCACCTACGACGCCGAGATCCACAAGCAGGTGGAGCTGGCGCACGCCACCGGCGGGGCGGCGCAGGTGCCGATCTCCTGGTGGCTCTTCCACTGGCTGATCACGCCGCACCCGGTCGGCGGAAGCCGGATGGGGAATACGGCGGCCGAGGGGGTGGTGGACCACGCGGGGCGGGTGTTCGGCTACCCGGGGCTCTACGTCTCCGACGGGTCGATCATCCCCACGCCCATCGGGATCAACCCCTCGCGCACCATCTCGGCGCTCTCGGAGCGGATCGCGGCGATCATGATCGACGAGATCCAGGCCGAGGCGGCGGCGAAGATCCAGGTGCCGGCCATCTTCGGCGAGGCGGACGTCACGGCCTGATCTCACGCGAGAGACGCGGAGGCACGAAGAGAGCGCAGAGGCGGACCTCTGCGCTCTCTCCGTTCCTTATACCATCTCTGCCAAATGACTGTGTATTCGTAAGACCAGCACAGATGGGTCTCACACGGAGTCAACGGAGTCAACGGAGGAACTGCCTGGCTTTCTCCGTTGACTCCGTTGACTCCGTGTGAGACCATTCCGTTGGCAGAATGCACAATCAATCAACAGAAATGGTATCAGAAGGTGTTGCTGAACCGTTCTTCAGACACCCCCGGGTGTCAT
>JBJMPM010000403.1:0-3197 GCA_045803205.1 Longimicrobiaceae bacterium
GCTGTCGTCGGTGCGGCTGCTCGAGGAGGTGCGCGCGGCAGGGTACACGGGCGGGTACACGCAGGTGAAGGAGTTCGTGCGGACGGTGCGCCCGCGGGAGGCGCCGGAGCCGGTGGTGCGGTTCGAGACACCGGCGGGGCATCAGGCGCAGGTGGACTTCGGCGAGTTCAAGTTCCCGTGGGGGAAGCGCTACGCGCTGGTGGTGGTGCTGGGGTACTCACGGCTGCTGTGGCTGCGCTTCTACGAGCGGCAGGACATGCGCACGCTGTTCCGGGGGCTGGAGGAGGCGTTCGCCTTTTTCGGCGGCGTGCCGCGGGAGCTGCTATTCGATCAGATGAAGGCGGTGATCACCCGGGACCTGCGGCTGCTGGGCGGGCAGTTGGTGATCAACGAGGAGTTCCTGCGCTTCGCAGCCCACTGGGGCTTCAAGGCGCGAGCGTGCCGGCCGTACCGGGCGCAGACGAAGGGCAAGGTGGAGCGGCCGATCTACTACATCCGGGACAACTTCGTCTACGGGCGTGAGTTCGTGGGCGATGAGCACCTGGACGGGGAGCGGGAGCGCTGGCAGGACCGCACGGCAAACGTGCGCCTGCACGCCACCACGAAGGAGCGGCCGCGGGAGCGCTTCGAGCGCGACGAGCGGCACGTGCTGCAGCCTCTGGCGGAGCGCCCGTATCGCTCGCTTATCCTCCTGCCGCCCAAGGCTGCGCCAGCGCCAGCCCCACAGGCAGCCGCGCCCGTGACGACCGACATCGACGTACAGCGCCGCTCGCTGGCCGCGTACGACGCCGTGGCGGCAGGTGCTGCATGAGGGGCGCACCCCTGTCGCGCCGCGACCGCATCCGTGCCCAGCTCGCGGATCTGAAGATGCCCGGCGCTCTGGAGTCGCTGGATGAGATCCTGAGCGGAATCGACGCCGGCGCGGTGACCGCGGCCGAAGCGATCGAGCGGGTGCTGGGCGCGCAGATCGCGTTGCGCAACGCGCGCCGCCTGGAGGCCGCGATGCGCTCCAGCCGGCTCCCGGCGGTGAAGACGCTCGCCGACTTCGACTTCGCCTTCCAGCCCAGCCTGAAGCGTGAGCAGATCGAGAGCCTGCACGAGCTCGGCTTCGTGGAGCGCAAAGAGAACGTGGTCTTCCTCGGCCCGCCTGGCGTCGGCAAGAGCCACCTGGCCATCAGCCTCGCCATCGCAGCGGCGGAGAACGGCCGCAGGGTCTACTACGGTAGCCTGGCCGAGCTGATCCGCTCGCTGGAGGAGGCGCAGGCCGCGGGCAAGCTCGTGCCGCGGCTGAAGACGCTGACCTACCCGTCGCTCCTGGTCGTGGACGAGATCGGGTACCTGCCGATCAGCCGCACCGGCGCCATGCTCTTCTTCCAGCTGATGAGCCGCCGCTACGAGCGCGCCTCGACGGTGCTGACCAGCAACAAGAGCTTCGAGGAGTGGGGCGAGATCTTCGGCGACGAGGTGATGGCGGCGGCGCTGATCGACCGCCTCCTCCACCACTGCCACATCGTCAACGTACGTGGCAACAGCTACCGCATGCGCCACCACGCCACCGCCAGCCAAGCGGCCGAACGCGGTGGGAGTCGGGGCTCCGCCCCCACTCCCACCGCGACCACCACCCCCCGCTGATTTTTGCGCGACCACTCGGGCTCGTCACCCACTCCCGGCTGTCAGATTTTCGACCGCCAGAAGTGTCAGACTTTCACCCGGCGTTGACACGGCAGAGAGATTCGTTCAGAAAGGCCGCTTGCCGTCCCCTGTGCCTTGTCACCTGTCCCCTGCCGTTTCGCCCCCGTAGCTCAGCGGACGAGAGCGCCGGATTACGGATCCGGAGGTCCCAGGTTCGAATCCTGGCGAGGGCATTTTCGAGACGTAGCTCAGTCGGCAGAGCGCCCGCTTTGGGAGCGGGAGGCCCGCGGTTCGAGTCCGCGCGTCTCGACTGGTGTGTGGAACGGGACGTAGCTCAGCCAGGCCAGAGCGCTGGTTTCGGGTACCAGAGGCCCGCGGTTCGAATCCGCGCGTCCCGACTGGCAGGAGAAACTGTTGAGAAGCCTCGGCCACGCCGGTGTCATCCTGAGGCCCGGTCACGCGCGAGCTCGTCTCGCGCAGGTGACGGCCGGGCCGAAGGATCTGACCGCGGCCGCCACGAGGCCTGCCGCGGAAGCTGCGCGAAAGCTGCGGCCGGGAAGTCGAGGCCGAGATTCTTTCGTCGCTGCCGCGCCGAGCACTCGTGGCGGCCGATATCAGATCCTTCGGCCCTGCGATGCCCAGTGAGGACACGCGGTCAGGTGAGGCCGGGCCTCAGGATGACACAATTGTGGTCGAGGCTTCTCAATACATCTGATGATGGACAACGGAGGGTTGGCAGAGCGGACGATTGCGCGCGGGTGCTAACCGCGAGGGCACACACGCCCCGGGGGTTCGAATCCCCCACCCTCCTCTGGTTTCACGCCCCCGTAGCTCAGGAAAGGACAGAGCGCCGTAAAACTTACGGAACGGGTCACAGGCAGCGGGTTGCAGAGGCACCGAACGGGGTGGAGCTCCTATTAGGGAAGCGGGTTATCCCGGTCTGTCTGACTCCTCGCAAGGGAGTGCGCGGGTTCGAATCCCGCCGGGGGCACTCGATTGGATCATGGGGAGGTTGGCAGAGCGGCCGAATGCGCCCGTTTCGAAAACGGGAGCTCCTTCATCGGGGCCGGGGGTTCGAATCCCTCACCTCCCTCTACATCACGCGCCCGTAGCTCAGCGGAACAGAGCGTCGGTTTCCGGCACCGAAGGCCGCAGGTTCGAGCCCTGCCGGGCGCATTGAAGAACGGCCTCAGCCCAGATTTCCCTCCCCAACTCCTTCCACCAATCCTACCTGCTGTTTCTCGCAGCATCAGACAATCGCAGCGCGATCCGCCCCATCCCGGAGCGGATCGCGCCGCGGTCCCGTCTTCGTCGTGCCCCCTGTCCCCTGTCCCCTGTCCCCTGTCCCCTGTCCCCTGTCCCCTGTCCCCTGCCGTCTTCACTCCCACTCGATCGTGGCCGGCGGCTTGGAGCTCACGTCGTAGACCACGCGGTTGATCCCGTCGACCTCGTTGATGATGCGGGTGCTGATGCGGGCCAGCAGATCATAGGGCAACCGCGCCCAGTCAGCGGTCATCGCATCCGTGGACGTCACGGCACGTACGACGCACGTCTCCTGGTAGCTG
>JBJMPM010000176.1:0-13152 GCA_045803205.1 Longimicrobiaceae bacterium
GGCGGTCGCCGGTCCCGATCCGGAGCCGCGGAGGCGCGGGGTAGATCGTTCCCCCCGCGCCTCCGCGGCTTTCCACCATCGCCCAACAGAAGGGCTCACACGGAGTCAACGGAGTCAACGGAGTTTCTCTCTGCTGACTCCGTTGACTCCGTGTGAGGTATTCATATCAGTTGCCGCATTTTGCGGGTGCGCGTTGCCGTTTGCGCCGCGGCGGGGCCGGCCGGGGAGCGGTGCGCCTTGCGCGGCAACGACTTGCGGCGGGGCATGCTTCCTGTACGCGGTGTAGAGGGTTTGCACTCCGACCGCCGCGCCCGTGCCTCGTCGATCATGCTCTACCGGTTCCCGCACGACGCCGCGTACCTGCCGCGCACCAAGCTTTCGTACATCAACCTTCCGGGGATCCTCACCGACGGGAAGCGCGACCGCGCCGGCCGCGTCTCGGGGTACGTCTCCATCCAGCTCGGCGAGCGCTGCTTCCTGGTGTTCCTGCGCGGGGGCGAGGCCTTCAACGCCGCGCGGCTGCACCGCGACGGACGGGGCCCGGTGGCGCTCAGCGAGGTGGTGCGGCTGGTGGCCACCGAGAGCGAGCGCGGCGAGGCGGGGCAGATCGGCTACTTCGGCGCCAGCGACGCGCAGCTCCAGGCCATGCTCGCCACCCTGGTCCGCCCCCCCGTCGCCTTCGAGCAGCCGATCGACACCGCGCGGCCGGACCAGCTCTTCCCGCACCTGCGCGAGCGCCGCTTCACCGGGGTGCTGGAGCTGAGCGACGGGAGCTGCTTCCACTACGTGGTGCTGGAGGAGGGGCAGTACCGCGCCGGCTGGTTCGCCGACCGCGACCCCGCGGTCCCCGCGCCCGACTTCATGCGCGCCTTCTTCGCCTCGGCGGGCGCCAGCCTCCGGGCGACGCCCTTCCCGCCCTGCGCGGAACTGCCGGTGCAGGCGGGGCCGGGGTTCGTGGACCTCTACCGCCGCATCGTGGGCGGGGTGATGCGCGAGCTGGCGCAGGCCGCCGGCCGCGAGACGGCGATGGGGATGGTGCGCCGCGCGCAGGACGAGGCGGCGCGCGAGCACCCCTGCGTGGCCGCCTTCCGGGTGACCGACGAGGGGCGCATCTCCGGCGACCCCGTGGCCTCGCCCGCCGAGCTCACCGACGGGGCGGCGGCGTGGGTCACCGAGGTGCTGATCGCCGCCTCCGACGACCACGGCATCGACCCCGCGGCCACCCTGGAGCGCACCGCCCGCGAGAGCCGCTTCGCCCTCGCCGAGCACGGCTTCTTCAACCGCCTCCCCTGGGCCGTCGCACTCTGAGGCACCCACGTGGCCCCGGCTCTGCAAACGGAGGTCTCACGCAGAGGCGCAGAGCCACGGAGGGAGACCGCGGAGAGGGAATGGATCCGGCGCTGTACGTCGTCAGCACCCCCATCGGCAACCTGGGCGACATCACCCACCGCGCGGCGGAGATCCTCCGCGGCGCGGACGTGGTGCTGGCCGAGGACACGCGCCGCACCTCCATCCTCCTGCGCCACCTGGACGCACACACGCGCCTCCTCTCCGCGCACGAGCACAACGAGGCCGCGCGCGCGGACACCGTGGTGGCCATGCTGGGCGAGGGGAAGGCGGTGGCGCTGGTGAGCGACGCGGGGACGCCGCTCCTCTCCGACCCCGGCGCGCGCATCGTCCGCCGCGTGGTGGAGGCGGGGTTCCCGGTGGTCCCCGTCCCCGGCGCGTCGGCGCTGCTGGCGGCGCTGGTCGCGTCGGGGATCGAGGCGGAGACCTTCGCCTTCCTCGGCTTTCCGCCGCGCAAGGGGCCGGAGCGCGCCGAGCTGCTCGACGAGGTGGCGGCGAGCCCCCGCGCCTCGGTGCTCTACGAGTCGCCCAACCGCGTCGCGGCGCTGCTGGAGGACCTCGCCGCGGCGTGCGGGGCCGAGCGGCGGGTGGCGGTGGCGCGGGAGCTGACCAAGCTGCACGAGGAATTCGTGCGCGGCACCCTGGCCGAGGCGGCGGCGCACTTCGCGGGGCGCGAGGTGCTGGGGGAGATCGTGGTGGTCGTGGCCGGCCGCCCGCGCGACGAAGCGGCCGAGGGCGAGGTCGATGCGCTCGCCGCGCGCTCCATCGCCCAGGCGCTGCTGGCGCAGGGGCAGACGCCGAGCGGCGTGGCCAGGGAGCTGCGCCGCCGCCTGGGGATCGCGCGCAACGAGGCGTACCGCATCGCGCAGGAAGCTGCGGGGGAGGCGTGATACCCCGCTTTCTCCATCCGATTGTGCATGCTTCGATCATTGAAACAGAAATGGCTCTCACAGAGGTCACAGAGGACACGGAGGAAAGCACCGCAGTTCCTCTGTGACCTCCGTGACCCCTGTGAGAGACTGCAGTTAGAATCTGTTGGCCGAATGTATCGTCACACCGCCGAAACGAGATGAAGGCGCTCGCCGCCCGCGCGCTGCGCCCCGCGCCCGCTCCCGGCGCGCCGCCGGATCGGCTCGCGCGGCTGGTGAAGGCGGAGCGGATGATCGACCTGGGCTGGTCCGTCGCCGCGCTCTGGGCGGCGCTGCGCATGGTCGCCGTGCTCTGGCTGCGCCACGCCTCCGGCGGCTACGAGGCGGCGTGGTTCCTCGACCCGCTGCTCCTCCTCCTCCTCGCCTACGGCCTCTACCGCCGCAGCCGCGTCTGCGCCGTCCTTCTCCTGGCGTACGTGGTGGTGGAGCTCTGGTTCGCCTTCCACGCCACCGGGCAGCCCACGGGGGTGGGCGTCGCGCTGCTGCTGGAGGTCTCCTTCCTCACCGGCCTCCGCGGCGCGCTGCTCTACCACCGGGAGGTGGAGACGGCGGCGGGCGGATGATTCCGTCTCGCGAATCCGGAAAAGGATCGTCTCACGCAGAGACGCGGAGGCACAGAGAGAACCACGCTCCGTGACTCTGCGTCTCTGCGTGAGACGTTTTCTTTCCTCCGCCAGGCCGATCCTGCAGAAGTACTACACGGGGATCGTGCTGCAGGTGAAGAACGGCACGCGCCGCGACGGCGTCTCGCCCGCCCCCCCCGCCACCACGGACCCGTACGACTGCACGTCGGCGTGATGCGCCGACGGAACGGCGCGGATCCAGGACGCAGCGGCGGGCCGATGCAGCGGGTCCGCCGCTTTTCCTCTCTGTGCCTCCGCGCCTCTGCGTGAGACGTCTTTCCGGGTGTTGACGCTGCGCCGTCGGCGTGCGACGATGCAGCGAGCGCAGGCGAGACCATCACCCGGAACCCCGTGCAGACGATGACCGACACCGCCGCCCCTCCCTCCGCGCGCCCCGCCGCCTTCGGCGACCTGGAGAACGAGCTGAAGACCACCCGCCGCCTGCTGGAGCGCGTCCCCGACGAGCACTGGGACTGGAAGCCGCACGAGAAGTCGATGTCGCTCGGCCAGCTGGCCGGGCACCTGGCGGAGCTGACCTTCCTCGGGGCGATCGTGATGCAGCGCGAGGTGTTCGACGTGGCGACCGACCGTCCCACCGGCCCGAAGCCCGCGAACCGCGAGGAGGTGCTCGCCGCCTTCGACCAGGGCTCGGCGCAGCTCGTCGAGGCCGTGAACGGCGCGGCGGCCGACGCCTGGGGGCAGACCTGGTCGCTCAAGGCCGGCGGGCAGACCTTCGTCAGCCTGCCGCGCGCGGCGGCGCTGCGGCTGATGGGGATCAGCCACCCGATCCACCATCGCGGCCAGCTCAGCGTCTACCTGCGCCTGCTGGGCGTCCCCGTCCCCAGCATCTACGGCCCCACGGCGGACGAGTCGATCGGCTGAGCCTCCCCGGCGCCCGCGGCCATCGTCGCGGGCGCCGTCTCCATCGCAGCAGGCTCATGGATTCGCCTCTTTCCCCGGCACCTCCCGCCGCCCCGATGTCCATCCCCGATCCAGCCGGCCTCCCCGCCGCTTCCTCCCCGCCCGATGCGGCAGCGGCCGTGGATGCGCTGAACGCGCGTGCGTGGGAGCTGCGCGTTTCCGATCCACAGGAGGGGATCCGGGTGGCGGAGCGGGCCCGTGCCGCGGCGCGCGATGGCCGACGTCGACCACTTCAAGGCGGTGAACGACCGCTTCTCGCACGCCGTGGGCGACGAGGTGCTGCGCCGCGTCGGGGAGATCCTGCGCGGGGGACGCGCGCGGTGGACGTGGCGGGGCGCTGGGGCGGCGAGGAGTTCGTGCTGCTGCTGGTGGAGACGCCCCCGGAGCGTGCCGCCGGCCTCTGCGAGAAGCTCCGCGCCGCGGTCGAGGCGCACGACTGGTCCGCGCTCGCCCCCGGGCTGGCGGTGACGCTGAGCCTGGGCGTGGCGGGGAACGGCGAGGCCGCCGACCCCGCCGCGCTCCTCGCCGCCGCCGACGCGCGCCTCTACCAGGCCAAGCGCGCCGGCCGCAACCGCGTCGCCTCGCCCGGCTGACGCAACGGCATCTCACGCGGAGACGCGGAGAGGTCTGCTGCGCCTCTCCCTTCCCCTGCGTCTCTTTGGAGGCGTTCTGCTGGGGGGTGTTGACGCTGCACCCGCCGTGGGGAAGTTTTCGCGGGGTATTCATCGCGCACCTGTCGGGCCTCTCCATCCATGTTCACGCTCCCGGACTCTCCCGTGCCGCCGCGCGCGTCCGACGCCTCTCCGGCGGCTCCTGACGAGATCGACGCGCTGAACGCGCGTTCCTGGGCGCTGCGGCTGTCGGATGCCGCCGAGGGATTGCGCGTGGCGGAGCGTGCCGCAGCCGCGGCGCGTGCCGCGGGCTACGTGCGTGGCGAGGCGTTCGCGCTGAGGAACGCGGGCGCCTGCCGCTGCTTGCTGCTGGATCACGAGGCCGCGCTGGCCGACCTGGAAGCCGCTGTACGCATCTTCGATGCATTGCAGGACGCCGTGGGAAAGGCGGGCACGCTGAACTGGGTGGGAGGCGTGCACCGCCGCCGGGGCGACTTCCCGGCAGCGCTCCAGGCGCAGTTCGAAGCCCTGTGGCTCCAGCGCGTGGCGGGCGACCGCGACGGCGAGGGGGACTCGCTGAACAACCTGGGGAACGCGTTCGACCAGATGGGCGAAATGGCGCTCGCGCTGGAACACTTCAGCGCCGCGCTGCAGATCAAGACCGAATCGGGTGATTTGCTCGGGATCTCGCACGCAGTCAACAACATCGGCAACATCTACACGCGGCTGGGGCAAGCCGCCCGGGCGCTGGAGTACCACGAACGGGCGCTGCTCCTGAAGCGTGAAATCGGTGACGCAACGGGCGAGGGGATCTCGCTGGTGAACGTCGGTACCGATCTCGAAGCGCTCGAAGACTACCCGCGTGCGCTGGAGTTCTACGCGGCCGCCCTGGAACACTGCCGACGCCATGGCGACCGCCTGACCGAAGCGGCCGTGTTGTGCGATCTGGGCGACGTGCATCGGAAGACCGGCACGTTCGCGTCCGCGCTCGCGTGGTATCGCGCGGCGGTCGACGTTTCGGTTGCTGCGGGGACCATGTACTTCGAGGTAGAAGCCAGGGTAGGCAGTGGAAACGCGCTCGTCGCGCTGGGTGATGCGCCCGGTGCGGTGGCGGAGATCTCCGGAGCTCTCGCGCTTGCGGAGCGAATCGATGCCAGGCATCTCGTCTACGAGGCTCACCTGGCTCTGTCGGAAGCGTACGAGGCGGCGGGGGACACGGCGAAGGCGCTGGAGCACTTTCGCACCTACCACCGGGTGGAGGACGAGGTGTTCAGCGCCGAGGCGGAGCGGCGCATCCAGGCGCTGCTGGTGAAGGCGGAGGTGGAGGCGTCGCAGCGCGAGGCCGAGCTGCTGCGGCGGCAGGCGGAGGAGCTGGAGCGGCTCTCGCGCGAAGACGCGCTCACCGGGCTCTTCAACCGCCGCCACCTGGACGTGGCGCTGGCGCTGGAGTGGGAGCGCGCCCGCCGCTTCGGCCGCGACCTGTCGGTGGCGATCGCCGACGTCGACCACTTCAAGGCGGTGAACGACCGCTTCTCGCACGCCGTGGGCGACGAGGTGCTGCGCCGCGTGGGGGCGATCCTGCGCGGGGGGACGCGCGCGGTGGACGTGGCGGGGCGCTGGGGCGGCGAGGAGTTCGTGCTGCTGCTGGTGGAGACGCCCCCGGAGCGTGCCGCCGGCCTCTGCGAGAAGCTCCGCGCCGCGGTCGAGGCGCACGACTGGTCCGCCGTCGCCCCGGGGCTGGCGGTCACGCTGAGCCTGGGCGTGGCGGGCAACGGCGAGGCCGCCGACCCCGCCGCGCTCCTCGCCGCCGCCGACGCGCGCCTCTACCAGGCCAAGCGCGCCGGCCGCAACCGCGTCGTCTCGCCCGGCTGACGCAACGGCATCGCACGCAGAGACACGGAGACACGGAGAGGACTGCCGCGCCTCTCCGTGTCTCCGCGTCTCTGCATGGGATCCAGCTTACCGGGTCTTCGCGGTATCGCGTGGGGCGCGCCTCCGCGGCGCTGCGCTGTCCTTCGGTGCCTGGGTGGCGGCGGAGGCGGCGCTGTCGGCCCGCGCGCCGGCGTTCCGTGTGCCGGCGCCCGACTTCGAATCGCCGCCGGACATCCCCTGGTCGCCGAACGACTGTCCGCCCGCGCGCCCCTGGATGTCGGTGAAGTGCACGGGCGTGCCTTCGCGGATGCGGCGCGAGAGGAACCGCGCGTCCCAGTTGGTCAGCCGCACGCACCCCGACGAGGTCGCGTAGCCGATCGTCTCCGGCTTGTTGGTGCCGTGGATGCCGTAGTGCGGCGCCGAGAGCGCCATCCACACCACCCCCACGCGGTTGTTCGGCCCCTTGGGGACCATTGCCTCGTGCGCGGTGTCGGGGGCGGTGGCGATCAGCTCCGGCTGGTAGTGCCACGCCGGGTCCTGGGTGATGTGGGTC
Source organism: Longimicrobiaceae bacterium (assembly GCA_045803205.1). GTDB lineage: Bacteria > Gemmatimonadota > Gemmatimonadetes > Longimicrobiales > Longimicrobiaceae > Longimicrobium. The sequence goes on from JBJMPM010000176.1 coordinate 6,857, forward strand.
ACGCGGAACTGGCCGCTGGGCGACGGATCGTAGGTGGCGCCGAGCGTGCTGGGGAAGTGGTAGAGGACGCGCCCCGACGCGTCCTTCGCCTGCACGTAGCTCCCGCGCCCCGACACCACGATGTCGGCCACCTCGCCCGGCGCCCGCGCCGTGGAGTCGCGCACCAGCGGCGCGTTGATCGACTGCCCCGCCTGCAGCGCGTCGAGGTTCACCCCGGGGTTCAGCTTCTTCAGCAGGTCGGGGGCGATGTGGAAGAGCTCGCCCAGCTTCTCGGTGAGGTTGTTGTAGCAGGAGCAGGGGAGCTTGGCCTGCGCCTGGACCTCTTCGGGGATGGTGATGAAGGGCCCCTTCACGTCCTCGGCCGTGAGCTGGTACTGCCGGATCAGGTTCTCCGGCGCGCCGGCCGCGCGGGCGAGCGCCGAGAAGGTGGCGCTGTCGACCCGCGCGGTGCCGCGCAGCCCGTGCGCCTGCTGGAAGAAGTACACGGCCTTGGCGGTGTTCTTCCCGTAGTAGCCGTCCATCTCGCCGGGGGAGAAGAAGGCGCGGTCCAGCAGCATCTGCACGCGCAGCACCGAGGGCCCCGACACGTCACCCGAGAGGGGGAGGAACATCGGCCCGTCGTTCACCCGCTGCGGGGTGATCTGCTCGTACTTCTCCGGGTTGCGGACGGGGGCGCCGCCGCCGGTGGTGTCGAGCTTCACCACCTCGGTCCAGTCGGTGGCGAAGCGCCCCTGCTCGATCTGCTGCGGCGTGGGGTCCGGCTCGTTGCTGTACTGCAGGTCGGCCCCGGAGGGACGCGCCGCCTCGGCGGTGCCGCGCTGCGCCGGCGGCCGCGCGGCGGGCGCCTCCTCGTCCTTCCCGCACGCGGCGAGGAGCACCCCCGCCAGCGTCATCAATCTGATCGTCTTCATCGCCCTCAGCCTCGTTTCCGTTGGACGAACCATGTGCAAGTCCGCCCGACGAAGGCAGGTTTCGGGCCGGGGAAACAAGCGGAGCCGCGGAGAGGGCCGCCTGCCGCATCCGTGGCTGCGGGTCTCCCACCCGAGAGGGTGTTGCTGAACGCGGACATTCCGCGGCACCACGGGTGTCATCCTGAGGCCCGGCCACACTATCCTGGCGTCAGTGCTGCAGACGGCAGGGCCGTGAGGATCTGGCCGAGGAATGCGTAGGAGCCTGCCGCGGAAGCCCGCACGATCGACGCGTCCACGCCGGCGCTCGTCGATGCCTGGCTTTTCCTGAGCGTGGCATCGACGAGTGAACGTGAGGCCGGGGCTACCGCGCGAGCTTCCGCAGCCGGCTCCGGCGTGACCGCGATCAGATCCTCACGGCCCTGCCGCCATCGGCGTGAACGCTGATTCCGCGTGGCCGGGCCTCAGGATGACACCCGGGGTGTCCGAAGAACGGGTCAGCAACACCCTCTCAGGATGACCTCGTTTCAGAAGTGTTGTCGTGATGGACGAAGCGTCGTGAAGGCAGTCCAGCTTCAGGGCGGGCCGGAGAGGCGCGGATCGTCGACGCGCGGGAGCACGCGCAAGGTACGGAGGGTGAGGTCGAAGTAGGGCGCGCCGTTCATCGTCAGGCGCAGCTCGCGCGGCCAGCGCACGCCGCCGGCCTCGATCACGCCGCTGAGCCAGGCGTCCTGCCGGGCCGGCGCGCCGCCGGTCGGGTCCTGCACCGTCATGCGCAGGTGGGCCAGGCGCCCCGCGGAGTCCACGTACACCTCCACCGGCGGGCGGCCGGGCTGCTCCGCGCGGAAGCCGCGCTGCCCCAGCGAGTCCGGCGGCACGGCCGTGAGCGTCACGCCGGGGGCGCGGAGCGGCACCAGCCGCATCACCTCGTACAGGTAGAACTCGTCGCGCTCGTTGGCGAGCATCGCCGGCGGCATGGGCTGGAAGCGGCCGCCGCTCACCATCCACCCGCGCGGCGCCGCGACCACCAGCGCGCGCGTGCTCTCCGGGCCGCGGGTCACGTCCCAGGTGGCGACCACGGCGGTATCGGGGGGCTGCACGGCCCACTCGCCGGAGATGCACACGTCGCGGCCGCCGGCGTGCACCACCGCGTCGCCGCTCCACGCCAGGGCGCGCGCGGCCGTGAGCGCCTGCACCCCGCCCGCCTGCACGATGGCGCCGGTGAGCAGCCAGTCCGGCGGCAGCGGGTTGGGCGGGTAGAGCGTGTGCCCGCACGCCGACAGAGCGGCAGCCGCGGCGCCAACGAGGAGCGGGACGACGGCCCTCACCGCGGATTCGCCCGGCCGGCGCTTCGTGCGGAGCGCCAGCCAGAGCCCGAGCGCCATGAGAACGACGCTCAGCAGCAACCCCCAGGACGCGGAGGAGGTCGACACCGGCGGGCCGAAGGGATCGCCGTCGTCCGCCAGCTTGGCGGACGGGTCGAGCAGCGCCATCAACTCCGCCATCGCCAGCAAAGCGGCGAAGGTCACCAGGGCGATGCCGATCGTGCGGCGGGGCCAGGCCATCGTGGACTTGTGCGTGGCCATGATGATGCTACTGCCGCGGCACGGCGCCGGCGGCAGGCCAGTCGGTGTCGCCGACCCGCCGCAGGTTCATCTCGAAGAAGCGCACCGGCTCCCGGCCGGGAACGATGCGGTCGCCGACCTCGCGCCAGGCGCCGTCGCGGATCGTCGCCGTGTAGCGGATGGTCATGGGTCCGGCGGGGATCTCCCAGACGTAGCCGTCGGCCGTGGGCGTCAGCGTGAAGTCGCCGGCGCGGCCCTGCGCGTACGTGTGGAACCTGTATCCACGCGTGGCCGGGTCGTAGGAGATGATGCCGAACGCGTTGAAGGTGACGGTGCCGTCGGGGTCGTATCCCCGCCCTTCGATCACCTTCACCGATCCGCCCAGGAACGGCCCGATCCGCTCCGTCTGCGTGATCTCGTGCCGCTGCCCCGACTGGAGAATGGTCCACGCGGGCCCCCGCCAGACGCCGTCCATCACCGCCAGCGGCGCCATGGCCGCGCGCTGCGCCGCCAGCAGCGCGGCGGGGTCCTGCCCCTGCGCGGCCGCGGGCGAGGCCGCTCCGCCGGCGGCGGCGAGGAGCGCGAGGACGAGCAGGGTTCTGGGCATGTAGGTTCGATGGCCTGGGGATGGGGATCGGGGTGGGACCGCGCCGTAGGATGCGCGTTTCATCTCCCGCCGTCCAGCATGACGTAATCCCCAGCTCCGGAATTTCAATGATGGATCGAGTTCCGTAACTGCCGTTTCACGCAGAGACGCAGAGAAACAGAGAGAGAACGTCAGAAGAGCGTTGGTTGTTCTCTCTTTTCCCTCTGCGTCTCTGCGTGAAACGGCAGTTCGGATCGCTTGGTTCCACCCGTGAATTCCAGGATTCGGTCCAAGTCCTCGTTCCGTTCTCCGTTACCTTCGTACGAGTCCAATCCGCTGCGGAACCGTCACCGCAGCCGGCGGATGCGGCGGTCCAGGAGCGCGGCCAGCCGCTCAGGTGGCTCGTGAAGGATTCGGCAGCGCGGTCGCGCCGGGTTCGGCGGCGCGCATGACGGCCGCGCGGAGCCGCTCGTCGAGGTAGGCGGCGAGCGCGGAGGTCTCGCGGCTGAGCCGGGAGTCGTGCAGGTGGTCGAGGCCCGCGAAGCCGACGCCCGCTGCAATGAGGCCCAGGCCCCACGGCAGGCTCCAGAACGCCACCAGGATTCCCAGGCCACACAGCCAGTAAAAATCCGACGAGCCGGACTGGAACGTCGCGCGGATGACGCTCCCGCCTCCGGGCGCGGGCGAGACCACCCCGCGCAGCGTCACGTGCTCGGCATCATCTGAGCTCGAAGGGAGCTGCAGCCAGAACTGGTTCCCGTTCACGCCCGTGTTGACGCGGAAGCGCAACTCCTTGCGCAGCGCTCGCGGGATCACGGACTCGCGCCACTCGCGGCTGTCCTCGCGGATCGCGGCGAGCACCGCCTCCGGCGGAGCGGGGGACTCGATGACGATCCGTTCGCCCATGCTCGATCCAGGGTGGCGGCGCGGCGGAGGCGGATTGCAGCCCACTCGGAGGTATCCGGAACCTGCACGATCCGGATGGCCGCGTTACACCTGCAGCCTGCCGTCGCGCGCCGCAAGGGTGTACGGGGACTATCGGGATCGGATCGGGCGTGCGGGAGGCGCGCGGGGACGCACCAGTGCTGCGGCCGGTGAGAAGGTGGAGCCCGGAAACCGCGGTGGGCCACATACGGTTCCGGCCAGACACTCAGCAGAACTGCGGAAGCGTCTCGGGGCAGTCCTTCGGCCACCGCGTACGGGTGTTCAAAAGCTCGACTGCGGCGGCCTCGTCTCGGGGCAGGGCTTCGACATCGAAGCTTTCGACGCGAAGATCGCTTACGTTCAGGTCTCTGGGTTTCATCGGGTCCCTCGCCTGTCGAATGGGTTGCGGTACGCCCCCGCGCGTCGCGGAACATTAACCGGACGGCGTCGCCGGTTGAAGGTCGTCATGCCCAACACGCCGTTTCGTATCTGTCGGGGAATGCCGGGAGTGCGGTCGGCGAGGCGCTTCCCGTCTCTGCCGCGCACGGGAGCTACTCCGCCGTCGCGGCGCGACGGAGGCGGTCGCGGATGCCAGCCCACTCGGGGGTGTCGGGAACCTGCTCGATCCAGATGGCCTCGCAGCCCGCGGCGTCGAGCTCGTGCAGCGCGGCGTAGAGGCGGGCGGCGTACTCCGCCGCGTCGTCCGGCATCTCCACGACCTGCGTGGCCGGCGCGCTCGCGGGGGCGAAGGCGATCACCCCGATGCGGCGTGCCTCGCCCGCCGCCCAGCTCGCCTTCGCCAGCGCCGCCTCCCGCGCTTCGGAGCCGAAGAGCCGCACCTCGGCCGACGGGGCGTAGTGCCGCTCCAGCATCCCGGGCGACGGGCGCGCGGCCTCGCCTCCGGCCTCGCCGCCGCCGGCGCGGACGTCGCCCAGCACCTCGCGCAGCGCGTCGATCGAGATCGAGCCGGGGCGCAGCACGGTGGGGACGGGGCCGGCGAGGCTGAGGACGGTGGACTCGATGCCGACCGGCGTCGGGCCGGCGTCGAGGATGAGGTCGATGCGGCCGTCCAGGCTGCGGCGGACGTGCTCGGCGGTGGTGGGGGAGACGTGCGAGGAGCGGTTGGCGCTCGGCGCCGCGAGGGGAATCCCCGCCGCCTCCAGCAGCGCATGCGCCACCGGGTGCGCGGGGACGCGCACGCCCACCGTCGCCAGCCCCGCGCTCACGGCGTCGGGGATGGAGGCGGCCTTCGGCACCACCAGCGTGAGCGGGCCCGGCCAGAAGCGCTCCGCCAGCCGGTCCGCCGCCGCGGGCCAGGCGCTGGAGAGGGCGCGCGCCGCGTCCACGCCGGCCACGTGTACGATCAGCGGGTTGTAGGCGGGGCGGCCCTTGGCGCGGTAGATCCGCTCGACGGCGGCGGGGTCCAGGGCGTGCGCGCCCAGCCCGTACACCGTCTCGGTGGGGAAGGCGACCAGCCCGCCTTCGCGCAGCACCCGGGCCGCCTCGCGGACGGCGGCGCCGGGAGCGTCCGCATCTACTTGAAGGACACGCATTTGGACGCGCTCAGCGGGTGCGGGCGTGCGCGCGGAACGGCATGCCGTTTGCCAACCTGCACGAGCATGGGAACGAGCGCAGCGAGGCACAGGGGCAACCAGGGAGGGACGAGATGTTGTGGATCCTCATGACGGCTCTCTGGGTGGTGATGCTGGTCGCTCCGCTGGTGCTGCTGGTGGCGCTCCTCCCCACCGGGCGCGACTGCCCGCGTTGCGGGTGCGAGTCGCTGCCGATCCGGGTGGCGGCGCTGCGGCCGGTGCGGCGCTGGCTCAACCGCCGGTGGTGCACCTCCTGCGGCTGGGAGGGGGTGATGCGGGTCTCGCGCCACGCGCCCGTCCCCGCGGTCGAGACCTTCGTGGAGGAGCACGCCGCCGAGTACGACGACGACGCGGTCTGGCGCCCGGAGCGCGAGAGCGGCGGCGGAGTGCTGTAGCGCCGCCTGGCCGGCCCCGCGCCGTCCAAGCGAGCCCCTCTCCCGGATCGGCGGGGGAGGGGTTTTTCTCTTCCGCCACCTCTCCTGCAAGGGGCGGATAAATCCGCGGCAACAACTACACGAAGTCCGCCTTCGCGGACTGGGGACGCGGCCCCAGTGCGAAGCCACAGGTCGGGAGGCGTCCGAGAGTGATCACCAGGGGGCCAGAGGCGGCGGGCACGCGCCGCCGCCCGGACCGCACCGGGAGAGCCGCGAGCGAAGCGAGCCCCCGTCCCTCCCCCAGGCTGTTTTTGGGGGAGGGACCGCCGCGAAGCGGCAGGGTGAGG